>CAZJPO010000148.1:0-4545 GCA_964547865.1 uncultured Thiosulfatimonas sp.
ATGGTTGGGAAGTCTTCCGCAGGCAAGGTTGAAAGCTTAAAACGAGAACGACCGGCAGATAGGTTGCAGCGAGACTCTTCAAACTCCATCACAATCGTTAAACCGTCAGGCAGAGAGCGCACAATATTGATGAGTTTCATCGCCGGTAGGGTGATGGCAAACTGGTTGGTATCTGAAGATTCCAGCTCGGTCTGAGCGCGGGTTTCAATCTCTAAATCTGATGCGGTAACGGTCAGAGTGTTTTCTGCGACTTGAAGTAGAATGTTGCCTAAAATAGGCATCGTTTGGCGTTTTTCAACAACGCCACCGACAGTTTGCAGAACTTTTAAAAGGTTTTCACGGGTTAGAGTGATTTTCATGCCAAGTATCCCTAAACACTAATTGGTTATGATTCGAACTAAACTATTAAAATCGTCATCAATATGATGGTCGGTTTCACGCAACTCTTTTACCTTGCGAACTGCGTGCAAAACCGTTGTGTGATCCCTTCCACCAAAGGCATCACCAATTTCTGGCAAGCTGTGGTTCGTCAGCTCTTTTGCAATACTCATTGCAATTTGTCTCGGCCTTGCTATGTTGCGAGTTCGACGCTTAGATAATATATCTGCCACTCGGATTTTATAATAATCCGCGACAGTTTTTTGAATGTTTTCTAAGGTAACCATTTTTTGTTGCAATGCCAGCAGATCTTTAAGGGCTTCTTTGACCACATCAACGGTTAAATTTTGCTGAGTAAACTGAGCATAGGCACCGACTCGCTTGAGCGCGCCTTCAAGATCTCGAACATTTCCACGCAGGCGTTTTGCAATAAAGAACGCAACTTCGTCAGGTAAAACGACACCGTACTCAGCAGCTTTTTTCAGGAGAATCGCGACGCGCATTTCAAACTCTGGCGGCTCAACGGCAATCGTCAGTCCCCAGCCAAAGCGAGATTTTAGGCGGTCTTCTAGGCCATCAACCTCTTTGGGAAAACGGTCACTGGTTAAAATAACCTGCTTATTACCTTCCAGTAGAGTATTGAAGGTATGAAAGAACTCTTCTTGAGACTGTTCTTTATTGGCAAAGAACTGAATGTCATCGATTAATAGCGCATCTAAAGAGCGATAGAATCGTTTGAATTCATCAATTTTGTTGTGTCGAAGGGCATTCACCATATCGGCAACAAAGCGTTCAGAATGCAAGTAAACCACGCGTGCATCAGGTTTATCTTTCATCAGCTGATTACCGATGGCGTGCATCAAGTGAGTTTTACCAAGTCCTACGCCACCATAAATAAAGAAGGGGTTATAGCTTCCGCCTGGGTTTTCGGCGACCTGTCTTGCCGCTGCTGCAGCGAGCTGGTTGGCCTTTCCTTCTACAAAAGTTTCAAAGGTGAAGCTGGTGTTAAGATTGTGTTTAATACCAGATTGAGTCGATTTGGCTTTATTTTTTGAGGTTTTGTTTTTTGCTTTGGTTTCAGTTTTTTTCTGTAATGGCTGTGGTACTGTTTCCTCAGGCTCATTGGCGGCTTCTAATGCATAGTCACCAATTTCCAGAAGCACTTCTGGCGTATTGTTTGGTGCTGCCATCGATACGGCTTCGCGGATATTTTCCATTAAACGCTTATTGACCCAGTCTAGAATAAAAGTAGAGGGGGCAAGTAAACGAATGACGGACTCCTCCTCAACGGCTTGAAGGGGTCTGATCCAAGTGTGAAACTGTTGGTCGTTTAAATCGTTTTCCAAAAATTTAAGGCTTTGAGCCCATAGCGTAGACAAGATTGGTATCCTCAAATATCAAAGTAGGCGCAAATCAAGATGTTTACTTTTCTGGAGAAGTAAATACCAAGCGCCAAGGCAACGGAACGATAATCACTTACAATTATGGCGTGGCCCCATTACAGATTTATTATTGCTTTATTTTTATGTGTTTTTAGCCCGTTAGGTTAGTTATTTCATAACTTTGGTGGTGTTTGGGGCTGAAAATTTATCACCTTGCTGGTGACAAGTGGTAATGAGCTGCGATGCTCAATTCGTTCTGTGATTAGTATACCTGTGAATAACTTTAAAACAAGCCTTTTTTCTGTGGATAACTCTGTATATAAAGCGTGTGGATAACTCTCTATTTGTATTTATTAACTTGTTGAAAAATAAGTTTATTCTGCGGTTTCTGTAGGTTTGTAAAAAACAGTGTTTTTCTGGCCAAGAAAATAAAGAATATGCCAATTGTTTTTTTAAGGCTTTTAATGGGGGTTTAATATGTTAATCGAGCGCCAATGAAAATATTTATGACCCCCTAATTTTGCCAATTTGTCAGTTATATACTTATCAATTAGAATTATTCGCCGATCATTTATCCGGCAGTTTTGTTAAAAACACAGGCTGTGTATAAATGGAATTTGAAGCAGAATTTTAGAGAGGTCAATTATGGCACAATTATTTTCAGAAGAGTGGATGAGTCAACTTAAAGATGGCTGGAATGGCGACCCTGAAGTCAAAGATAAACTGGCTGAAATCGGTTTTAACTCAACGATTGTTTGTGGTTTTAAAAGTGATGAAAACCCTACAGGTGTTTTTGTTGTCGAAAACGGCGAGTGTGTTCGTGCAGGTAGCTGGGATGGTGAGTCAGCTGACTGGGATATGCGTGCGGACAAAGAAAACTGGATGAAGTGGATGAAGAAACCTCTAGGCATGACCTCAATGGGAATGGCTGTGGCAACAGGTAAGCTTAAGTTTAGCTCTGGTGATTTTGGTGCAATGATCAAGAACCCAAGTATGGCAGGTCCTTTCATTAAGAGTTTTGCCATCATGGCAGATATCGGTGGCGAATAAGCTTCGGCTTTAGCGACTGATCATGGCCACTACTGCTCTGTAGTGGCTGTGAACCCCTCAAGTTTTATCTCAAACCGCCTTTAATTGCGCTCTTTATCGATTTCTTGTATTCAGCATAAGTAATTTTCTGAAAGATTTTACCCATTTAACCGATATACTAGTTAAGAGCTTTGGCTTTTAAATTGCTTAAAATCAGATATAAATAAAAAACAAACCTAGCAATGGAATACCTTGGCAATATTTTTAAGGGTTGAATGGAGGTTGATATGCTTATCAAGGGCCTCATGTTTTACGCTAAGATCTCTTTTGGGCTTGGCTTCTTTATCTTTAGCTACAAGGCTTTAGTGTTAGCAATGCTTGCACTTATGGTTTGTAGACTAAGTTGTGTGCAAAATTGGCAAGAACGCTATTTACTTGAACCTCAGCCGGTCTTTATTTACAAAGACTTCTAGGCATAGCGTTAATGGCAAGCGGTTTAACTTATAGACTGGTTAAATCAGTGTGGTGCCCATTTCCCTATTATTCGGGTACACTTTCAATTTTCAAAAACGCCTATTAAAACCTTATCTTAATGGAATTCTTTACCGAACTTGGCTATACCGGCCTATTTGTTTCTGCATTTTTGGCTGCAACCATTCTGCCCTTGAGTTCAGAGGTTGTACTCAGTGCGTTATTGCTGAATGAGTTTGACCCAGTGCTTTTAGTGCTTATTGCTACAGTGGGTAATGTTCTAGGCTCAGTTCTCAACTACTTTATGGGAATGTATGGAGGCGACTATGTCAGGCATAGGTTTTTAAAGGTATCTGATGAAGACCATGCTGCTGCCATTCAGCGCTACCAAAAATGGGGGAGATGGAGTCTTCTGTTTGCCTGGGTACCAATTGTTGGTGACCCCCTTACCTTTGTTGCTGGCGTGATCAGAGTAAACTTTATTTGGTTTTTGGTATTGGTGACAATCGGTAAGTTGGGCCGTTATGTCGTTGTGGCTTATGGTGTCCTTTTGGTTTAGTCCAACTTTTAAAGATTTTTTATTACTATATATACTACCTATAGTGTTTATATTTAATTGAAATACTATAAGTTTGTCTTTATCAGCAACACCATGATTTTTGGTGGAATTTATTTACTTGAAGTTATTGTTTTCTAGTAGATAACTCTATATAATTCCCGTTTTTCCGAATTCGGAATAGAAATTTTAAGGACAGTGACATGAAACGTACATTTCAACCAAGCGTAATTAAACGTGCACGTACTCACGGTTTCCGTGCTCGTATGGCGACTAAAAATGGTCGTAAAGTTTTAGCAGCTCGTCGTGCAAAAGGACGTAAGCGCTTAACAGTATAGTCCAACGGTGCGCTTTTCAGCACCTTGGATCCAATTCTGGGGAGTGTTATGAATTCTCAACAAGAGTCGGCAACACGCCCAGAATTCTCTTCTTTTAAACAAGTAGATTATTGTTTTCCTAAGTCTAATCGCTTGTTAACTCCACAATCCTATTCTCATGTTTTTGCTCAGGCAGAACGTTTTGGTAACCGTAACTGGACAATGATTGTTCGGCCAAACGGAAAAGACTACCCTCGACTTGGTTTGGCGATAGCCAAAAAGCAATTACAACGCGCCGTTTGGCGGAATCGTGTAAAAAGAGTCGCTCGAGAGGCATTTCGTCTACATAAACCGGACTTAAGTGGGTATGATATTGTGGTTTTGAGTCGCAAGGGTATGCAAGAAGTTGATA
>CAZJPO010000149.1:0-4514 GCA_964547865.1 uncultured Thiosulfatimonas sp.
AGGGGTAACTGAATGATGGTTACCCACTCGATCAGGGGAAGAGCCCTTTTAATCATTAGTCCCAATCGAATGCTCATGCCTGAATTTAAGCTCAAACTAGAGACCTTCATAAATGAAGCACTCAATATTATCCAAACGCCTATGGAGATTGATGCTCAAAATGTACTGATCACTGCCAGTGCAGGTATCGTGATGATCCCACAAGATGGTCGAAATACCTCGGAAGTACTCAACCATGCAGACAGTGCCATGTTTCAAGCAAAACGTGATGGCAAAAATAAATACTGCTATTTTGATGCCAGCATGAGAGAGATCGAAGAGTACAAAAGACATATCGCCAAAGACTTAAAACAAGCCATTGCCAATAAAGAGTTCACCCTCAACTACCAATTACAGATTAACAGTGAGTCTGAAGAGGTATATGGCATGGAAGCTCTGATTCGCTGGGAGCACCCAACTCGAAATGCTCTGGTTTCTCCTGCCGAATTTATACAGGTCGCCATTGAATCCAATCATATCCAGTCCATTGATGAATGGGTTATAGAGCAATCCATTCTTGACCTTTCCCGTCTGTACGAAGCCACAAACCGAATCATCCCGGTATCGATCAACCTTTCTGCCAAAACATTAGGGTTGAAGTGACTGAAACCAGTATTCTCAAAAATTTTGACCTAACTATCAGCAACTTAAATGAATTAAAAAAACGCGGTATTCTCACAAGTATCGATGACTTTGGTACCGGATACTCAAGTTTATCGTACCTACAAAAACTGCCTATCGATACCCTAAAAATTGACAAGTCATTTATCGATGGAATCGCCTCCAGTCAACAGGATTTACAGATCTGTAAATCGATTATCCAACTGGCACAAACTTTAAATATAAATATCATTGCTGAAGGGGTTCAATCAGAGTCCCAAAAAGACTTACTCAATGCAGAGGGCTGCAATATCATCCAAGGTTTCCTTTATTCAAAGCCGATCCCAATGGATGAAATCATCCTTCAATATCACTCCCAAAAAATGGAAAATGTCTCTAAATCGGCAGATAGAATTTCAAATTTAAAAATCATTCAACAAGGCCATAAACAATAATTCCAATTCTAAACCTTTAATGGTATTCTTAAGAAATCATTTTCAGTCGGTTTGTATTAAAGGTAATGTGGTATGGACAAGCTAAATAACACCCATTCACACATGGGTTTTGTGGTTTCAGCCACGTTTTTTGCCTTAATGTCTGTAAATGCCTTAACTTATTTTTTAGTACATAATTACTCAATCGAGAACACCCAAAAAACGCTGGCAGAAAAGCTGTCTACCCAGGCAAACTTTCTTCAGTTATTGTCGTTAACTCATAACGCAACCACTGACCCAGCAACAGGCACCACACCAAACGCCAATTTAAAATCACAGTATCAAGCAGCACTAAAGCAAATTACGGCCTTGCATCGACAAGAAAACTATTTTCTGATTCAACAAAATAGCGAAAGCAAACGGGCCGAGATCGCCTATTCAACCAAGTCGACCCCGCTTATTAAAACAGACCATAACCTTTCGATTAATCAAGCGCTCTACAAAACACGCCAACTTGTTCACCCGATTAACTATTCAGAAAACCAAATCACTTACACCGCCTTCACCCCAATCCAAATAAACCAGTGGGGGATACTGGTTCAAAAAACAACACCATTACTTAATGAAGATATGTACAAAGCCCTGACGTTTACAACCTTGTCTTCGCTGTTTTTAACCCTATTAATTTGGTTATTTTTGAAAATACAAAGTCGGAAATTTAAAAAAAGAGAAGTTTCCCTCGAAGAAAAATACCAATCCCTTCTCCACACTAATCGTGACTGGGTTTGGGAAGTCGATGTACTGGGCAATTTTAAATTTTCAAATGATCAAGTCTTCGATATTTTAGGCATACGAAAAGAAAGAATTATTGAAAAGAATATCAACACCCTTTTTGATGCCAGCTTTGAGAAAAACAATATACTCAGCTGGAAACAAAAAGTGATGCTTAATCAGCAATTTAACAATCTAGAGGTTGCTTTCACACACCAAAATGGACAAACTATTCACTTGCTAATGGGGGGGTATCCGCTATTTGATGAAGATAAAAATCCAAACGGTTTTCGAGGAATTGCTCACGACATCACCCCTATAAAAAACCGTGAGTACAAAATCATCAATCAAGCCTATTATGACAACCTTACCCAGCTCTTTAATCGCCAACACCTAATCGACCTACTTGACGAACACATCAGACAATTCCAAAACAAAAATACTCAGACACAATCTGCCATTCTTTATATCGATCTAGACGGTTTCAAAAAGATTAATGACCAACTGGGTCATGAATTTGGAGACCAGCTCTTAAAAATAATCGCCAAGCGAATGAAAGAACATGCTCGAAAAGAGGATATTATCGGACGAATTGGAGGAGATGAGTTTGTTGTGCTGATTTCGAGTACAGATAATCTCACGATTCCAGAGTTTGTAAATAAACTAGAAACCTATGCCAAACGCCTAATTCACACCATAGGCACGCCGGTAAAAATAAACAACACAATGACCAAGGTTGGGGCAAGTATTGGAGTGGCCATTCTTCCCCAATATGGAGACAACCTCACCGAGATTCTAAACCATGCAGATATAGCGATGTATCATGCAAAGTCTCGCGGTAAGAACACCTACGAGTTTTATAACTTAGACACCCAAAAAGCGGTTGACCAGAAAATTAAAACCTCAGGTGAGCTTGATAAGGCAATCGAGAATAACCAATTTGACCTCTACTACCAATTACAATTTAGCAACGATAAAGTAACCGGAATGGAAGCTCTACTAAGGTGGCACCACCCAGATTCTCGCAAAGTCATATCCGCGGGCGACTTCCTTTCAAAAATAAACAATGCTGAGCAAGCAAGGGTGATTGATCAATGGGTCATTAACCGCGTAGCAGAAGATATCACTCAAATTAACCAAGTGCTCACTAAAACCATTCCAGTTTCAATCAACCTTTCAATACACGGAATGTTTGAAAGCACACTGCCTGAAACGATAGAAGCGGCTTTAAAACGCAATTTTATTACCGGCCACGCATTTAACATTGAAGTCAGCGAGAACATTTTGGCCGAGAACTTTGTAGATTCTAGTCAAACCGTCATTAAATTAAGCAAACTCGGTGTGAACACCCACCTCGAACATTTTGGAACGGGCTACCTAAGCTTGTCAAACCTACAAACTATCCCCATTGAAGCGATCAAAATTGATAAATCTTTTGTCGACAATATTGCTACCCAACATACAGACCTACAAATGTGCCAAACCATCATTAAACTAGCGAAATCTATGCAATTAAAGGTCATTGCAGAGGGAATAGAAACCACTATTCAAAAAGATATTCTAGAAAAAGAAGGTTGTGACATTATGCAAGGCTATGCCTTTGCCCAACCTATGACCTTAAACAAAATCCTTGGTTATTTAAAAGACAACCAAGAAATTATCGCGTAAAGAACATCCATGCTAGAAAAAAGAAGATGTAAAGGCCGCATTTCAGCCTCTCAACCTGTAACCGTTATTGAATCCTCAGCCGAAGCCAAAGCAAACATAGAGGCCAAACTATTAGATATCTCAGCATGTGGTTTAGGCATCACCTGTCACACACCGCTTAAGGTAGACGAAAAAGTAAAACTAGAATTCAGTCTCCCTGGATTTGATCAACTCAACCCACTAAAAATTGAGGCGCAAGTAATCCATATTACGCCCTATCAACATGACTATTTAATGGGTCTGGAATTTAATAAAATCACGGCTCATACGCAACTCGTTATTAAAGAATATGCCAACTTCCGCCATCGGTTTCAGGCATAATTAATCTAGTTACTCTTCTTGTTCCTACTGGAAAAAAATGATTGAACATAAGTCATATAAAACAAAGCGCAAAGCAGTCTTAATTGGTAAAAACGGAACCGCAGAAGTTGTTCTTAAAGATCTATCACTTGATAGCGCAGGAGTACTCACTCAACGCGGCGCAAAGACCGGAACAGAACTTGAGCTTGTTTTTGAAATTCCTGTACGGGGTGAATTTAAAGAAATAAGCTTAGATACAGCGGTGACTCATCGCCATAATTCAGAAGATGAAATCTACTTAAAACTTGGGTTTGTTAACCTTTCGCCGTCAAATGCTGATGCGATCGAGGATTATTTGGATTACAAACAAAGGCTCATCGATATGAGCATACATAAAAACACCAATTAAACACCCTCTTATTGGCATATCTAATGCTTTTAAATCCATATTTACTGTAAAAAAGACTTTCTCTAGTCAACAAAGAATAGTGCAGTGTAAGTTTTTGGTCAAAAACACCCTATAAAAATAGATTTAAAGAGGTCAGACAATGCGAGATAACGGTCCGGTCACCCAAAAAGAGTTTGTATTAGATGCAGACACCGTCATTGTTTCCAAAACCGATCTTTTCGGCAATATCATTGCTGCCAATGAAGCCTTCATTG
>CAZJPO010000150.1:0-4488 GCA_964547865.1 uncultured Thiosulfatimonas sp.
GAGCGCGCTGGTAACACCGCTTTGGAAGAAGTGGTGATGGCTGTGAAAACCCGTCCTGATATTTTCAATGTTGATACACGAATCAATACTAAAGAGATTGTGGCTACTTCAAAGCTGGTTTCCAATATCACCGGTTTTGCCGTTCAACCGAATAAGGCCATTGTGGGGGCGAATGCGTTTGCGCACGAATCCGGTATTCACCAAGATGGTGTTCTGAAGCACCGCGAAACTTACGAAATTATGCTGGCTGAAGATGTGGGCTGGAGCACCAATAAAATGGTGTTGGGTAAACACTCTGGTCGCAACGCTTTTAAGACGCGCTTACAAGAGCTGGGCACAGAGTTTGAAACAGAGCAGGAGCTGAATGAAGCGTTTGTTCGTTTCAAAGAGTTGGCCGATCGCAAGCACGAAATCTATGATGAAGATTTGCAGTCCCTAGTGACTGACAATGATATACAGCGTGTTGAAAATGAAGCTTTCCGCCTGGTTGCTCTAAAGGTTTCAACAGAGACTGGTGAAAAACCACAAGCAGAAGTGACTATGTGGATTAATGGTGATGAAGCCAGTGCGCTGGCGAGTGGAAGTGGTGTAGTAGACGCCACCTTTAAAGCGATAGAGTCCCTGGTTGAGTCAGGTGCTTCATTGCAGCTTTACTCCGTGAGTAATGTGACAGATGGTACCGATTCACTTGGTGAAACTACGGTTCGCTTGGAGAAGGGGGGGCGTATTGTCAATGGGTTAGGCTCGGATACGGATATCGTCACCTCTTCAGCAAAAGCCTATATTAATGCCTTGAACCGACTGGAATCATACGCAGATAAGGCTCACCCTCAAGCTCCGGTATAGTGCTTAATGTCTCATCCAACGTTCAATAAAGAGTTGTTCTCTCAGCTCGGTGGGCAAAACTGGGTTGTTCGATCCGGTTTTATGGGTGAGTCAGTGCTCTCTTCGCTCCAACCAGAACAACTTGTTGAATCTAGAGAAGTTCACGATGATGTTGACGCAACTGTAGATGTTTCAGAGGCTCAAGGTGATGATTCAATCGTGGGTCAACCGAGCTTGCAAAAAATCTCCCGTCCTCAAGTTGAGAATGCGATTGTGGTGGTCGGTTCTGGTTTGGATTTGGTGTGGGAAAATGAAGAACAACTTTCATGGCGGCTCTGGCAGAACATTATGTTGGCGTTTGGCTGGGATGAATCACAAATTGTTTTCTACGACTTGGATAATCTAGCATCTGATGAAATGGCCTATTCCACAGTTGAAGAGATTATCGAATTGGGCGTTGAGTCTGTTTTGAGTATGAGTCCCGATCACTTGCTGTCTGAACAGCTGGCTGATGGACTTCGAATTATTGATGTACCCGACCTCGATACGATGTTGTTTGATCCGCATGCCAAAAGAAGTTTCTATCAAGCTGTTGTTGAGTCTTTGTAAGCCCGTCCTTTTTTGTAGCGTTCGTTATGTCTTTATTTAACTATGTCAGAATGATGGATGAAGCAGATCTGCATCAGGTTCATCAAATTGAACAGCAAGCTTATGAGTATCCATGGAGCCTTCAAGGCTTTGAAAAAAGTCTTGACCAGGGACTGAATTATATTTTTTGTGATCAAAATGGCAATATGCTCGGTTACTGCTGCACCTTAACGGTACTCGATGAAGCTCATATTTTAAATATCTGTGTTGCCCCTCAGTTTCAGCGGCAGGGAATTGCGATAGAGGCGATGCAGAAAATTATTGAGGCCTTCAAGGAAAGTGATTTTGAGATTGTTTTTCTAGAAGTTAGGCAGTCAAATAGTCAGGCTCAGCGATTGTATGAAAAGCTTGGTTTTGCCCATGACGGGGTTAGAAAAGATTACTATCGGGCAAAGAGCTGGGATCGCGAAAAAGAAAAGTTGGTAGAGAGTAAAGAGAATGCGATCTTAATGTCGTACCGCCTCAACGCTTGATTGGCGGTATGACAGAGTGATTGCTTTTATCGACGCAGTTCTTTTGGAATGGTTTTTCCAATCGTACTGGCCATCTCTTTATAGAGCTTTGGGTTGGCTGCCAGAATGTTTCCGCTATTAAGGTAGCCGTCTCCGCCCATAAAGTCGGTTGAGAGCCCGCCGGCCTCTTGAACTAACAGTGCACCGGCGGCAATATCCCACGGTTTTAAGTTCATTTCCCAGAATCCATCTACACGTCCACAGGCGACGTAAGCCAAATCCAGGGCAGCGGAACCTGGGCGTCGGATACCCGCAGTTTGCGTCATAAAGGCTTTAAAGCTCTCTAAATAAGCGTCAATGTAACTGAAGTCATGATATGGAAAACCTGTCGCTAAAAGCGCATTGTCTAATGTTTTTTGTGGACTAACACGGAGTCTGTGGTTGTTTAGCTTGGCGCCGTCTCCACGACTGGCGGTGAACATTTCATCGCGGGTTGGATCATAAATAGCGGCATGTTCGATTTTGCCTTTTACCTCGACCGCGATAGAGACGCAGAATTGAGGGAACTGGTGCAGGAAGTTTGTTGTGCCATCAAGTGGGTCAATAATCCAGCGGGTATTTGAGGTGTTTTTCCCCGATGTTTCAATGCCGCTCTCTTCAGCTAAGATCGCGTGGTCAGGGTAATACTTTTTAATCGTTTGAATAATGAGCGTTTCGGCCTCTTTGTCCACTTCACTGACATAGTCGTTTTTGCCTTTGTGCTCAATGTTGAGTGAGTCAATGTTTTCTAAATGACTGAGGATTCGTGTGCCGGCGAGTCGTGCTGCTTCGGTGGCGATATTCAGAAGTGGGTTCATGAGGTTTCCTTGAGATTTAATTTTGCGTCATTATTTTACGAGAAACGTTAAAATACGCGGTAAGAAATATTGTAGAGAATTATAACGGAAAACCAGCATGATTGAAGATTACCAGTTGCATCTAGGATTATCGAAGATTCGAATCGTTTTGATTGAGACTTCTCATCCCGGTAATATCGGTGGCATAGCGCGAGCGATGAAGAATATGGGGCTTAGTCAGCTGGTTTTGGTCAATCCCAAAGAATTTCCCAGCCAAGTGGCCTCTGCAAGGGCTTCTAGTGCAGCAGATGTGTTGGACGGTGCTGTTGTGGTTGACAGTTTAGATGCGGCGATTAAAGGCACCAAGCTGGTGGTGGGCGCTAGTGCGCGCTTAAGAAAAGTGTCATGGCCTCAGTTGGATGTAAGGGAGACTGCTAAGCTGGCTTTGGAAACCTCAGTAGACGGAGAAGTTGCCCTGCTGTTTGGGAGAGAGGACTCAGGCTTAAGCAATGCCGAATTAGATAAGTGTCATTATTTGGCTCATATTCCAAGTAATCCTCAGTATAGCTCGCTAAATATCGGTGCCGCCGTGCAGGTCTTTGCATACGAGTGTCTGATGGCGACTCAAATTGAGTCGGTTCACCAAAAGGGCTACCGTCATAAGTTGGCGACAACGGATCAGTTGGAAGGGTTTTATGATCATCTTTATCAAGCACTTCAGGATATTGAGTTTTTAGATCCGGAAAAGAATGCCCGGTTTATGCGCAGAATGCGTCGTTTGTTTAATCGATCCCAGCTAGATGTTAAGGAAATTGATATTCTTAGAGGTATCCTGACGGCGGCTCAGCGCCAGTCACAAAAGAATAAGTAAAGAGTAGCGTAATGTTTAAACGTTTGAGATCAGATATTAATAGTGTTTTTGAGCGAGATCCTGCCGCACGTAATACTTTTGAAGTATTGACTACTTACCCTGGTTTGCATGCCATTTTGTTTTACCGCTTGGCACACCGTTTGTGGAAGTTGAAGCTTAAATGGCTGGCTCGATTTGTGTCGGGGTTCGCCCGTTGGTTTACAGGGATTGAGATTCACCCTGCAGCGTCGATTGGTGAACGTTTTTTCATTGATCATGGAATGGGAGTGGTGATTGGTGAAACGGCCGAGATTGGTAATGATGTGACACTTTATCATGGTGTAACGCTGGGGGGGACATCTTGGCAGCAAGGTAAGCGTCACCCTACTTTGGGGGATGGCGTGGTGGTCGGTGCCGGCGCAAAGGTTTTGGGGCCGATTGAGATCGGAGATAACGCCCGTATTGGTTCAAATGCCGTCGTGGTCAAGTCTGTAAGCACTAATGAAACGGTTGTCGGTATACCAGGCAGAGCCGTGAATAAAAAGCAGGATGAAACCGAGAAACGACGTGCGGCGATGGCTGAAAAAATTGGTTTTGACGCCTATGGGGTGAGCTCAGAGATGGCTGATCCGGTTGAAAAAGCAATCTATAGTTTGCTAGATCATATTCAAGTTCAAGATGAAAAATTAGAGAAAATGGCTAAGTCTTTGAGCAAGCTTAGCGGTGAGCAAATTGATATGAAACTGCCCGATCTTGATGATGTAATTCTTGAGCCAGAAGACCCTGAGCAAGCGGCACATTTAAAGAAGAAACATGACAAGAATAGCGCACCATAATTCTTGAGTTATTTACTGGGTTATTGTAAAATCCTGACAAA
>CAZJPO010000151.1:0-4484 GCA_964547865.1 uncultured Thiosulfatimonas sp.
AGTTCGATAAAGAGCGTAATCGTGTATCTCTTGGTCTTAAGCAGCTTGAGGAAGATCCTTGGGCAGATATGGTTTCTCGTTACCCAATGGGTGCTGAAGTGGGTGGTAAAGTTGCAAACATCACTGACTATGGTGCTTTCATTGAAATCGAAGACGGTATCGAAGGTCTAGTTCACACGTCTGAGCTTGATTGGACTAACCGTAACATCCACCCATCTAAAGTGGTTCACCTTGGACAAGAAGTTCGCGTTAAGATCCTTGACGTTGATCAAGAGCGTCGTCGTATCTCTCTATCGATCAAGCAGTGTACTGTTAATCCTTGGGAAGGTTTCTCAGCGACTCACGCGAAAGGCGATAAGATCGCTGGTAGCATCAAGTCAATCACTGATTTCGGTATCTTCATCGGTCTTGACGGTGGTATCGATGGTCTTGTTCACCTAACTGATATCTCTTGGAATCAGCCTGGTGAAGAAGCAATCCGTGACTTCAAAAAAGGTGACGAGCTAGAAACTGTTATTCTTTCTATTGATCCTGATCGTGAGCGTATCTCTCTAGGTCTTAAGCAGCTAGAACAAGACCCATTCGGTCAGTTCGTTGCAGACAACGGTAAAGGAAGCATTGTTGTTGGTACTGTTAAGTCTGTTGACGAGAGAGGTGCTGTTATCGATGTAGCTCCAGAAGTTGAAGGTTACCTACGTGCCTCAGAACTTCTAGAAGATACTCGTGATGCTTCAAGCGTTCTTAAAGAAGGTGATGAAGTTTCTGCGAAGATCACTAACATCGATCGTAAAAATCGTTCTCTATCTCTTTCTGTTAAAGCTAAAGAAGCGGCAGAAGAAGCAGAAGCGATCAAGGGTTACACTGAGCAACAGGCTGTTGCTGGTAGCACTCTTGGTGATCTATTCAAGGATAAAATGTAATTATCCTCGAGGTTAAATTGAGAGGCGTTTTTTGTAAGCGCTTCTCTTTTATACACCTTAATGTTTTGGCATTAGTTTATGAAGACTCTCATCTATGAGAGCAGACAAAGGCAATAACAAATGACCAAGTCAGAATTAATCGAACTCATTGCAAGAAAACAGACTCAGTTTTCTCAGAAGGATGTTGAAATTGCAGTGAATCAAATTCTTGATGCAATGATTGATACGCTATCCCAAGGTGAGCGAATTGAAATTCGTGGCTTTGGTAGCTTTAGCTTGCATCACCGCAAAGCGAGAGTAGGGCGCAACCCTAAAACAGGTGCGACGGTAGAGCTCGAAGATAAACGAGTTCCGCATTTCAAACCTGGTAAGTCTCTTCGTGAGCGCGTTGATGATTCTAAAGAGAATACAGATATTTTGCTTTAAGATTCTTTAGGTTTTTTGCCTAAAACTAAAAAGGGGGATGAGTTTTCATCCCCCTTTTTTTATTTCCCTTAGTATTGCCTCATATAAATTTTTTGTAAATAGCCCTATTTTTCAATAATCATTTAGCTAATCTTTTATAATTTCGAAAAAGACTAATGAGTTGGTGTAATGATTAAACTATTTTCGATTCTGCTTGTCATTGCTTTTGTGGCAATGGGTGTTGTCGTAGGGTTACTCAACCCGATTTCTGTGGAATTAAACCTATTTCTCCTAACGGTGACGCTGCCTCTCAGTGTTGTGATGTCGGCTTTACTTGTGGTCGGTATGCTGGTTGGAGCGGTCATTATTTACACTCAAGTTATTAAGTTGCGTTGGCTGTTGAGGGCCAAGACGCGTCAGAACCAAAAGCTGTCTGACGAGATTATACAGCTGAAAAAACAGCAGGTTGAACACAAAGAGAACCAGGTTAGAGAGGAAATAGATTCTCCTGATAAGGTTCTGATTTCAATAGGAAAATAATAAAGAATGAGTCAACAAATTAACGACCCTAAAGTACTGATTGCCCTGGATTTTGCCAGTGCAGATCAAGCCCTTGAATTTGTCGAAACTGTCGATCCTGGTCAGTGCCGATTGAAAGTAGGTAAGGAGCTGTTTGCTGTAGCTGGGCCAAGTTTCGTAAAGCAGTTGATCGATCAAGGTTTTGATGTGTTTTTAGATCTGAAATACCATGATATTCCTAATACAGTGGCTAAAGCTGTTCAAGCTGCCGCCAGAATGGGGGTATGGATGGTTAATGTTCACGCCTTGGGCGGTCGCAAAATGATGGAAGCAGCTAAAAAGGCGATTGAAGCATCTGAAAACAAACCGCTATTGATTGCGGTAACCGTTTTGACCAGTATGGAGCAAGCAGACTTGGAAGAGCTTGGTTTGCCGGGTTCCCCTAGAGATAATGTTTTGAGATTGGCAAATTTAGCTAAATCATCTGGTTTGGATGGTGTGGTGTGCTCTGCTCAAGAAGCCTCAGCTTTAAAAGCTGAGCTGGGGAGTGGTTTCTGCTTGGTCACGCCGGGAATTAGACCTGCCGGAAGTGCGGTGAATGACCAAAAGCGCATTATGACGCCAGCGGATGCAGTGCAAGCCGGCTCTAGCTACCTAGTCATTGGACGCCCAATTACTCAGGCGGATAACCCAAGTCAGGTGTTGGCCGAGATTAACAAGTCTCTTTGAGACTTGCTTTACGTTTTCAGTAGGTAGGTGCTTAAAGGCACTTGCTTACCATGTGGTACTTTTGGTTTTTTCTCCCTTAACGTTTCTTACCTTCCTTTGCTGATGCATGCAAATGCAATAAGTTTGAATACTGCGTCAAAATCATTTATAATTCGCGCCTTTCGGGCACCTCTATTATATTAAGTGTTTGAATTTCCTTGTCTCACCGCGCCAAGGCAGTGTCGGGGGACTGTTTTATCATCCATAAGGAGAAAATTAATGCGTCATTACGAAGTCGTATTTCTAGTGCACCCTGATCAGTCTGAACAGGTTCCTGCAATGCTAGAACGTTACAAAGGCCTTATCGAACAGTCTGGTGGTTCAATTCACCGTCTAGAAGACTGGGGTCGCCGTCAACTTGCTTATCTAATTGATAAAGTACACAAAGCTCACTACATTCTGATGAACATCGAGTGTGATCAAGCTACGCTTGATGAGCTAGATAACTCTTTTTACTATAACGATGCTGTACTACGTAGTATGTTCGTTAAGCAGAAAGAAGCGATCACTGAACCATCAGTTATGATGGGGAAGAAAGATGATAAATCTGACAATCGTCGCGACAATAAGGGGTAAGACATGGCTAGAGGATTTGGACGTAAAAAATTCTGTCGTTTTACTGCAGACGGCGTAAAACAAATTGATTACAAAGACCTAGATACTTTGAAAGCATACATTACTGAAACAGGTAAGATTGTTCCTAGTCGTATTACTGGAACAAGCGCTAAGTATCAGCGTCAATTAGCAACGGCAATCAAACGTGCGCGTTATATCGCACTATTGCCATACACTGATCAACACAAGTAATTGATTGTTAGAAAAAATAACTGAGACAGCTTATGTTAGGAATCGCTAACTATGTCATGAAAGGGCCAATGCAGGCCTTAATTGCAGTAGTTCTATTTTCAGCATTAAGCGTCTTTTTGGCACCATTCGGTATTTTGGTTGGTGCAATTATCGCCTTGGTTACTTTGAGAATCTCAGTAGCTGAAGGTGTTAAAACCCTAGTTTGGGGTGTGGTGAGCATACTATCGATCACCTATCTGGTTTCGGGAAGTTACTTTCCGGCATTGATTTCGATAGTGGAATATACCTTGCCGGTATTTTTAATGGCGGTGGTTCTGCGGAAAACACAGTCATTAGCTTCAGCACTTCAATTTGCAATGATTTTGGTCGGGTCATTATTGGTGATTTTCCACTTAATGATCGCGGACCCAACGCAATGGTGGATGTCTCAATTTAATGAGCACGTTGTACCGCTGCTACAAGAGTCAAAAGTTGAGTACAGCCTAGAGGTCATTAAATCAATGGCAGATATGGTGACCATGCTTTTGGCGGTGTTTATCATCATTCTATGGTTCTCCATTTTGGTGGTTGCACGTTGGTGGCAGAGCGAACTGTATAATCCAGGCGGTTTTAAAGCGGATTTTTATGATCTGGCTTTACCTATATCAGTCGCCTACATGGCAATTTTGCTTGCCATAGTGGGGCTGATTAATGGCACGGAGCCAGGCTTGGTTTATGATTTGTCAGGTGTGTTAATCACAGGACTGATGTTTCAAGGTTTGGCAATTGCGCACAAGACCGTTGCATTCAATCAGATGAGTGTCGGTTGGCTAGTGGCTTTATATGCATTGTTATTTTTTCTACCACAAGTGATGTTGATTTTAGCAACCATCGGTTTAGTCGATATTTGGATCGATTTTAGAAGCCGATTGGAAAATGAAGAACAATAGAGGTTTAAGCCATGAATGTTATTCTGCTTGAAAAAGTACAAAATCTAGGGTCTTTAGGTGATCAAGTTTCTGTTAAGTCAGGTTACGCTCGTAACTTTTTGATCCCTCAAGGTAAAGCGAAAGCAGCAACTAAAGA
>CAZJPO010000152.1:0-4469 GCA_964547865.1 uncultured Thiosulfatimonas sp.
TCGAAATACCATTTGGATAGAGCTCTGTGGTTGTCAGACCCTCTGGCTCAATAAACACTTGGTGACGATCTTTATCGGCAAAGCGCATTACCTTGTCTTCAATAGACGGACAATAGCGTGGCCCAACACTGTCAATTTCACCTTCATCGGAATACATCGGTGACTGATCCAACGATGCCATAATTGCTTCATGGGTCTGTTCATTGGTATAGGTGATGTAACAAGGAATTTGTTGAGGGTGCATAGCCGCATCACCCATATAGGAGAATACCGGCACCGGGTTATCTCCCGGTTGCTCCTGCATAGCTTCAAAATCAACCGTACGCGCATCTATTCTTGGAGGCGTACCCGTCTTCAAACGACCGACTGGTAAATTGAGTTCTCTTAGTTTTTCTGCCAAACGGTTGGCCGGCTCATCACCGGCACGACCGCCTTCATAGTTTTCCAGGCCAATATGGATGCGACCAGCCAAGAAGGTACCAACCGTTAACACCACCTGGTCGGCATAGAATTTAAGCCCCATCTTGGTTTCAACCCCGCGAACCTGTTCGCCTTCAAGAATCATATCTTCAACAGGCTGCTGGAAAATCGTTAGGTTTGGCTGATTTTCAAGACGAGTGAGAATGGCTTGTTTATAGAGTACGCGATCTGCCTGGGCACGCGTTGCTCGCACTGCTGGGCCTTTAGACGCATTCAGTGTCCTAAACTGAATACCCGCTTCATCAATCGCCAGAGCCATTGCACCGCCTAATGCATCAATCTCTTTAACTAAGTGACCTTTTCCAATACCGCCAATCGCGGGATTACAGGACATGGCACCGAGCGTATCGATATTATGAGTCAATAAAAGCGTTTCTAGACCCATCCGCGCAGAAGCTAACGCTGCCTCTGTCCCCGCATGGCCACCACCAACAACAATCACATCGTATTTTTCTGCTGAAAAACTCATATTAGATCCAAAAAACCCAGCGACAAACGCCCTTAAAAAAAAGACAATATTTTAGCATAGAAATCATTAGCTTGATTTTGATTAAACCGCCACAGAAGATTAATACTAGACAATAAAAAAGCCGGTCTAAGACCGGCTTTTTTCTAGAGAAAGGGTTCAATCAAAGCTAGACTCCACGAGCAACCTCTGCTTCTAGCTTAAGCAGCTCTTGAACAACAACTTCGCTTTGATGATCAAGCTTCACAAGCTCTTGCTTGACAATCTCTTCATCATCTAACTTATGCGCCTCTAGAATCCGACTTATACAGGCATGTAGCTCTATATGCTCTACTTCCAGAGTCCTCATAGAAGGCAAGTGCGCATATTTTTGGCCTTCTGGGCCGTAGTACCATTGACCCAAAGCACACTTGGTATGATCTGTTGCCGCTTCTTTATTGAAACCAACATCCAGGCCGGTGATAAAACCATGCACTAACCCTTTCCACGCGCGATGAGATTGAATCGCTCGAGCAAAGGTAAATTCACCGGTTTGCATCGCATTCTCAAAACTGATTTGTGTGTAATCAATGTTGAAGCTCTGCATGACCGTATTTACATCTTCAGCAACATAGTTCATTTCATCCGTTTGCTTCAAGGTCTCTTCAACCAAGTTTGAGTTCTGCTGATTCATTCGATCAATATTCGCCAGCGCTTCATTAATATGAGTTGCCCCAATCGCCTGTTCTTTAGCATTGGTCGATATTTCTTTTACAAACTCACTAATCTGCGAGATAGATTCATTAATCATATCCAGAGCTTCACCGGATTTATCCGCCATCTCTGCCCCATGCTTAACACGATCCACTGTATCGGCAATCAGAGCATTAATCTCTTTAGCTGCTTCTGCAGACTTCTGAGCAAGGTTTCGTACCTCTCCGGCAACGACAGCAAACCCACGCCCATGCTCACCCGCACGGGCAGCTTCAACCGCCGCATTTAAAGCGAGCAAATTGGTTTGGAAAGCAATACTATCAATCAATGCCGTAATTTCTGAAATCCTTGAACTTGAAGACTCGATCTCTTCAATCGCATCAATGGTTTGTAGAACGACCGTATTGGCATTCTCTGCTTTAGAAATAGATTCCTGAGCAATTTTGGAAACTTCATCAGAGTGCTCTGCTGTGCTTTCAATCGCCGACGTCACCTCTTCCATACTTGAGGCCGTTTGCTCAATGGCCGCCCTTTGCTCCCGAGTTCTCTCGGCTAAGTTATCGACCTCTTTATGGATAAAGCTAGTACCTTGAGATAGTTTTCCTACAGAGTAATTTGACTGGGCCATTAGGCCTGCCATATTTGCAGAGGCATTATTAACCCCCTCTTTTAAAACCAACAAAGTCCCTTCAATTTCAGAATTAATCCTTTCAGTTAAATCGCCCGACCCTTGCTTGATCATAACCTGGGCTGTTTCGGAAACCACGGTCTCTAATACTTCTAAAGATTTATTGATATTAGATTCCAGCTGGCCATATTCACCCTGCGCCAGATTCCCAAAACGTTCATTAAATCGGCCTTTGGCAACACGCGCCATAACCCTATTGATCTCTTTAAATAGGGCATTTAAGGTTTTGACTACCGACTGTGTTTTTTCCAAGGTAACTGCATATTCCCCTTTTAGCGCAACACTTGATTCTCTGGAGAAATCACCGTTTTGAATACCAGACATGGCTTCATCAATCTCGCCAAATGTAGACTGCATGGATTTCGCTGCGCTATTCAGGTTTTGCTTAATAACGTAAAAGTCCTTCTCCATTGGCAAGACGGTGGTCGTGTCCAGCTTACCATTGGCAATATCGGAGACCATTCGGTTCGCCTCACCAATAACCATTTGCGTATTCTGCATTTGATTATTAAAACTCTGTGCCAGCTGTCCCATTTCATCTTTGAGACTGGCATCTGCACGTAAACTCAAATCACCGTTTTTTTCAGATGTGGACATAATATCGCGAATTTTTCCAATCCTTCTCACCACATTGAAATACAGAATAATGACAAAGAACACGGTTAACAGAATCAATGACACCACCACATCAATAACAGCGCTTAAAGCCTGCTCTGCAGCAGAGGCATTGAGTACATCAATAACAGACTTGTTAACAGAAACAATGTGATAACCAACCAGCTTATCTTGAAGGTCACGAATTGGCTTGGAAACAAAAAAGTCGCTGTCAGTTCTGAATGAACCATCTTTGATTAATACACCTAGATCAACCTTCATCAATCTATCCACATCTTCTGGCTTATACTTTTTACTACCTAAAAAGAAGTCATTAAATTTAGGGTTGTTTTTTGCCTTAGTTGAGATACTCACCGCATAATCATTCAAAACTGAAAAATAAGTGATCTGTTCTTTTTTCAAGGTCTTCGCCAAATCTTCCAGGCTTTCAATGACTTCAACAGATCCGACATAACGGGAATTATCCATGTTAAAAATCGGCGCTAAACCACGAATTGCCACGCCAGCTCGACCAAGCTCAAGTGCTTGAGTAGATTTTCGGGTTTTAATCAAATGCTTAACGGTAAAGCGGAATGGGGTAATGTCATCACCAAACTTCTTTGGCTTCCAAATGCGGATAAAGGAACGTCCTTGATTGGTATGGACATGAACTTTCAGTTTTCGGTTAGCGTTATCTTTAAACTTTTCATTTAGTGCATCGAGAACCGTTTTGGTTCTTGCATTGGACTCACCATTAGCCAGACTTTCTCGAATAATGCTATTTTGTGAAATATTGATGGCATTATTCAACGCTGACTCAGTTCGACTCTTTATCTGAAAATCTAAATCATGTTTTAACTGGTCCTCTGTCAGCTTGTAGTTTTGATCCACTGCTTTTTGATAACTTACACCCGATAAGATACTGGTAATAAAACCGCCCAATACGACAAGGATAGACGCGATGACAACAGTCTTTGTTAGAACCGACCAGTGGTTAAATGGCATTTTATTAAAGTAGTACTGTGTAGGTGTGTAAAGATTACCTTCACTAATTTTTAATTTACCTGCTTCAATATCCTTATAAGCTTGGGTTGCAATACGCTTTTCTGCTTCAGTGATATTGGTTCTAACAGACAGATAACCGACAGTTTGCCCATTTTCTACCACCGGCCCCACATTTGCCTTGACCCAGAAATGATCACCATTTTTACAGCGATTCTTCACATATTGCGTCCAAGCCTTACCGGCTTTCAGAGTTTTCCAAAAGTCAGCAAAGACTGCTTTCGGCACATCTGGGTGACGAAGAATATTATGTGGTTGTCCAATCAGTTCTTCTTCCGTGTAGCCACTGATCTCAATAAATTCTGAATTTGCTTCGAGAATATTTCCGGTCGTATCCGTCCTCGATACGATTCTATAATGGTCCGGAACCAAAACTTCATTATTTGTAACTGACATAATCCCAATCCCTAACGATATATTTTTTTATTGGGGAAACGCTAAAAACGGCAATGATTGCCATTCTCAATAAATAGTTTACTCATACTA
>CAZJPO010000153.1:0-4468 GCA_964547865.1 uncultured Thiosulfatimonas sp.
AATGGGTGTTGAGACAGTCCTGTTTACAGATGAAAGACTGGCTGAATAAAAAAATGAACATTGACTACATTGCGGTCAATATCTCCGGCCGACAGCTTATGGATAAAAATTTTATTGCCACCGTTGAAAGAGTCTTAGAAGAAGCAGACCTTGAAGGGCGTCATATCGAATTGGAAATTACCGAAACCTTGGTTATGAAGGACAGTAATTATTCCGAGTTATTAATTAAGTTAAAACGTCTGGGAGTTCGTATTTCGATTGATGATTTTGGAACGGGTTACTCGTCGCTAGCGAGGTTGAAGCATCTCCCGATCGATAAGCTGAAAATCGATATGGCTTTTATTAAAGGGATTCCTGGAGATCAGGATGATGCAACCATTACCAAATCAATTATTAGTTTGGCGGAAGGGATGAAGCTTCAAGTTATTGCTGAAGGTGTGGAAAAACAGAATCAAGCTATTTTCTTAATGAATAATGGCTGTGGTTATGCCCAAGGATACTTCTATGCTAAACCGATGCTTGCTGAGACATTAGAAGCTCTGCTTGAAAGGCAAAAACGCATTTTAATGACCTAGATAGCTTCATTTTTGTTCAGATCAAGATTTTCGAATAATGGTAAAAAAAGAGTCGGCAATTAGTTCAACATTATTTTCGTTGTCTTGAAAAGCCTGCATTTGCGTAAAGTAGTCCTGTTTTAACTTCTCTAAATCGACCACATCTATCTCCAACAGCATACCTTTATAGCCAGTATTGTTTAGTAAATGCCACCATTGATCAAGCGTCATTGGGTAGCGAATTTGTGCCTCAACGATCTCTGGTTTGGGGACCTCTGCTTTTTGGCAAAGATAGTTTATATCTGCACTGGTTTTTAATATTTGCCAATGATTTTCATCATATTCAATTGCGCTATTGGAGCCATAGTCTCGCAGTAGAGACAGGATGATTTTCTGGGTTGGGCTAAAAGCTTCGGCCTGAAATGAGGTAAATAACAGAAGGCCGCCTTTTTTGAGTTTTTGGTAGAGTCGGTTTAAAACCTTGTCTGGATTAGGTAGGAAGAATAGCGCGTAAGAGCAAGTAATCACATCGTATTTGAGCTCAGCAGTTATTTGAGTCACGTCTGCCAACTTAAAATGAATGTTATCAATCCTTGATGCAGTTGCATTATTTTTTGCTTGATCCAGCATGTCTTGCGAAAGATCAACAGCATCAAACTGGGTTTTGGGAAAATGTTTTGCACACGTCAGAATGACATTGCCTGTGCCGCAGGCAACATCAAGCCCTCTTGCAGGTTGCTCTTTTATCTCGTTTTGTAATAGCTGAACGACTTTTTCTGCCGAGCGTTTAAAGAAAGCAAGCTGGTCGTATTGCAGCGCGACATCACTAAAACTTGATTTAGCGTATTCCTGTTCTGTTTTACCCATGGCTTCTCGAATTAGTTCGGCAGAAGAATTGTTCCGGAAATTGTCACTTTAATTTTGCTTTGACCAGCTTTTACCGTAGGCATCGCCATGTCGGCTGCCATTGCCATTTCAGAACGAGCCATATAAGGTCTAGGTGCGCTATAGTCAGGCGTATTGATGTTGGTTTCTATGATTTTATAGCTGGGGGCTAAAAAACCTTGTGCGATTCGATTTGCTTGGGCCCTAAAAGTCACGGTTGCCTTATCGGTTAGTTTTGCCATGATTTCACGTTTTAAATCTTCAGAAACACCGAATTGCATCGATTTATAGGCTAGGTAAGGTTGAATCTTGGCAAGAATTTTAACTAGCCCTGGTTTGTTTTCTACTGTGAGAACTAGACTTTGTTGACCTCTCCAGTGACTGATAACAGATTTTTTATGCACGGGATAAATATTGTATTGAGAGGTTTGGGTAATAATATCTGGGTAAGCTTTTAGGGCGCGAACCGCCGCCTGCATCTGGGTATTGATTTCATTGGCCACTTCTTGTGGACTCATCCCTTCTGCAACTCGATTAAAAGTAATTGAAATACTGTCGTTTGCAACGTTTTGAGACTCTGAAATCGAGAATTTAACTTTATTACCATTCCATGTTTCTTCAGCGCTTGCTGGAGTGGAAATGAAAAAACTCAGCGCCAGCAATAGGGTAAAAAAAGTACGCAATTGTTTGGGAGCGACTGGGCGTTGCATCTTATTCGGCGACATGGTTGAGATTCCTTTATCCGTTCACTTTTCAACAAGGATTACCTGCCTTCTTGGCAAATTTCACTAAGAAACATACAGGGATGTTTAATCGATTATAGCTTTTGTTTTTAACTGAGATGATATAATTTCGCCTTCAAAATAAAAGACCAACATGTAAAGAATTTAAGCTTATGCCTGTATCTCAACCTGGTGCAATGAGTCCTATCGAAAGGCGTACCGCGTTTTCTGTCGCGGGGATTTTCTCGACGCGTATGCTCGGCCTATTTATGATTTTTCCTGTGTTTGCGCTTTTTGCGGAGGCAGAGTTTGACGAAATTACAGGTTTGCAGATAGGGATCGCGATTGGGATTTATGGTTTAACCCAGGCGGCGCTTCAGATTCCATACGGGATGTTATCGGATAAATATGGTCGCAAGCCCCTGATTGTTATCGGGATGCTCATTTTTATGGTCGGTTCGATTATCTGTGCGCTGGCGGATTCGATAGAGATGATGATCCTCGGTCGAGCCATCCAAGGCATGGGGGCGGTTGCAGCAGTGTTAATGGCCTCGGTCGGAGACTTAGTCAGCGAGCCCTTTAGATTAAGAGCCTTGTCGATTGTCGGCATTACAATTGGCTTGTCATTTACCCTTTCCTTGGTTGCCGGACCGGTGTTGGCCACTTGGTTTGGCGTACGTGGTATTTTTTGGGCTACAGCGGCGTTGGCAATAGTGAGTATCCTGCTGGTTAAGTATGCATTGCCCGAGATTAAAAATCAGAGTTTTCAGCGTGAACAAGAGGCTGATCCAAGCCAGTTTTCGACGATTCTAAAGCACAAGCAGCTGCTGAGATTAGATTTGGGTGTGTTTGTTTTACATGCGATGTTGACGGCAATGTTTGTGGTTTTACCATTGGCTCTGAGGGATTCAGCAGGTTTAGAAGCAAGTGAACATTGGACGATCTATCTGCCTGTTATGCTGTTATCTTTTGTGCTGATGGTGCCGTTTATTATTCAGGCGGAAAGCCATGGCCGCATGAAACCGATTTTTGTCGGTGCAGTGGCGACAGTGACATTAATGCAACTGGCCTTTGGTTGGGTGGAGCTTGGCTTCTGGACAATCTTTTTTATTCTGTTGGTTTTCTTTACGGCTTTCAATCTACTTGAAGCGTCGCTGCCTTCACTTGTGGTCAAACTATCACCGGCGGATAAGAAGGGGACGGCTAGTGGTGTCTACTCGACCTGTCAGTTTTTGGGCGCGGCAATAGGTGGTCTTTTAGGAGGGTACTTTTATCAGTATTATGGTTATAATGGTGTCTTCTTATTCACGGCACTGATCGGCTCAATTTGGTTGATTGCTGCTGCGACCATGCAAAGGCCATTGCCTTTAAGTATTGCCTCTGTTCCTATTAAAGAGATGAAGCCTGAAGAGGTTGCCAGCATTGAAGGAGAGTTGTTGGCGATTGAAGGTGTCTATGAAGTGGCTGTGCTTCTAGATGAGCGAAGAGTTTATTTCAAAATAGATCGAAAAATTGTCAATGAAGTCAGCTTAATTGAATACATTGAAAAGAGTCAATAAACCTTAAACGTTATAAACGAGAGTATTTAAGAATATGCGCGGTATTAATAAAGTTATTTTGGTAGGAACCCTTGGTGCCGATCCTGAAGTTAAATATGCGGCAAACGGGAATGCCATTGCGAACTTAAGTGTCGCGACCAGTGAAGAGTGGACAGATAAAAACTCTGGTCAGAAGCAACAAAAAACAGAGTGGCACCGAGTCTCTATGTTTGGTAAGTTGGCAGAAATCGCAGGTCAGTATCTGACCAAAGGTTCTCAAGTTTATCTTGAAGGCAAGTTGCAAACGCGTAAGTGGCAAGACCAAAATGGACAAGATCGCTACACCACTGAAGTCGTCCTGAGTGGCTTTGACGGTACTATGCAAATGTTAGGCGGGGGCAATCGTCAGGGTGGTGATACTTCATTTGGTAACAATAATAATTTCAACCAAGCACCAATGAACCAAGGTGGTGGAAAACCTCAGATGAGCAACCAAGCCGGTGGCCAAGCTGGAGGTTTTGGCCAGCAGCCAGCAGCTCAACCAATGCAACAACCTGCACACAACCCAATGGGTCAGCAAAACGTTGCGCCTATGGGTGGACAGCCAGCAGCCGGGAAACCGCAAAAAGCCCCAGCCTATGCGCCGAATGATTTTGATGACGATGATGTTCCGTTCTAGAGCTTGGACTATGTTGTCACCCTAAAAGCCCGCATAAAGCGCAATGCTGTTCACTTAAGCAGTGTTTAGGTTAAAAAGTTAAAATCCAGT
>CAZJPO010000154.1:0-4391 GCA_964547865.1 uncultured Thiosulfatimonas sp.
ATGAAAACATGATTGAGCTCAATGAGAAGGTCATCCCCCAAAAACATCACGGTTGAACGTGGTGTAATTAAGGATTATTGAGACGTTTTAAAAATATTTAAGGAATCAAAATGGCACAAGCAGATATTGGTTTAATTGGCCTTGCGGTAATGGGACAAAACTTGGTTTTGAATATGGCAGAGCACGGCTTTCAGGTTTGTGTGTATAACCGTTCTGCAGAGAAGACCGACCAATTTATTGATAACCGAACTCAAGGTTTGCCGATCGGCGCGGCTTACTCCTTGCAGGAGCTAGTGGATTCTTTAAAAGCCCCGCGAAAGATTATGTTGATGGTGAAGGCCGGAGAGGTAGTCGATCTTTTCATTGATCAGTTGGTGCCACTATTGGATGAGGGCGATATTATTATCGATGGGGGTAATTCGCTGTATATTGACTCAAATCGACGCACTCAAACTTTAGCCGAGAAAAAGATTAACTTTATTGGCACTGGGGTTTCTGGTGGCGAAGAGGGCGCTCGTTTTGGACCATCGATTATGCCGGGTGGAAATGCCGCTGCATGGGAAAGCGTTAAGCCAATTTTCCAGGCAATATCCGCCAAGGCAGGAGATGATCCTTGCTGTGACTGGGTGGGTAATGATGGTGCGGGTCACTACGTCAAAATGGTTCACAATGGGATCGAATACGGTGATATGCAGTTGATCGCAGAAGCTTATCAGTTAATGCGCCAAGGCTTGGGTATGTCGGCCGATGAGTGTCAAAAAGTATTTGCCGATTGGAATGAGGGGGTGTTGGATTCCTACCTTATTGAGATTACGGCAGAAATCCTAAAGTTCAAAGATGAAGACGGCGAGCCTCTCGTCGATAAAATCCTCGATGCTGCTGGTCAGAAGGGGACAGGAAAGTGGACCGGAATCAGCTCCCTAGAATTGGGTATTCCGGTGACTTTAATTACCGAATCAGTCTATGCTCGCTGCTTGTCTGCGCTCAAATCTGAGCGTGTAGAAGCTTCCAAGTTGTATCCAACGGAGCCGACCAAAATCTATTCAGACGAAGAGAAGCAGCAAATTGTGTTAGCTATTCACGATGCTCTCTACGCTTCAAAGATTATCTCTTATGCACAGGGATACATGTTGATGGCGGAAGCGGCCAAAGAGTTTAATTGGGATTTGAATTATGGGGGTATTGCGTTGATGTGGCGTGGTGGTTGTATTATTCGAAGCCGTTTTTTAGAAGAGATTAAGCACGCCTATGAAGCTGAGCCAGAACTGTCTAATTTGTTAAAAGCGCCTTTTTTTGAAAGTGCGATTAAAGGCGCTGAGCAACCTTGGCGAAAAGCGGTGATTTTTGGTATCGAAAATCAGATCGCCACGCCCGCGTTGAGTTCGGCACTGGCTTTCTTTGATGGTTATCGCAGTGAGGTGGTACCGGCGAATTTACTGCAAGCACAACGTGACTATTTTGGCGCCCATACTTATGAGCGCATTGATTCACCTCGCGGAGAGTTTTTCCACACTGACTGGATTGCATCGGGTGGAAATGTGAGCTCGACGACGTATGAGGTATAGGTCATGGTAGAGCCCTGTACTTATGTGGTGTTTGGCGCAACGGGTAATTTGTCTCTCACTAAGCTGATGCCCGCTTTTTACCATTTGGATTCTGTCGGTCGATTGCCTGAAGGCATGAAAATCATTGCCGTGGGGCGTCGAGACTGGAGTCAAGAGGATTGGAATCTGGAGGTTAAAAAGTACCTTGAACCGGTTGCTAGAGGTGGCATAGACCATGAATTGTTTGAGCGTTTCTCTAGCCGGGTGGTCTACCAAAAAATGGATATTAGCGACGCGGCCTCATATGTTGAGCTTTGCCAGTTCTTAGGCCAGGTTGAGTTTTCGAATAATATTGCTTTTTATCTGTCTTTGGGTCCAGACCTGTTTGGGAAGGTGACTCACAATTTGAATAAATGTGGGTTATTAGATGAATCCAATGGTTGGCGTCGGGTGGTGTTGGAAAAACCGTTTGGCTATGACTCGCAGAGTGCAAGAGCACTGCAGTCTAAAATCAGCAAGGCGTTGTCAGAAGAGCAAACTTACCGAATTGATCATTACCTCGGAAAAGGCATGGTGCAAAATGTCATGGTGTTCCGGTTTGCAAACGCCTTGATGGAGCCGTTGTGGAATCGCAATACGATCGATCATATCCAGATCACCCATGCGGAAGACAAGTGCGTCGGTTCTCGAGCGGGGTACTATGATCAGAGCGGTGCCTTGCGCGATATGATTCAAAGTCATCTGTTGCAACTTTTGGCATTGGTGGCAATGGAGCCGCCGACCTCAATGGATGCAGAGGCCTTGAGGGATGAGAAGGTTAAGTTATTAAAATCAATCCGACCAATCACCAAAAAACAGGTTAATAGCTCTGCCTACCGAGCGCAATATACCGAAGGCATTTTACATGGCAATCAGGTGCCGAGTTATTTGGATGAGCCAGGGGTTGCAGAAGATTCGGTTACAGAGACCTATGCAGCCTTGAAGCTATATATTGATAATTGGCGATGGGAAGGGGTACCGTTCTATATTCAGACAGGCAAAAATTTAAAGCAATCTAAGACATTGGTCTCTATCTGTTTCAAACAGCCTCCCAAGCAGTTTTTCCGAGATTCTCAGGTTAAAAAGATGGAGCCGAACTGGATCGTATTTGGTATCCAGCCGAAGGAATCTATTAAGATTGATATGATTGCCAAGCAACCCGGTTTAGAAATCAAAACGGATCAGATTAGCTTAGATGCCTCGATGAAATATGATGAAAATACTAAGATCGATGCCTATGAGGAACTATTGCTTGATGTCATTAAAGGGGACCGGTCGTTATTTTTACGCTATGACGAGGTCAAAGCCGCCTGGGCGGTTGTCGATCCAATTTTAGATGTTTGGGCGAGTCACACAGATTATATTGATACCTATGCTTCTGGAAGCTGGGGGCCGGAAGGTTCTAATAAGCTATTTGAGCACAGCGATCAGTGCTGGCGAACTTATATTGATCAAAGCTGTAAAGAGTAATATCTGAGAGTCTATATGGCTGTAGATTTTTTTGTGTAAAGCATACACTTGGAGGTGTTTATGAATGGTTCCACTCAGTCTCTGCCTGATAATTGGCGACTATTTGATGACGCTGAACAGTTGGCAATTGCTTTAACAGACAAAATTCTCGAAATTGCAGACCAGTCGATAAAAGAACACGGTGCTTTTCATTTTGTGACGGCGGGCGGCACGACACCGAATCGCTGTTATCAGTTGTTAAGCGAGACGGATACAGATTGGTCAAACTGGCATATCTATATGGGGGATGAACGCGTTCTGCCCTTTGTCGATCAGGAGCGAAACTCTCAAGCGCTTTTGAATCATTGGATTAGTCAGGTTCGCCTACCCCCCAAACACGTCCATTTTATTAATACCGAGGCGGGGGCGGAAAAGTCTGCTTTAGCCTATGCAGAATTAATTGATTCTGTTGAAGCCTTTGATTTATGTCTGCTGGGAATGGGTGAAGATGGTCACACTGCAAGCTTGTTTCCAGATCATAAGGAGAGCGATTCGGTCACCGGGTTCTCAACTGAAAATGCAAACTGGCAACCCGTGATTGTTGAGTATGATTCACCTAAAGCTCCTAAAGAGCGAGTGAGCTTAAATTACGGTGCTTTCGATAAATGTAAAAATGTCTACAAGCTGGTTTCGGGTGCTTCTAAGCAATCAGCGCTGAAGGCTTGGCTAGCAGGTGATGACTTGCCTGTAAAACAGGTCAAGGGTATGGAGAACTTTGTTTGGGTGAGCAAAGAAGCGGTGCCCGAATAGCTTAAGGCCTCTCAAATAGAGAGTCTTTTAAGTGTTTTAGATTGTTTTTTCGAGTTCCGAATGAATCTCTTTTAAGGTCGTCTCAAAATAGTCATTAAGAGTTTCAATATTCGATCGTGCTGTTTCATAAGCACCGTTTTTGACCATATTTTCAATGTTCTTAATTTTTTCCCCTAAATCATCAAATCCGGCAGAATAACTCATGGACTTCATTTGGTGCAAGTTTGGCGCTAGGTCTGGACCAGAACAGTTTTTTAAAAGAATAGGCCACTGTTTTTCGACAAGGCTTAATAGTTTCTTATAGTCTTCTGCTCCGAGAAGTTCGACGAGTTCTTTTGTTCTGGTTATGTGTGGCATTTGTTCTATAGAGTATTAAGTTTAGGTTTATATCAATACTAACATGTCTTGCTAGGTTTTGAATGTTGTTGTGTTTTGAAATCTAAGTGACTACGGCTAGAAATGAAAAAGCCCCGATTGATTACTCAATCAGGGCTTTAGAATATGGTGCGAGCGGAGAGACTCGAACTCTCACACCAAAGGCACCAGAAC
>CAZJPO010000155.1:0-4369 GCA_964547865.1 uncultured Thiosulfatimonas sp.
TTCTTCCATATGGTTCGCACAGGCGCGGAAATTAACGGTTTCGTTGAGGTTCAAGCCGGCCTTGTTGTGGGCGAGCAAGTTGTGGTTTCAAATAATGAACTGCTACTTAATGGTGACATTATCGATAATCCTAATGTGGTTGCTCCAGTGATGACTGCTGAGCCAGAAGAGGCAGCTGAGGAAAAAGGAGCTGAATAATGTCTGAAAACCAAAAACAGGACGTTTCCCACTCAGATATGGAGATGAATTCCGCTGGTAAATTAGCCAAGGCATTTATTCACTCTAAAATCACAATGATGATTGTCATTGCGATTACGCTTGCTGGGATGATGTCGTACTTGATTACGCCTCGTGAATATAATCCTCAGATTGTTGTACCTGCTGCGAATATTATCGTCCCTAAGGCTGGTGCAACACCAGAAGAGGTGAATAACCTTGTTGTAAAACCACTTGAAACGATCATGAGTGCCTTGCCGGGCGTGGATAACACTTTTGGTTATGCCGCGAATGACTTCGGGGTGGTGACGGTTCAATTTAAGGTAGGTGAAAACCAGGTAGATAGTTTGGTTAAGTTATATAACCAGATTATGCAAAACATGGACAAAATGCCGCCTGATACTCAGGAACCTCTTATCAAGCCGATCAACGTAGACGATGTACCAATTATGACTCTGGCGATAACGTCGAATGATCTACAGGGCCACGATCTACGTGATACTTCAATGAAGATCGTTGAAAACCTGAGAAATATTTCAGGAGTTTCCTTTACCGACGTTGTTGGTGGTGAAAGGCGTTCGATTAATGTTTGGCTAGATGGGCAAAAAATTGCACAGACAGGACTTACTCTAGACAGAATCAGTCAAATGCTTAAAGGTAGTAACGTTTCGCTTCCTGTCGGAGCGGTGGTTAACAATAACCGTGAACACCTGATTCGTGTAAATGGCTACCTAGGCAATGCCAAAGAAGTTGGTGAGATTGTGATCGGTGCCGACCAAGGTCGCCCAATTTACTTAAAAGACATCGCTACAATTGAAGATGGTGTTATAGAGCCAGATACAAACTACCGAGTTGGTTTTGGTCCTCACTCTGATCGCGCTGGCGAAGAAGAGCAGCAAGCGGTAACGATTACTCTAGCCAAAAAGCCGGGTACCAATGCGGTTGATGTCGCAAACGCGGTTCTTGAGCAGCTAGAGTTCCTAAAAAAATCAGTTATTCCTGCAAATATTGATGTAGTAGTCACTCGCAATGATGGTGAAAAAGCTAACGCTGCTGTTAACCTGCTGATGGAACACTTGGCAATCGCGGTTGGTTCGGTTGTTATTATTTTGGTTATTTTCCTTGGATGGCGTGAAGCGGGAATTGTGACCCTAACGGTTCCTTTGATTCTTTTTGTGGTTCTGTTTATCGGTCTGCTGGCTGATCAAACCATTAACCGAATTACGCTATTCGCATTGATTCTCTCATTGGGGCTCCTGGTGGATGCCGCCATCGTGGTTATAGAAAATATCCACAGGCATATCCATGACGGCTTTGACCCTAAAGAGTTTGACCAAGTGTTGATTCGTGCAACCAATGAAATTGGTAACCCAACTAACGTCGCGACAATCGCGGTTATCTTGGCGTTTATTCCGATGTTGTTCGTAACCGGGATGATGGGGCCGTTTATGGCGCCGATTCCGTTTAACGTTCCGGTTGCAATGATTGCCTCTCTGGTCATTGCTTATATTCTTGTGCCTTATTTGGCTTACCGTGTATTAGGTAAAAAAGCAATTAAAGAGATGCAAGAGAGAGAGGGTACTGAAGCGCACCACGTTCACAAAGAAGACTGGATGCAGAAGATCTACGTGCGTTCGATCACGCCGATGATCGAGAGTCGTACTAAGCGAAATGTGTTCCTGTTTGTGGTATTGATGTCTTTGGTTGCGGCGATGGTCCAGCCTGCACTTCAGTTTATCCGTGATGACGGCATGAATAATCCGCTACACCCTGCTGGTGTAGAAGTGAAGATGCTACCTTACGATAATACGAGTACTTTCTTGGTTCAGGTCGATATGCCTGAAGGTTCTGCAGTAGAAGCAACGGATCGTGTCGTGCGATACGTTGGTGAGCGCTTAAGCCGCACAGAGTTTGTTACAGACTATAGTGTTTACCTAGGTGATCACGCGCCAATTGACTTTGCTGCGCTGGTTCGTGGTGACTTGATCAAACAGGGTAGTAACTTTGCTCAGATTCGAGTTAACCTAGTGAATAAACACTATCGTAGTAAGTCTTCACACCAGATTGTTGAAGAGTTCAATGTGACGTTGAATGAGCTGCGTCAGTTCTTCCCGGGGGCGAACATCAAAGTCTATGAAACCCCTCCTGGTCCGCCGGTAATGACTCAAATTATGGCCGAGTTGTATGGTCCTGACTATGACAAGTTACGTGAAGCAGCGATGGAAGTGGGTCAACGTTTCAACCAAATCTATGGTTTGATTAATGTTGATGACTCTGTGACTGCAGATAGCATGACTTACAACATCTTCATTGACCGTGAGCAAGCTAACTTGTTAGGTATTGCACCAGCTCAAGTCAGCAAAATGCTGCGTGACTACATCAATGGTTTTGAGTTAGGTTCAATGCACTTGGATAACGTTCGAGAGCCGGTCAATATTAATGTTCGCCTACCTCGCTCAGAGAGAACGACTGTTGAGCAGTTGATGTCTCTGCGTGTTCAATCTCGTTCAGGTAGTGCCGTTCCTCTGTCCGCTGTCGCAGAGATTGAAGAGCAAATGTACGCTAAACCAATTATGGGTCGTGATCAGCACCAAATGGTTATGATTGGTGGTGAGCTACTTCAATCGAGTCCTGTTTATGCGGTAATGTCATTAGATGGCATGTTGGATGGTGTGAAGCTACCTGACTCAGGCGTGACTTTCCATACAGCTAACCTTGGTTTTGTTGAAGCTCAGCCTAAAGATGTTATGGAGTACACTCTTCTATGGGGTGGCGAGATGCGTCTGACTCTAGATGTATTCCGTGACATGGGTAGTGCGTTTATTGTTGCCTTGGTATTTATCTACCTAATCTTGGTTGGTTACTACAAGTCATTTATGATGCCAGTAATCGTAATGGGGGCGATCCCTCTAACGATGATCGGAGTATTCCCTGGCCACTGGTTAACAGACCAAGCCTTTACGGCGACCTCCATGATCGGGGTCATCGCCTTGGCCGGTATCGTGGTGCGAAACTCGTTGCTATTGATAGACTTTATCCTCGAGTATCGCGCTGAAGGGCAAAACCTGAAAGACGCGGTTATCGAAGCCGGTAAAGTCCGTTTCCGTCCAATCTTGTTGACGGCTCTGGCTATCATCTTCGGATCAATGATTATGATCACGGATCCGGTATTTGGTGGTCTAGCGGTATCACTGATCTTTGGTACGCTGTCATCTACTGTTCTAACGCTATTGGTTATCCCGCTGATGTACTATATCTGGCAGTGGCACGGTGGTGTTAAACAGCAAGAAGCTTTAGAAAAAGCTCAAATGGAGAACGAAGTAAAAGCATAGAAATTTGATTTAAAGCATTTACTTTAATTTTCAACAGAAAGCCCGCTCATTTATGAAGCGGGATTTTTGTTTCTGGGGTCATCAAAAACTTCATAGTGGCCATGAGTTTTTTATATTGTACATATTCGTCAAAAAACTAATAATGAGGGTTCTAATTGAGTCAAAGAATTCAATTTAAGACATTTAATTTTGGAGGAGAAATTTCAATGAAAAACAGTATTAAACATCTGGCGGCTATTGGATTGATGGCTTCTATGTCAAGTCTGGCGGTAGCTGAAGAGGCCATGACAGCAAGTGTTTCACGAGTGACAGTGGATGTCGCCAATACCATCGCTATGGGTGCGATTGGAGCTTGTAGAGAAAAAGGGATTCCAATTAGTGTGACTGTGGTTGATCGCAACGGCATCATTCAAGCGCAGCTGCGTGATACGACAGCTCCGCCAGTTTCATACCAATCAGTAAGAAAAAAGCCTATACAGCGGTAATGTTCAATGCCAAAGGCTCACAGTTGGAAGGTCGTGCAAATTCACCACTGCAACACATGAACGTCGATTTGGCCTTTATGGCCGGTTCTACTACGATTGAAGCAGGTGGAAAGATCTACGGTGGTGTTGGTGTCAGTGGGGCGCCTGATGGCATGGTCGATGAAGAGTGCGCAATCAAAGGTGTAGAAGCTGTCCTTGATGATTTAGAAATGATGTAACCTCTAAAAGCGAGTCTTTTCAAGCTCGTTAATTTTTCAGGCGTGGACAAGTTCTGTAAAACTCAGTATAATCCGCGCTTCCATAGCGGAGAGCTGTCTGAGTGGTTGAAGGAGCTCG
>CAZJPO010000156.1:0-4313 GCA_964547865.1 uncultured Thiosulfatimonas sp.
AGTTTTTATTTCAGATTCAGGTATAGAGCCTTGTTTCTTAGGTTTTTAATGCTTTGTAAAAACGGGGCACACCATAAAATTTTGTTGAAAGGCTTTGATCAATACGGCGCTCAAACAATTCTAATGAGGTGCCATGGTTTTAGAGTGTGTTTAGCATTATTCAAACAGATGCCAAACGGGTTGGGCATTTTGGGGCAGAGGAGCCAGCCAGCCTAAGCCTCGCCAAGTATGAGCCGGAGTATGGAAGTCAGACCCTATAGAGGCGTAGAGTTTATGATTATTTGCCCGTTCGGCCATACCAATAATATCGGCTGAATGACGTGGCTGGTTGACCACTTCAATCGCCTGCCCGCCCGCGAGTTTAAAGTCACTAATCAGGCGGTTAAGTTTGCGGCTAGTGAGTTTATAAATACCTGGATGGGCAATCACGGCAACCCCGCCAGCTTGGTTGATCCACTTAACCACCTGATTTAACTCAGGCCACTGGCTTGGGGCATAGGCGGGTTTACCCTTTTTAAGATATTTGTTAAAGGCTTGTTGGCCATTTTTGACGTAACCATGGCGAATCAGAAGCTCGGCAAAATGGCCACGCCCAACAATGCCCACTCCGACTATTTTATTGAGTTGTTGTTCTATATCGTCAATCTCTATATTGGGGTGTTGCTTAAGTTTTTCCAATATTTGAGTGGAACGTAGCAGACGTTGTTGGCGAATGCCCTCCAGCCCCGACTGTAAGGTTGGGTTGTCAACATCAAAGTTTAACCCAACAATATGGATGGTATGGTTATTCCATAAACATGAAATTTCTGCGCCGGAGATCAGCTGAATGCCCCTTTCTAATGCATAGCGCTTAATTGATTCATAGCCAGCCGTCGTGTCGTGGTCTGTAATTGAGAGAAGTTCAATCTCATGTTCTAGCGCTAAGTCGATGATTTCTTTGGGGGTAAGCGAACCGTCTGAAGCAGTGGTGTGACAATGTAAGTCAACTTTCATGAAATGTCCCTTTTAATCACTTTAAAACCCATATAGAATCCTTGTAACAAACATATATAAAGAACACTTTTTATGAAATTATTATTTGATCTGTTTCCCGTTGTCCTCTTTTTTATTGCGTACAAAATGTACGATATTTATGTCGCAACGGGCGTCATCATTGCAGCTACTATTGTACAAGTAAGCTACCTGTATATAAAACATAAACGGGTTGAAAAAATACACATAATCACCCTGCTTCTTATCCTTGTTCTTGGGGGCTTAACCCTTATTCTTCAAGATGAAAACTTTATTAAATGGAAGCCGAGTATTGTTAACTGGGGCTTTGCTTTGGTCTTTCTCGGTAGCCACTATATCGGTGACCGCCCTATTGTTGAGAGAATGATGAGTCAGGCGATTACCCTGCCTAAAGAGATTTGGGTGAGATTGAGTTGGCTGTGGATTGCCTTTTTCATTTTGTCGGGTGTCGTCAACCTCTATGTGGCGTTTAACTACGATACTGATACCTGGGTGAATTTTAAACTATTTGGTCTAATGGGTATGACACTCGTTTTCTTGATCGTCCAAGGCCTCTATATCAGTCGTTATATTCAGGAATCAGATTCTGAAGCCGAAGCTGAGGCTTTATTGGATGGTCACACAGAAGATGAATTGACTGAAAAGTTAAAACAAAAAACGGACCCAAAATCAAAAGAAACGTCCTAAAAGGAATCAAACAAGATGCTTTACTCTATTTTTGCCTACGATGTGCCAAATAGCCTTCCATTAAGAGCTTCTGCTCGCCCAGCCCATATTGAGCGCTTACAAAATATGGATGCGGAAGGTAGGTTGGTGATGGCGGGTCCTAACCCGGCAATCGACTCAAATGACCCCGGCGAGGCTGGTTTTACAGGGAGTCTGATTATTGCAGAATTTGATTCGTTAGAAGCCGCTAAAGCTTGGGCAGATAAAGATCCGTATGTTGATGCCGGTGTTTATGAACGTGTTGAGGTTAAACCTTTTAAAAAGGTACTTCCTCAAGTTTAATTTAAATTGATCAGCCAGTTATGCGAGTAGCGAGGAAATTAATATGTCTTCTAATTTGGCCTATTTGATACCTAAAAGAAACCAAAAACTTCAGCTTGAGGCTGCAGATCCCGTGGAAATGGTGGATGTTGAATTTGTCTCTATTCCCGTTTTGGGATGGACTTCTGCGGGTGATCCCATTCAGATGGAGCTGGATTATGACACGGTTTCCGTGCCTGTCTCTATGGTCAAGAAAGAAACCTTTGCCTTAAGGGTCAAAGGGAACTCGATGATTGAAGAGAATATTCAAGATGGCGACATTGTGATTATCGAACGCCGTTCTTCGGCTGAAAACGGCGAGTCTGTCGTGGTGAGAATTAACAATGAAGAAGTCACCATGAAAAAACTCTATATCGAAAAATCGGGGGTTCGCCTACAACCGGCAAACAGTGAAATGGAACCGATTATCTTGATGAACGAAGATATTGAAATTCTCGGTATTGTGACCGGAATACTGCGTCAGCCGTAACCATGAAAGAAGTGACGATTAGCCTACTGATTACAGGCGGAACCATTGATAAAGATTACCACCCAATCAAGGGTGAGCTCTGTTTTAATCAGTCGCATTTGCCGGAGCTGCTCGAGCAAGCAAATTCCACGCTAAAGATTGCTTCGAATGTGATTTTGATGAAAGACAGCCTAGAAATGACTGACTTGGATCGGCAAACTATTTTACAGGCCTGTCATCAAACCAAGCAAAATCAAATTGTGATCACTCATGGTACCGATACCATGGTACAAACCGCTCTGTTGCTTCAACAAGATCAGCAGCTCAAGGATAAAACGATTGTCTTAACGGGGGCTATGAGACCCTACAAGCTAGGTGGTTCAGATGCCAGCTTCAATATCGGAGCTGCCCTGTCAGCGGTTCAACTTGCCTTGCCTGGGGTTTATATCTCGATGAATGGCCATCTGTTTGAAGCCAACCAGGTTGAGAAAAACTTGACTCTAGGTCAGTTCCAAAAGACTTAAATCAGACAACTGAATAACGCTTTATGCTGGTTGCTCTCGCCTACCTTACTGTTGTATTAATCTGGACAACCACTCCATTGGCGATTGTCTGGAGTGGTGAAATAGATTGGTTTTTCGGTGTTGCAGCTCGCACCTTGCTAGGGGCTGTTTTTATTCTGCCTTTTTTATGGTTTTTGAACGCAGGTAAGTTCCGACTCGACTTTGCAGCACTTAAGGTCTATTTCTTTGCTTCCCTCACCATTCTCGGCGGGTTGACCGCGATGTACTGGTCGGGTCAGTACCTGCCCTCTGGCTGGATCGCAATTCTGTTTGCCTTAAGCCCTGTTGTTACCGGAATCTTTGCCTATTATCTTCTACCGAACCAGCAATTATCTCGCATGCAAATCTTGGCGATTTTCTTTAGTCTCTCTGGTTTGTTATTTATCTTTTCACCTAATCTATCGACCGAGCTTGTCGGCTATCAAATAGTAGCGATACTCGTTGCGATCTTGTCCGTGTCATTTCACTCTCTTGGGACAGTGTTGGTTAAACGTTGCGGCACCACTATTTCTGCACTACATGTCGTGATCGCGGCTCTTTGGATAACGGTTTTAGGTCATTTCGCTATGTCACCTAGCACACTATTTGAATGGCCTGAACTAACCAATCGAGCGGCATACGCTATTGTCTATGCTGCCTTAGCAGGCTCGGTAGTAGGCTTCTTGTTATATTTTTATCTTATTCGACATGTCGATGCCATGAAGGTATCTTTTTCCCGGTCATCACGCCTGTTTTTGCGCTAGTTATCGGGCATTATTTGAATGGTGAACCCCTGGGGGTGACCACTTGGGTGGGCACCGGACAGGTCCTTTTAGGCATGTTGATTTTTGAATGGCGTAAGAAAAAAACTTAAGGCAGAAGGAGCGACATTGGCTTATTTGCGCCTGCTTTTACCATTCAAGCGACTTGAGATACTGGAAGATCTCTCGTGATGATTTTGGTGGCTTTTCTTGCTGTTTTTCTTTTTGAGCATTGCGAATCCATTGGCGAAGTTGCTGGCGGTCTGCATGAGGGTATTGGTTCAAAAATTCATGCAGGGCTGAATCCCCTTCTTCGACCATTCGGTCTCGCCACTTTTCCAACTTATGGAAATGAGCATTTTGCTGTTTTTCCTTGAGTTCAATCGCGGCCAGCTTCTCTTTAATTTCAACAATAAGGTCTTCATCTTGTCTAAGTACTTTACCAAGATAAGCTTTTTGTCTCTTTAAGGCCGGTCCCTTACCGATTTTTTTATACAGCAGAAC
>CAZJPO010000157.1:0-4304 GCA_964547865.1 uncultured Thiosulfatimonas sp.
TCACAAATCAGGTGTTTTTGAAAAAAACTATAAAGCTCATCTACTTCCATAGAAATCATGTCGATCCCCTTTTTTTAATTCAATGTATTTTTATATTGTTAGTCTTGAACTATTCAAGGCTTTTGGGCAATAAAAGACTTGATTGGCCTACCATCAGGCAATTTTTCCATTCTATCAACAATAATCGAGAAGTCAGAAAAAACTTCTGCCAACTCCGTTTTCTTAAGGATAAAATTGGGGTTTTTAGGCGAGCCAAAAGCTTCAACCCCCTCAACAAAGGTTTGAATCACGACTAAACCGCTAGGATTAAGGGCATCGCGAATATAGTTATATGATTCACGATTTAAAAAACGCACCATGGTAATGACGTCGAATGATGTGCTTGGTAAACACCCCGTTTTTTTAACATCACAGCATTTGAATTTTACATTGGCACCCGACAGCTGGGCCAACGCTTTAGAACGTTTTAAGACCCGAGCTTCACTGTCTATCGCGGTGACATCCATTCGATTTTTAGCCAGAGTGATAGCATCCCGGCCACCGCCGCAGCCAATTTCCAACACTTGAGGTCTGTTATTAACGATTGGCAAACCGAGGTCTCCCGCTTCAATCTTAGCCATCAACTCTTGGATGAGTGGGCACGGTTTCCAGAGAGTCTTGGATGTTTTACCTGTTTCGACTAGGTTTGGAAATTTATCGAGCCACTTATCAAGATCGGTCTGGCTTTCGAGAATGATGGAACCAGAAATGAGGTAGTTTTTGGTGTGTAGTAGTAGGCTGGCTGCCTCAATTTCATCCCGATTACCGACGAGATAGAAACTCGCTGGCGAGGCTGGCAAGGCATTTAGGCTTTCAGGCAGGATTTCCCAGCTCAACCAGGTTGAACCTTTGATGTGACCGAGCTGGTAATCCGACCAACTGCGCAGGTCAATAATGCCATCCGCCTTATCAAATAACATTAATGTGATGGCCCCTGCTCTAAATTAAAAACCCGTTTAGGCTTTAAAAGTTGCTTCTCTTCTTGCCATTCGCCAACAGCAATACAGGTATCATTTTCATAGAAACGCACGAGCTCAGTTTTCGGTTGCGGGTAAGCCAACTTGCCGCCATGGCGAATCGAGTCGGCTTCTTCTGCAGTCAAATCAAAACGTTGTAGATGAGCGATGGCAATGTCGAGTGGCTTTAAACAATTATCCAACTGCGCTTCAATCTGCTCGAGAGTTAACATGTCATCTCCCAACAAACTACCCGTCTGAGTTCGATGCAGTGCTGTTAAGTGGCCGACGGTACCGAGGGCTTTAGCAATATCTTCACCTAGTGTGCGCACATAGGTTCCCTTTGAGCAGTGCACATCAAACACGATCTGATTTTGATCAAATGAAACCAGTTTCAAACCAAGAATTTTAATCGGTCTGGCCGGTCTTTCAATTTCAATACCCTGACGAGCGTAGTAATACAGAGGCTTCCCCTGATACTTAAGCGCCGAATACATCGGTGGAATTTGCTCAATATCGCCCATGAACTGGTTTAAAACTCGGTTGATTAACTCTTCAGATAGCTTCGGTACTTCAAGTGTCTTAACAATTTCACCTTCCGTATCCCCTGTATCAGATTGCTCACCCAGCTTTAAAGTGGCGGTATAACGCTTATCTGAATCGAGTAACAGTCCGGAAATTTTAGTCGCCTCACCCAAGCAAATGGGAAGCAACCCGGTTGCAAAAGGGTCTAAAGCCCCTGTGTGCCCGCCCTTCTTAGCATTAAAGGTTCGAATAACCTTCTGCAAAATACCGTTTGAAGAAACGCCAGCCGGCTTATTAAGCAGAACAATGCCATTAACGACTCTTTTGGGCGGTCTTTTGACCTGCTGTCGTTTCTGTTGCTTACCTTCAGGCATTATGAGTTGAGTGCCTTGTTGATTAGATCTTCGATATGTTGCGCGTGTTCAGGCACATTGTCGTAGTGAAAACGAATTTGCGGGACAATTCGCAGATTAAGGCGCTTACCCACTTCAGAACGGAAAAACCCCTGAGCTTTCTCTAAAGCCTTTAAGGTTTCTTCGACTTCAGGATCACCCTCGTTATGTCCCATTAAGGCAAACTTTAGATTAGCAACGCTTAAATCCTTACTGATTTTACAGTCGGTAATACTGATCTTCTCAAAACGAGGATCCTTAACTTCCTGTACAAGCAGTTGAGCAATTGCCTTTCTAACTTCCTGAGCCACTCTCGTTGGACGGCTTACTGATGAATTATTCATATATTTAAAAATACTCTTATCACTTCTAAAAACACAAAACCCCAAAACTGTTTTAGCAATTTTGGGGTTTCGCAGCGTTTAGATTATCGAATTAATCTAGAGTGCGCTTAACTTCGATACGCTCATAACACTCGATCTGGTCACCGACTTTAACATCGTTATAGTCCTTAACCCCGATACCACATTCTACGCCTTTTTGAACTTCCATCACATCGTCTTTAAAGCGACGTAGTGATTCAAGCACACCTTCGTAGATAACCACGTTTTCACGAAGTACACGGATAGGATTGTTACGTTTAACGGTACCTTCGGTAATCATACAACCGGCGATCAGGCCAATCTTCGGCGCTTTAAAGACATCACGTACGTCGGCAACACCAACGATTTCTTCTTTAAAGTCTGGCGCCATTTTACCTTCAATCGCACGTTTCACTTCATCAACGATTTCATAGATTACGCTGTAGTATTTCAACATAATACTTTCGTTGTCGATAATGCGTTTTGCTGAAGCATCGGCACGCACGTTGAAACCAAAAATTAGGGCTTCAGAAGCCAGTGCCAAGTTAGCATCGGTTTCTGAGATTCCACCTACGCCACTAGAAACCACGTTAACCTTGATTTCATCAGTAGAAAGCTTAACTAGGGCATCAGTTATTGCTTCGATAGACCCTTGAACATCGGCTTTAAGGATGATGTTAACGTTTTGAACTTCACCTTCAGCCATTCTATTGAACATGTTGTCCAGTTTAGATTTTTGCTGACGCGCGATTTTCAACTCTTTGAATTTACCTTGACGGAATGTAGCTGCTTCACGCGCTTTACGCTCGTTGTCCACCGTAATCATTTCATCACCAGCAACAGGAACTGCAGACAGTCCCAAAATCTCAACTGGAGTTGATGGGCCTGCTTCAGTAATCGTTTCACCGTGATCATTGATTAGAGCACGAACACGTCCATACTCCATACCACACAGTGCGATATCACCTTTCTTCAAGGTCCCTGACTGAACCAATACCGTCGCAACAGGACCACGTCCTTTATCTAGACGAGATTCGATTACAACTCCTTTCGCATGCCCTTCAACTGGCGCATCTAGCTCAAGGATTTCTGCCTGTAGAGAGATCGCATCTAGAAGATTATCAATTCCCATTCCTGTCTTCGCTGAAACAGGTATGAACTGAACATCCCCCCCCCAATCTTCAGGGACAACTTCTTCAGCAACCATTTCTTGCATAACACGATCCGGGTTCGCAGTCTCTTTATCCATTTTGTTAACGGCAACAACGATACCTACACCAGATGCCTTAGCGTGCTGAATGGCTTCTTTAGTCTGAGGCATGACACCATCATCCGCCGCAACCACGATAACAACAACATCAGTTACTTCCGCACCACGAGCACGCATTGCCGTAAAGGCCGCGTGACCAGGAGTATCGATAAAGGTTACACCACCCATTTCAGTATCGACGTGATAAGCACCGATATGCTGAGTGATTCCCCCCGCTTCACCTGAAGCCACTTTAGCTTCACGAATATAGTCAAGTAGTGACGTTTTACCGTGGTCAACGTGACCCATAATCGTCACAACAGGAGAACGGTGAACCGTTTCACCGGTGTATTCCTGGTTCACGACTTCATCTTCGATCGTGACTTCATTGAAGGCGACAGGCTTATGCCCCATCTCTTCAACGATCAACATCGCTGTTTCCTGGTCAAGGATCTGGTTGATGGTCGCCATGGAGCCCAGTTCCATCATCATAAATTTGATGACTTCACCCGCTTTGATCGCCATCTGTTCAGCCAGCTCAGAAAGCGTGATACTTTCTGGAATCTTCACTTCTTTAATTACTGGAGCTGTTGGCTTCTGGAATGCGTGCTCATTATCAGCAGACTTAATCGGTTGACGCCTGCCACCCCTGCGCATTTTCCCACCACGGTTACCCATTGAAGGCGCTTGGCCAGATTTACCACCTTTTTTACCTTTCTTACCCTTAGGGCCGTCTTCAAACTTACTGTTTTTATCAGTATTGTGGTGCTTCTTATCTTGA
>CAZJPO010000158.1:0-4122 GCA_964547865.1 uncultured Thiosulfatimonas sp.
TCGAGTCAGGTAGCCACGACGAATTGATGGCGCAAGCAGGCACTTACCACAAGCTCTATAGATAGGGCGTTCAACGCTCAGAAACAAATTTTTATTTGAAGAGTAAAGGAGTTTCGTCATGAAACTAGTTAGAGGCCTTGTATTTGCGGCGTTTTCAGCCATGATGGCAATAACCACCCCTTCCCTTGCCGGAAAAGGACCCTCCCCAGAATCTACCCCCGGTGCTAAGACTGTTACTGCTGCTGAAGCGAAAGAGCTTTGGAAAAATGGCGCAACGTTTATCGACACTCGTAAAGACTCAGACTGGGAGGCGGGGCGGGTTCCCGGCGCTCTTCATATTAATATCAAAAAGCCTGAAGAATTTAATGCCGAATATATTCAACAATATATTGGGGTTAATGATCCCGTCATATCTTACTGTAATGCCGAGAAGTGTCACCGTGCATACAAAGGGGCACAGAAGCTAGTCGAATTTGGATTCACGAATGTTTATTATTTTAGATCCGGTTTTCCGTCATGGAAAAATGCCGGTTATCCGTATGAATGATTGTGAGAGGGGAATAAATCATGTTTAACTCTATACGGAAAAAGCTCGAAGCTTTTGTAATCGTCACAATCTTGGTGACTGCAGCCATCTTAATTTCAGTTTTCACTTATCAACTGAATCAGTCAGAGCAGCATCTTTTAGAAGCGATGGCGGGAAAACAAAACTCGATTTCTAAAACGGTTGTCGACAAGACAGTTTCTCAGATGGAAAAAAATGTCTTTTCATTTACACGTGATAAGAAATTTATAAAAGCGCTTAAAGCTAATGACTTGGAGGCGGTTAGTGCTCGTGTAAGTCCTACAGCGAACCGATTGGAATCAACCAATGCAGCCAGTAACTTACGTGTTTTAGATTTAAATGGAAATGTACTTTTTACTCGAAATAAAAATGATGGCACGAACATCTCTTTAAGTCTTGCTAAAAGGGCTGCTGATGAGCTAATGATTGTTAAAGGTCTGGAGGCCGTGAATGGTTCGCCAGAAATTCACTTTATTTTTCCTTTAACAGAAAAGGGTAAGCCTTATGCCGTGATTAACATTGCAATGGATTATTCCAAGTTGGCCAGTCAATTTTCTTCTATATCTGGCGGGGATTTTATTTCATTTGACTTAGATAAAAAGCAGTTGTCAAAAGTCAATGAACCTCTAGAAAATGCTTTTTTTGAGTCTGGCATTGATATCAGTGAGTTCGAAATTAATACTCTCGATCATGACGGAAGAATCTATAGTGCCGTTAATCAGCCTTTAATTGATGTCAATAATAATACAGTGGGTTATGTTGTGACCCTTAAAGACGATACTGAGCTAAATGTTGCAAAAGATGTCGCGGCTACCATTGGTTTTATAGCAATTGTTGTTTGGATCATCTTTGTCTTTATGATGACAAAAATTCAATCTAATAGAGCTTTCAAACCTCTAAAGGAAATGCAGTCAGTTGTTAACAGTATTGGTAATGAGGGTGATTTTAGTAAACGCATTCCAGTAGAGACAAAGGATGAAATTGGTCAGGCGGCAGAAACAATCAACCATATGGTGGATACGCTGCAAAGAACTTTGTCCGAAAGTAACCAGGTTATGCAGGCCGTGGCTCAGGGAGATTTCACTAAAAAAGTTTCTGTAAACGCTAAAGGTGAGCTCGGAGTCATGGTTAAAGCAACCAATGATTCATCTAAAACAATAGAAACTACCATGTCTGAGCTTTTAAAAATAGTGACAGCACTGGGTAATGGAGACTTTTCTGTAAGAATGAGCGATAAGGTTGATGCCAGCTTGAGAGCTCAAGTTGAGGAATCTCTAACGATGATGAGTTCAGTGATCTCAGAGGTAAATAATGTTCTTGAACATATGGCTCAAGGTGATTTTTCACAATCAGTCACAGCAGATGCTAAGGGCGAATTGAAGCTAATGGCGGATGCGGTGAATGCGCGTACTAAATTGATCTCTGAAGCCCTAGATGCAATCTTTAAAGTGGTCTCATCACTGGCAAATGGTGACTTGACACAAAAAGTAAATGGTCAGTTCAGCGGTAAATTCGGTGATGTTGCAACGGCATTGAATGGTTCGTTGGAAAATGTAGCTAAATTGCTGTCTGACACCACAATGGGGGTTCATAACTTAACCGACAATGTAAATCAAATCTATCAGGGTAGCCAAGATCTAAATGATCGTACTCAGCGTCAAGCTGCATCTTTAGAAGAAACGACTGCGACGATGGATCAGATTATGCATGCGGTTCAGCAAACGACAGACAACGCTCAGTCTGCAAACCAATTAGCAACGGCAGCTAGGAATCAGGCCGATGAAGGTGCTGAGGTCATGCGCAGCACGATTGAATCCATGTCCGATATTCGTGAAGCAAGTAATAAGATTGAAGAAATTATCGGTTTAATCGATAGTATCGCTTTCCAAACAAACCTACTGGCGTTGAATGCGGCTGTTGAGGCGGCACGAGCAGGAGAGCATGGGCGAGGCTTTGCCGTTGTAGCAGGTGAAGTTCGTAATTTAGCTGGTAAGTCTTCGGATGCGGCGCGTGATATTAAAGGTTTAATTGAAAACGCAGTGCATGCAGTTGAGCAGGGGACTGAAAGAGCGGAACGCTCTGATAAGTCGCTGCAAAGCATTACCGAAGGGATTCGCCGAGTTAGTGATATTGTGGCGGAAATTTCTGTTGCTTCCAGTGAACAGGCTCAATCGATTCAACAGATCGGAGCGGCTGTGGGGGAGATCGATACGGTCACCCAGCAAAACGCGGCCTTGGTTGAAGAGAGTTCGGCAGTATCAGAGACAATGAAAGAAGAGGCGGTGTCTCTAGCCGAGTTAGTAAGGAAGTTTAAAGTTTAATTGATAATCTGAAGTGAAAAAAGCCCAACTTGATGTTGGGCTTTTTTGTTGGTGCGGTTTATTACTGACTATTTAGCTTTACAGTCCAAGTGGTAAGCTACCTGCATTGTGTTTTCAAGCAATGTGGCAATGGTCATCGGTCCAACTCCGCCTGGCACGGGGGTGATCCAGCTCGCTTTTTCCTTGGCGACATCATACTCAACATCTCCGCACAAGCTGCCGTCATCCAAGCGGTTGATTCCTACATCAATTACAATGGCTCCGTCTTTAATCCAATCGCCTTTCACCATATTTGGAATCCCAACGCCAACCACGACTAAGTCAGCCTCTGATACTTTTTGTGGCAGGTCTTTAGTGCCACTGTGGCAAACCGTTACCGTTGCACGTTCATTTAGAAGCTCAAGCATCATGGGTACACCGACAATGTTTGAAGCACCGACCACAACGGCATTTAATCCACGCAGAGGAATCCCTGTTTTATCTAACATGGTCATGACACCGTGCGGAGTACACGGCGCCAACTGTGTCATTCTTGTCGCTAATTTACCGACATTGTATGGATGAAAACCATCGACATCTTTACAAGGGTGAATACGTTCAATAATTTCTTCTGGGTCAATATGATCAGGAACTGGAAGTTGAACAATGATGCCGTGAACGGCATCGTCTGCATTCAGTTTATCAATTAAAGCCAAGACTTCTTCTTGTGACGTTTCTGCTGGAAGCACTTCTGAAACATCATTAAAACCAGCCTTCTGACAAGCAATCTTCTTATTGCGAACATAGACTTGAGAAGCAGGGTCTTCACCCACCATAATCACAGCCAATCCAGGTCTTGGATTGCCTTGCTCTACTTGTTTATCGACCTCTGCTTTAATTGACTCGCGAAGTTCCAGTGCGATTTTTTTACCGTCTAAAATGTTTGCAGACATATTTAACCCTCAAAGTAATTCATTAACCGACAATATAATAACCGATTTACCCAAATGATGAGTTGGGAATCCGTGGAAATCATGGGTGTAAAACTGCCCTGATTTAATAAAGCAAAAAACAGCTCTTCCAACATAATCATATAGATAAGAGAGTTTCAAAAAACGGATGTAAATGCCGGAAAACTTATTTTTAAAAAAAGATTAAAAATCTACTTAATTTAAGTTGACAGTAATAGGGTGCCTCTATAAAATACGCGCATCTTTTCGGAGTGTAGCGCAGCTTGGTAGCGCACCTGCTTTGGGT
>CAZJPO010000159.1:0-4103 GCA_964547865.1 uncultured Thiosulfatimonas sp.
TCCGCCCTGGTGATAATGCGCCAATGGCAATTGTTGAATTGGTTGACCGTCCGGTCGCTGATGCAACAGAAGCTGCTGAGTAATCAGTTAAGAAAGCCGGCTAACCGCCGGCTTTTTTATTTCTATGGCAGCTGTATTCGATACACACGCCCACCTCTCTAAAGAGTCTAATCTCCCTCAACACCTTTGTTTAAATGTCACCACCAAGTCTGATGAGTGGCCTACTGTTTTATATCAATATCAAACCCATCCCAATATACTGCCCGCTTTAGGTATACACCCTTGGAATGTAGAGAGCGTCTCAGATTCCGATATGTCAGAACTGGCTAAGCTTTTGGTTTCCCATGATGTCTATGCGGTAGGTGAAATCGGCTTGGATTTCTCGAAGCAGTTTGTCGCCACAAAACAATCTCAACTTCAACTTTTTGAACACCAATTGTTCATGGCTAAAACTTACCAGCTGCCGGTATCGATTCACTGTATCAAGGCGCATAGTGAGGTGATCAATCTGCTTTCGCAATTTGACTTGGGAAGAGCAGGCGTGCTTCATGGTTTAGGCGCCAGCAAGGAGCTTATAAGTCGTTATTTAGACATAGGCTATAAAATAGGCGTTAATGCCGTGCTGTGCCGTTCAAATGCACGACGCTACCATGAAATGATTGAACACTTTGATCTAGATCATTTTGTCCTAGAAACTGATTATCCAAATGTTCTATTGCCTTCAGCTGACAAAGCAGGATTAAAGGATATAGAATTGATCGCTAATAAGATTGGGGAACTGAAAAAAATAACTGTTGGAGAGGTTATAGACCAAACCAGTTATAATGCTCACCAGATATTCTTGAGGTAGTTATAAATGGATTTTGATCACCCTATATATGAACGCAGCCTACTTGTCTTTGAAGAGCAAGGACTCATTAACCTAGCCAATTCACATGTGCTGATCGCCGGTGTCGGTGGGGTGGGTGGCTTTGTTGCTGAGGCCATGGCAAGAGCTGGGGTGGGTGAGTTGACCCTTATAGACCACGATGATGTCAGCGAATCCAACAAGAACCGACAGATTATCGCGCTCGATTCGACACAAGGCAAAAACAAGGCTGAAATCATGGCTGAACGTATTGCTGACATCAATCCAGATTGCCTGGTGAATACTTCCAAGCAGTTTATTCGTCCAGAAGATATGGATGATCTCTTTAGCTCCACGTTTACTTACGTTGTAGATGCGATCGACAGCTTAAATTGTAAAGTGGCTCTTGTGGCAACGGCTTGCCAGAAATCTTTGCCTGTCGTGTCGAGTATGGGGGCTGGCAGACGAATTGATCCCAGCAAAATTCAATTAGTCGATATCTCTAAGACCCACGGCTGTGCTTTAGCTCGCAACATGCGGCAGCGTTTGAAGAAGCAGGGTATTAAGAAAGGGGTGATGACGGTGTTTTCATCTGAACTGCCAAAAGAACCGGGACCGATGGAAGAGATTGAGGGTGCTCGCGGAAGAGTCGTAAATGGCACCGCAAGCTATATGCCCGGCATTTTCGGGTTGATGCTCGCAGGTTATGTGATTACAGACATCGCTCAGAGCGACATTAGTTAAGGTTTAATTTACTAAAGGGTAGAGTCCGGATTGATTAACTCTGCTTGAAGCGTCGTCAATTTCACCCTGTTGTTTTAACTGGCTTATGACGCTTTTCAGGTTCTGGTTCAGTGTCCCTTTATCCATTCCTTCAGGGATCTCTTTTGAATAGAGGATTTTCAGCATAATATAGTCTAGGCCGGTTAGAAATTCGATCTTGCTTTTGTCATTGGCAATTGTAGGATGTACCCAATCTGAGTCATTGGGCAGACCCATCAATTGCGTGGTTTCTTCAACAATACAGCTTACCAATTTCCCTCTGCTAAAAACATGGTCAACTGGCAATACAATATGCGCAGTGTAGATCTCGCCTGATTGCTTGTTTTTAAAGTGTCCCATGCAGTGACTATCACGATGAATATTGCGGATCTTAGAGCCGGTTTGTTGGGTGATCACTGTTTCATAGTGACTGTCTTGAGTTAAATGAATGACTAAGTTTGCTGGTTTTGTAAGTTGGCTGTGCAGTGATTGTTGAATCGGGTGTTGGGTAATCTCGGAGAGGTGCTTTAGTTGCTCATTAAATAACTCTTCTACCAGTTTGTTTTGCTTCAGATGGTGATATTTAAATTGATAGACAATCGAGGACTGCCATTTCAAGACACGTTGCTGGGTTTTGGCATATTCATTTTTTAGGGCAATCTCTTTAAAGGCTTTGGCGATATAAGCGGGTGATTTCCAGGCCTCTAAAGATTTGGACTCATTTGCAGAAACAGGGTTTGTAAACAGTGTCAAAACAGAGAGGGACAATAACCATATGACCCTTAAATGGTTGAGGTGAAATTTTATATTCTCTTGTTTCATGACTACGAATCTTCGTTAATCTTTAGAGCATTGTTTTTAAGTAGCGCCCAGTATGAGATGCTTCACATGAAGCAATGTCTTCAGGGGTGCCTTCAGCGACAATGGTTCCCCCTCCGGAGCCACCTTCAGGGCCAAGGTCGACAATCCAATCCGCTGTTTTAATCACATCTAAATTGTGTTCGATAATCACAATGGTATTCCCCTGATCGCGAAGATAACGAATGACTTTAAGTAACAATTCAATATCATGAAAGTGTAAGCCTGTGGTCGGTTCATCCAAGATATAGAGCGTATTGCCCGTATCACGTTTAGACAGTTCTTTTGCCAGTTTGACTCGCTGCGCTTCACCACCGGACAGGGTGGTCGCACTTTGACCGAGCTTGATATAGCCAAGACCGACATCAATTAAGGTTTGTAGTTTTCTAGCAATGACAGGGATGGCATCGAAGAATGCACGTGCATCTTCGACGGTGAGTTCTAAAATTTCATGGATATTTTTACCCTTGTACTGAACTTGTAAAGTTTCACGGTTATAGCGCGCCCCTTTACAGACATCACAGGGGACATAAATATCGGGTAGAAAGTGCATCTCTACCTTGAGAACACCGTCACCCTGACAAGCTTCGCAGCGTCCACCTTTGACATTGAAGCTGAAGCGTCCAGGTGTATACCCACGCGTTCGGGCTTCAGGGGTGGCCGAGAGCAGTTCTCGGATAGGCGTGAAAAGACCTGTATAGGTCGCAGGGTTTGATCGAGGCGTTCGACCGATTGCTGATTGATCAATATTCACCGCTTTGTCAAAGAGCTCAAAGCCCTCTACACTTTTGTGGGGAGCCGGCGAGTGTTGCGCCTTGTTGAGATGGTTGGCTGCCAACTTGGAAAGGGTGCCATTGATCAATGTTGATTTTCCTGAACCCGATACGCCGGTGACACAGGTTAAAAGACCTGCAGGAATATTCAAATTAACGTCTTTTAAGTTGTTACCGCAGGCGCCTTTGATACTTAACCACTTATCTTTTTCAGGTGTAAGGCGATCTCCCGGCACTTCAATTTTGCGAGTACCTTTTAAGAACTGCCCTGTTAATGATTCTGGGTTGTTGGTGACTTGTTGCGGTGTGCCTTGCGCCATAATCCGGCCACCGTGGATACCAGCCCCCGGACCGATATCAAGTACATAGTCGGCTGCACGAATCGCGTCTTCATCGTGTTCAACAACAATGACAGTATTGCCGAGATCTCTTAAGTGAATCAGTGTCGAAAGCAACCTGTCATTGTCGCGCTGGTGGAGTCCGATAGAGGGCTCATCTAAGACGTACATGACACCGACTAAGCCAGCCCCTATTTGACTGGCTAAACGGATACGTTGTGCTTCTCCACCTGACAGGGTGTCCGCACTTCGACTTAAGGTGAGGTAATTCAAACCAACATTAACGAGGAAAGAGAGTCTGTCGTGCACCTCTTTAATAATTTTAGAGGCAATTTTACCTTTAGAACCCTCAAGGCTTAAGCCTGAGAATATTTGATGAAGTTCACCAACTGGTTTTTCAGTCAAGCTGGGCAGACTATATTCTTTGATAAAGACATGTCTGGCGGCTAAGTTTAGGCGAGTGCCTTCACAGCTTTTGCAGGGTTCGCTGACACGATATTTATCCAGTTCGTCACGCACCGCTTT
>CAZJPO010000160.1:0-4093 GCA_964547865.1 uncultured Thiosulfatimonas sp.
ATTAGAGATTATAATGGTGGTTTAGCATGCTAAACTTTCAACCTCCCTTGTTAAGTTAATATTAACAAAACACCATTCGGAGAAAAATGAAAAACATTACTGTTCCCTACAAAGGGTATTATCAAGTGAGGATAGCCAGAAATAGTCAAGTTTATCGGAAGAATTTTTCTTCTAAGAACAAGGCTATTTTATGGCGAGATAAAAGAATGAAGAGATGGGTAAGCGCACCATTCATTTCAGCCGTGAACTGTATATCGACCGAGCGGACTTTGTGGAAGAAGCGCCCAATAAAAAGTGGAAGCGTTTGGCGATTGGTAAAGATGTTCGACTACGAAATGCCTATGTTGTAAAGGCGGAACGTTTTGAGTCGGATGCAGATGGCAAGGTGACAACCTTATATTGTTCTTACGATCCAGAAACATTGGGTAAAAACCCGTCTGACGGGCGCAAAGTCAAAGGTGTGATTCATTTTGTCGAAGCGACAACTGCTGTTGAGGCTGAATTTAGATTGTATGATCGTTTATTCACCGTTGAAAATCCTGCTAAAGCAGATGATTTTGAATCGGTTTTAAACGCCAATTCATTAGAAACCAAGCGGGGTTATGTTGAACCGAGTATGCTTGATGCACAACCGGAGTTAGGCTATCAGTTTGAACGAGAAGGTTACTTCTGTCGAGACAATCGATCTGAAGAACTGGTATTTAATAAAACGGTGGGTTTTTAAGAGGTACCTGGAATAATTAACGAGATTGGCTTTACAGCGGGTCACACGAATAAAAATGGTTAACCTTGATTTTCTTTAAAAATAAGATCGATAGCTCGCTATTTTCTGGTTTCGTTACCTAAATCACTGTTTTTCTATATTTTCTTCTGGGCATCGCTCGATGACTTAAAAATAAAAAAGGCTTGGAAATCCAAGCCTTTTTTTTGGAAAATTTTATGAGATGTCCAAAGGCATCCGTTTCCTGTGTTCTTTTCTTTGGATTAGTTTATTTTCGCAGCGTGGAAATTGCCTGACTCATCCGTGAAATTTTGTGTTGAATATTCAGAATAAGGTAGTTTTTCCACTGCTTGGCCTTCTTGTGTCTGTAAAGTGACGAAATCTGCAAAAGATTGAGCGTAATCCAAAAAGGTATCGACATACTTGTCACCACTAATGGTTGCAAAGGTTAAGTAGCCATCTTTACCACCGGCAATATAGTTGTTGGTAACAATGGTGTAGGTTCGGTTTAGATCAAAACTTGACCAATCACTTGCATCGCGCCCTTTATATTGAAGGTTAGACAGTCTGGAGCCTATGGCCTGGGTAAAATCCATATCCCATCTCAGACCAGCCGCGTAAGGGTAAGCTCCCGTCGAACCTTCCGGGTTTAATGCATAATCCACGGCTTCTTCCAGTACATTTTTAATTTCCTGCCCGGTCATGTGCAGTTCAACCAGGGTATTGCTAAATGGTAATAGCTCGTAAGCCGTACCAATTGTAATATCTCCGGCATTTATATCAATTCGCACACCTCCGGCATTTTGAATCGCAATGTCTGAGGTTTTACTCATATTTCTGAAAGCATGGGCTACCAACATTTGAATATCACCTCCATGAGGTTTGGTTTCATCGGAAGAACAGATTTTACTTTTTCCTTGCCCGGGTTTACGTTCTAGACATAGATTGGAGGCAGCTTCACCAATTTTGGTTTCTTTTAACACAGAAACCTGTTGGTCAAAGGCGTTTAATATAGTCTCGGCATCGGCATCGACAGAAGTGATTCTAAGATTTGGTTGTGCTGAAATCAGAGGTAAAACAGCTTCAATTTCTGCTTGTAGCATTTGTTCGCCATTTTTCTCAATGGGATTTTCCACTAGCAGGTGTGGTGTTCCTGAACAAGAGGTGACGATTCCATCTTTATCCATTGAAATGTTCAGTTCCCCCACGACTTGAGCATATTGCCAGGCTTGAACAATACACACCGGGTTGCCGGCCTTGTCTGTGGCTTTTGTTGGATAGTCTCCTTTTGAGTTAAGTCCTAGATCCGTAAAGTCTCCCAGTAAGGTATGAGAATCTCCACCGACAATAATGTCTACGCCATCTAATGCCGCGGCCAGTGCTTTATCATTTTCGTACTGGTAGTGGGTTAATAGGATAACTTTGTTTACGCCATCGTTTTTCAGCTCATCAATCATGGCTTGTGCCGTAGCCACTTCATCGGTAAATTCGGTGCTTGGAAGAGGATTTGATGAATTAACGGTTTTGGTTTTAATGTTAATTCCGATAATACCGACTTTTGCGCCGTCCATTTCTTTGACGATGTAGGGTTTTATGTAATCATTTTGTGTCGTGGTTGCAAGAGGTGTGCCTAATTGAGGTTTTACATTAGCCGCCAAAACAGGGGTGTTGGGGCATTTTGCACCAGTGGTTGGATTTAAATAATCCAAAAACCGTTTTAAACCGGCATCGGAATCATCAAATTCGTGGTTTCCAAGTGCGAAGGCATCAAAGCAGACTTCGTTCATCATTGCAGCATCAGCTTCACCTTTAAATAAAGTGTAGAAGAGTGTACCGGTAATGGCGTCTCCAGCGTGCAGCTTTAGAATGTTTGGGTGTTGAGCACTGGCTGAGAGTTCGTTAAAGGCTGAAACAACACGGGGAAAGCCGCCAGAGGCCATTTCATATTCATCACCGTTCAGCATGACCTTCACATTATCTTCTTGCAGATGTGAATGGTGGTCATTCATATGCAGAATGGTCATATCCAGTGCTTTGTGGTTTGAGTTATTGCTGGAACCACCGCAGCCGCTTAACATTGCGCTTGAAATGGCCATCGCCAATAGCGCTTTTGATGATAACAATAATTTTGTCATGATGATGCCTCTTGGTTAGTGATAAAGTAAGGCTCTTATTAAAAACCATTTCTATTGATAGAATTTGACAATCAAATGACAGTTTTGTGACACGAACTAAGGATGTTAGGCGAAGCGTTTATTATTGAGTTTAATTGTGTTTTTTGTGCCCTTGTTTTCGGGCTGCTCGCAGCAGATCGAAAGTAAGCAGCTTTTGTTTGCATTTGGCACCGAAGTACATCTGCAAATGCTTGCAAACAGTGAGGAGACAGTACAAAAAACCACTCGAGAAATAGAAGACTATTTTCAAGCATTCAATCAAGTATGGCATGCCTGGAAAGAAGACAGTAGCTTGTCTCAGATTAATCGAGCCATTCGACAACAAAAACCGATTGTGGTGACGGATGAAGTTAAACAATTTATTGTGATGTCACAGCGTTTGTCCCATGAATCAAATGGTCTGTTTGATCCCGCTATTGGTCAATTGGTTAATCTTTGGGGGTTTCATTCCGAGGATTGGGCGGGGGAGCCACCGCCAAAGGAAAAAATAGAGAACTATTTGGCGAACCCTGCATCCATTCAGCAGGTGTCATTTGATGGAAATCAACTGCAATCATCCAATTCACAGGTTCAGCTGGATTTTGGTGGAAATGTAAAAGGTTTGGCACTCAAGCGTGCTGCTGAAATCATGCAAAAAAATGGTATACATAATGGCATTATCAACATCGGTGGTGATATGTTGGTTTTGGGCAGTAAAAACGACCAGGCTTGGCGAATTGGAGTGCAAGATCCGAAAACACCACAACGTGTGATTGCACAAATTCAGGCAAGAGATGGTATGGCGGTGGTGACCTCGGGAACCTATCAACGCTTTTTTGAGTGGCAGGGCAAAACCTACAGTCACTTGTTAAATCCAAATACTGGCTATCCAGCGGAGACCTTCGCTTCGGTGACGATTCTGCATGAAGACCCAACACGTGCGGATGCGGCTGCGACTGCGATTTTGATTGCCGGCAAATCCAATTGGGAAAGCGTCGCACAGCAAATGGCGATTCGCCATGTATTGGCGATCGATCAACAGGGAAATTTTATTGTCTCGGATGATATGAAGCGCGTGTTAAAACGTTTGAATTGAATTTATTTGTCTATTTTAAGCCTCCTCAAAAAATAAAAACCAAGTAAAAACAAATAGATAAGACGATCAATGGTATAATAGATGCACGAAAAACATAAATAAACACTTAAAAGTCGTGCACCA
>CAZJPO010000161.1:0-4082 GCA_964547865.1 uncultured Thiosulfatimonas sp.
GATTTTTATTTGTCAGATGTTTTATCGCTTTTTTTCAACAGCTTGTGATGTTTCTGCTTGAATATTGTTATTTTTTTCTCAATGGCATTGTTTGAGGTTGTGTTTTCAGTACTGGCTTGTTTTATGTAATGTTGTGCTCGTCTGGTTTCACCGATTTCTAAATAGGCTCTTGCAAGGTAGTAATAGGCGTTGGCTAAATCCTCTTCCTGCGCATAGAACTCTGACAAGTAGCTTAAGGTAGCATGTTGATATTTTAGGCTTTCCAGATGTTTTTCAAGTAATTTAATCGCTTCTCTTTTGGACTGCTTTGAAAGTACTCTTGCATAGTTAATCAGTAGTGCACTATTGTCTTGAAAGAGCTCTAGTAAGAGTTGAACCTTCTTTTGGAGTGCTTTGTCTAATTGTTTAGAGGTGTCTTGTTTGTTGATTACTTCAAGGTATTGGCTCATGTAGATAGGGGTGTCATTTGACTTTAATGCTAACTGCTTCAGGCAGTTTGTGACTTTTTTCTGCTGGAGGGCGTTGCTATAGCAAGCGTGCGCTGAGGTTTTGGGTTGTTTTAGACCGTTCATTACCTTGAGTTTGATCAGCGCAAAGTCATTGTTGGTTCGAATGCGCTGGTTATCTGTGAGTTGCATAGCTCTATTCTTAGCCTCCGCTAAGCGGTTGTCCGATACAGGGTGTGTTCTCAGGATCTCGGGGATTTGCTGAGTGTTGATACTGCTCTTTTTGGAAAGTCGCTCAAAAAAACTGGCCATTGCATGTGGGTTATAACCCGCTTGGTGGAGTAGGCTTATGCCAATTCGATCTGCCTCATGTTCATGTATTCTGGAGTTCTTAAGGTGTTGCTCTAGGTTATATCCCATTCCGCCCATAAGAGTGGCCATTCCGGCATTCGGGTCATGCATTCCAATTAATATGGCTGCAATTAAAGTGGCCATGCTGTTTATATTGCCCTGGGTCGATGCATATTCATATCTTCGCGACAAATGGTTTTGAGTCACGTGTGAAATTTCGTGGGCGATAACGGCTGCAAGCTCATCTTCTGTGGTGGCGGCTTCGATTAGGCCTGTATGAATGCCAATGACACCGTCTGGACCTGCAAAAGCATTAATGCTTGGGTCATCTATAATATAGAACGAAAAATTGCGGTTTACCCCTGCATAGCTAGCAATATGATGACCCAAGCGCCTTATGTAATAATTAGCCTGCAAATCATCATATATTTTGTAATCGCGATGAAGGCTGGCGGTAAAAGCCCGGCCAAGCTTTTGTTCGGTTTGCGAGTCGTATTCAACTAGGTCTGGTGAGCCTAAGTCGGGTAATACATTTCCTTCAGTCTGACTGCTAGTTGCCCAAAATAGGCAAGCAATAAATAGATACTTTGGTGTGATGAAAATAGCTCGTGCCATAGAGGCAAGCGTTGTTGAAATTGAGCAGGGTGTCATTGAAACAAGAGTGTCCTAAGTTATTAGATTTCAGTGGTTGTGTTTTGTATGGTTCATTTCTGTGAAATAGGGTTTAATGACGCACCGTGTTGTTTAAGCAGGGAACAGTTGATTTGCTTGTTATTTTCAAGCCCATTATATTGCAATCTTAGTCGTTTTCAGTCAATGTTACTCTGTATACATAAATATGAAGCTTAAAATAAGATGGAAGAACTCGATTTAACGGGCTTGGCCTGTCCTATGCCAGTCATAAAAATTAAAAAGTTTCTCGCCGAAAATAAAGGTCGTTCGATTGTCTTTACGGTTAGAGTCTCTGATCGGGGAGCGCTCAAAGATATTCCCGCTTTTTGTCAACAGCAGCGAATTGACTGTCAGTTGATCGAGGAAGGCGATGAGATTGTTTTTCAATTAAATCGATTGAAAGAAGGCGTGTGATGTTGGATTCAGAATCTAAAGCCTCTGCTCAGTTGAGCATTATTCACACTAAAGGGACTTTAGATTGGTGCTACCCGACCTTTATTCTGGCTTCTACCGCTGCTGCAATGGACAAGCAAGTTTCTCTGTTTTTCACTTTTTATGGTTTGAATGCTCTGTTGAAAGATACCCAGAGGTTACGAGTCTCGCCGGTGGGTAACCCCGCTATGGTCATGCACAGTCCAATTGGACCTAAATGGCTTAGAGGGGTTGACTGGAATGCATGTTTGCCGGTTTTTGTTTGGAGTTTGCCGGGCATGCAAGCGCTTGCAACTTGGGCTTTTAAGAAAACTTTAAAGCAAAGTGGACAAGTAAGTATCGAGGAGCTTCGAGACATCTGCTTGGAATTGGGCGTTAAAATGACGGTATGTCAAATGACGATGGAATTAATGGGGTACAGTGAATCGGATTTTATTGATGGCGTCGAATTTGCCGGCGCAGCGACTTATTTTGCACAAACCCCGGAAACTCAAACTCTTCATATTTAATTAATTGATAGAATAGCCCTGATGTTGAAGGCTTCAATTTCAAATTAACAAGAAGATCATTCAAAAGGCTTTGGATAAAAAACGATGAAACGATTTGATAGAGGGATTTACCTGTTACCTAATTTAATGACAACAGGAGCGCTCTTTGCTGGTTTTTATGCGGTGATAGCTGGGATTCAAGGGGATTTCGAGCAGGGTGCAATCGCTATTTTTGTCGCCATGATCCTTGATGGATTGGATGGCCGGATTGCCAGAATGACGAATTCTTGTAGTGCATTTGGTGCTGAATACGATAGTTTGGCCGATATGATCTCGTTTGGCTTAGCGCCTGCACTACTCATTTTTCAGTGGGCACTAGCGGACTTTGGCAAGTTAGGTTGGTTAGTCGCGTTTATTTATACGGTGGCCGCCGCTTTAAGGCTGGCGCGATTTAATACTCAGGTGGGGACGGCTGATAAACGATATTTTCAGGGCCTACCGAGCCCAGCTGCCGCAGCACTGTTAGCCGGCTTAATCTGGGTGGTAGAAAGTAATGAAGTCGAGTGGTCATTCATGCCCGTCATTGCTTTGGTGTTAACCGTTTTTGCTGGATTGATGATGGTGAGCAATACTCGTTTTAGCTCATTTAAAGAGCTGAATTTAAAAGATAAGGTGCCTTTTGTCACCTTATTAGTTGTTGTGTTAGTTTTGGTGGTGATTACGATTAAGCCCGCCATGATTTTGTTTGCTATTTTCTTTGCCTATGCCGTTTCTGGACCGGTGATCACGTTGTTGACCTTAAAGAAAACCCGAGAAATGAGAAAGTCACAAAAATCTGAGCAGCCTAAATCCCCAGAGGATGAAGTTCAAGATACAGAGTCAGATAAAAACGATTCAGTAAAAGATTAAAAGCGAACTAAAATAAATAGAGAATTCAGTATGAGCGACCACCTAGTAATTTTTGATACAACCCTAAGAGACGGTGAGCAGAGCCCTGGCGCCTCTATGACCAAGGAAGAAAAGATTCGAATTGCCAAGCAACTTGAAAAGCTTCAGGTTGACGTCATTGAGGCCGGATTTCCTGCGGCAAGTGAGGGGGATTTTGAGTCGGTACAGGCGGTCGCATCAGTGGTTAAAGACAGCACTATTTGTGGTCTTGCTCGTGCAGTAGAAAACGATATTGTGCGCGCCGGTGAGGCGATCAAAGGTGCGAATTCAGGTCGTATTCATACCTTTATTGCAACTTCTCCAATTCATATGGAGAAAAAGCTCAGAATGACCCCAGATGAGGTTGTTGAAAAAGCGGTATGGGCAGTAAAAAGAGCACGAGATTTCACGGATAATGTTGAGTTTTCTCCTGAAGATGCGGGGCGTTCAGAACTAGACTTCTTGTGTCGCGTAATTGAGGCCGCAATTGATGCAGGAGCAACGACAATCAATATTCCTGATACGGTCGGTTACAACATGCCACATCAGTTCGGTAACTTGTTCCATGACCTGCTTGAAAAGATCCCAAATTCCGACAAAGCTATTTTCTCTGCACACTGTCACAACGACTTGGGAATGGCTGCGGCGAATTCTTTGGCTGCGGTACGCAATGGCGCACGCCAAATCGAATGTACCATCAATGGTTTAGGCGAGCGCGCTGGTAACACCGCTTTGGAAGAAGTGGTGATGGCTGTGAAAACCCGTC
>CAZJPO010000162.1:0-4017 GCA_964547865.1 uncultured Thiosulfatimonas sp.
TTCCAATTGCATCGGCCTCGATTGCCCAAGTCCATGAGGCCACCCTGCACACTGGGACAGAGGTCGTCGTCAAAGTTGTCCGTCCAGATATCAAACCCGTCATCGAACAAGACGTCTCGATTATGTTCAGCTTAGCTCGCCTGATTGAAGCCGCAGTGAAAATCGCCAAGCGCCTCCACCCGGTTGAAGTGGTCGCAGAGTTTGAAAAAACCGTCCTCGATGAACTTGATATGATGCGTGAGGCCGCCAATGCCGGTCAGCTAAAACGTAACTTTGAGGATTCTGATCTTCTCTATGTACCAGAAGTTTACTGGGATTTAACCTCTCAAAGCGTTATGACCATGGAGCGCATCCGCGGAATACGCATCAGTGAAACGGAGAAACTGGTTGAAGCCGGAATTGATCTAACCGATTTGAGTGCCAAAGGCGTCATCATCTTCTTTACTCAGGTGTTTAAACACAACTTCTTCCATGCAGATATGCATCCGGGGAATATTTTTGTCCTGCCGGATGGTCGCTATGCCGCAATCGATTTTGGGATTATGGGCACACTGACCCCCGAAGACCAACGCTACCTTGCTGAAAACTTTCTAGCGTTCTTTAACCGAGACTACCTGCGTGTATCAGAACTCCATATCGAATCAGAGTGGGTACCGAAAGATACGCGCGTCAATGAACTTGAATCGGCGATTCGTTCAGTCTGTGAACCGATTTGGGATCGCCCCTTAAAAGATATCTCTTTTGGTTTGGTTTTAATGCGCCTATTCCAGACCGCTCGTCGCTTTGGAATGGAGGTACAACCTCAGTTAGTCTTACTACAGAAAACCTTACTAAACATTGAAGGTTTGGGCCGCCAACTAGATGATGAGCTAGACCTATGGGATACTGCAAAACCGTTCTTGGAAGATTGGATGCAAGAACGCGTTGGCCCCAAAGGTCTGGTAAAAAAAGTCAAAGAAAACCTACCTTTCTGGATGGAACAGGCTCCAGAAATCCCAGGCATGCTTTACAGTACTTTGCACCGTTTGAACCACCAGGGTGTCAGTATTCAATCTGAGCAAATTTCTCAGCTTGAAAAAGCCATCAACACTCAGAGCCGACAACATAGACGTCTGGCCATCGGCTTTGCCCTGATTATTTTTGGATTACTCTTGCCATTCGATGTGGAATACCACACCTGGATTCAAATTGGATTACTGGTTACGGGTGGACTTTTCTTAATTAAAAAGTAGTCAATTCAGCAAAGTTTAATGACTACTTGATTGCCGCAGAACAAAGCGGCATGGAGTAAACTCATGAAACGCATATTACTGCTCGTCACTTTACTGTCACTACTTGCAGGGTGTTCAACCACCCCATACCCTCTGGGCATGACAAAAGAGCAGTGGTTCAAGCTCACCCCGAAGGAGCGTCGAGACCTTCTATTGAATGAGCAGAAATATCGCGAAGAACAGCGACTCGCCAAAATTAAGGCAAATGACAAAGCCAACGAACGCCGCCATCAAAGAGAGATGGCTGAAAAAAAGCGCCTTGATAGCCTATATAAAAACCCATACAACGGCAATATTGTGATGGTCAATATCATTCGCGGTCACTATAAATACGGTAAAAAAGGCAAAAACCTCGAATACATCCAGGAAGATTCCTATCAAATTGCCCGCGGCGAAACCAAAAAAATCATCCTGCGACTAAAAGATGCCAAGAAACATTACATCACGACCAAACCTATCTATTTGCAATACGCTCTCAACGGTAATGCCGTCTATCTCCATCTACAAAAACCGACTAAACGAAAGAATCAGGACAGAATCACCTTGCTGCGTGATGGCAAGTGGCACTGTGGCAGCCACTACCGAAAAGAGATGACCACTTCGTATGAAACCCTGAAAGATTTCAGGCTTTTTGTGAAAGAAATCGGCTCTAAATGCTCTCCTATACCTATATCAAACCACAGAGTAATCAGTGCACCATAAGAACATAGGAGCGGTTCGATGAAATCAACAAATTTCAATTTTGTTAAGCTTAGAGCAAGTTTGATCAGTGTGCTCGGAACCTTCATTATGCTGAGTAGCGTTCAAGCGACGGCAAATGGTATTCCTCTGGCTGTGAACCTTCAGTCGACAGCCCAATCAGCGGACCAAAGTAAAATACCTGTCGTCATCTTCTATACCGCTAAATGGTGCCACTACTGCCATGTACTGGAGAGAAATATTCTAGAACCATTGCTAGAAACGACTGAAATCGAACAGTATGCTGAATTCAGAAAAGTCTCTTTAAGCGAAGCCGATTGGCAGCTAAAGGACTTTAATGGCAACACCGTCAGTATGGAGAATTTTGCAGTTTATCAGGACGCTCAATTTACCCCGACCACCATGCTATACAACAAAGCGGGCAAAAGTATTGCAGAACCCATTATTGGTCTGACCTTGGAAGAGTTTTATCCCGGCAATCTTGAAAAGGCGATAAACCAAGCCCTAAAAGCATTGGATAACCCTAAAAGACTCAACCTTTATGAGATGATTGAAAACTCTAAAGGGCGTTCATAATCTCACGGTGAGCCTAACCACCTTATCTTCTTGGACGAGGTTCACTGAGCAAAGGTAAACCTAAAGCGACATCTTTATCTAAATCTAGGCCTTTAATCAGTAAATCATAAGAGCTTGTTGGCTTTACATCCACAATAAAGGACTTTGGATTTGGCAGAGGACTCAACATAGTCAAACCATATTTTCTGGCCACTCTATTCCAGTGCTGTTTTCGATAAATCTTAATAATAAAACTACCCGTAATCACCGCATTGTGTCCAGTACGTTTATTTAAAACCACTGGGGAAAACCAAATGGTTTGTCCAAAGGCAGACTTACGAAAAGGCGCACACTGTTCTTTCAACATCCAAGGTTGCGGCGTTTGATAGATATGCCAAGCCCCATGACTTTCGAGATGCCTGAGGCCGAATACTTCAGGAATGGCATGCAGAGGTTTCATAGAAGCCACCCGCATTGGTTTTTGCTGATACTCTTTATTGCCGGCCATTTGAGCTACAAGCTGACAAGGCTCGGAAAAAGACGAGGCCGTTGTGCTAAACAGCCATAACCCAATAAACAACCATCCTGACAGATACTTCATATAATTAAACCCTAATATACAACAGAGAGCATCATACCAGAAATGAAAACCGCTGTTAAAACTCAAGGATTGCCAAATATTTACGGTTTTTCAAACATTTTTTCAAAGTCAGGATTAGACTGCCTTTCACATCGGCGTTTAGCCTGTGAAACTTTGCGTAACTCTTTTGCCATTTGGATGCGTTTTTGTGGCGTTAAAGGCGTATCAGGCAAGTCTAAAACAACAGTTGAATAATCAATGCTGTAGCCCAGCACTCTTCTTTTTATCATGCCTTCAAGCCGCCTGACCACATCATGTCCATATTGCCCTGAACAGTGGAAGTTAGCCCCGCCATCAAGACGATGCTCTCCTTTGATATCTGGTCAGTTAGGCTCTTATTCACAAAATCTTGGCTATGCTTGACCAGCTTGCCATGTTTTTCGAAGTTCACTCTAAAGTTGGTGGTGTGCCAGTTATTAACAAATTCAATCTCTATTTTATGCCGGCCCTTAGAAAAGTATAAGGCAGAGCAAATTTATTGGGATAATTGCTCTAAAGACGTGGCCAAATTTACTTGACCACTACACAGCAAACACAGAGCCTAGAAAACAAAAAAGCCAGACATAAAGTCTAGCTTTTAAAATAATGGTGGCTACACCGAGATTCGAACTTGGGACCCCATCATTATGAGTGATGTGCTCTAACCAGCTGAGCTATGTAGCCAAAATGTGCGCGTATTATAGAACTTGACGGAAATAAGTCAACTGTAACGCGCTAATATTTGACAGATTTTTTAGAGATGTATCGGCTGGAGATTTAATGTTAAACATTAAATCTAAAGTGCATCACGTCACCGTCTTGAACGATGTATTCTTTACCTTCTAAACGCTGCTTACCAGCCGCTTTTGCACC
>CAZJPO010000163.1:0-3979 GCA_964547865.1 uncultured Thiosulfatimonas sp.
AGAAATAAGGAATGTATAAATATACATGACGTTTTCTAACGCAGAAATTATCGTTGCTCAAGGGCAATTTAGCCGATAATTATCGGGCTTTTAGCATCGTGATTGCCAGCTCTATTTGCTTGGCTTGCTGACCTGCATTACCAATATAAGTCGCTGGCGTCAGGTTGCGCAGATACTCTTTAGCTTCAGCTGGTAGGCCGTCAAGACCGTCAACAAAGTTCTGCATAATTTCTTTGTTTACACGTTGACCACGAGTCAGGTCTTTTAGCTTCTCGTATGGCTTTTCAAAACCGTGACGACGCATAACGGTTTGGATTGCTTCGGCGAGCACTTCCCAGTTGCTATCTAGATCATCGGCCATCGCTTGAGCGTTAACTTCAAGTTTACCTAGCCCTTTCATGGTTGCTTGCAGAGAAATCATTGTGTGCGCGACACCGACACCCAGATTACGTAGAACCGTTGAGTCAGTTAGGTCACGCTGCCAGCGAGAGATGGGTAGTTTTTGACCTAGGTGGTCAAAGATCGCGTTGGCAATACCCAAGTTACCTTCAGAGTTTTCAAAGTCGATAGGGTTCACTTTGTGTGGCATGGCCGAAGAACCGATTTCACCCGCAACGGTTTTTTGCTTGAAGAAACCAACCGAGATGTAGCTCCAAACATCGCGATCAAAGTCGATCAGGATCGTGTTGAAACGCTGCATCGCGTGGAAGTATTCTGCGACATAGTCATGTGGTTCGATCTGTGTTGTGTATGGGTTCCACAGTAGGCCAAGGCTCTGTACAAACTGCTCAGAAACTTCGTACCAGTTAACATCAGGATAAGCCGCAAGGTGAGCGTTGTAGTTCCCCGTTGCCCCATTGATTTTACCCATGATCTGTACGTTCATTAGCTGCTTAGCTTGACGCTGTAGACGGTAAGCGACGTTAGCCCACTCTTTACCCGTCGTGGTAGGTGAAGCTGGCTGACCGTGAGTACGCGCCATCATTGGGATGTCTGCCATCTCAGTACCCATCCCAGTCACTTTAGCGATCAGTTCATCCATTGCTGGAATAATCACGTCTGCACGCGCATCTTTAAGCATTAGCGCATAAGCTAGGTTGTTGATGTCTTCAGAAGTACAGGCAAAGTGAACAAACTCGCTGATGGCGTTGAGTTCTTGGTTGTCACCAAAGTGCTCTTTGATCAGGTATTCAACGGCTTTAACATCGTGGTTAGTAGTGCGCTCAATCTCTTTAACGCGTTGCGCCATTTCTAGAGTGAACTCGTCAACTAATTTCATTAGGTGTTGTTCAGCTTCAGTGCTCAGTGCAGGAACTTCAGCAATACCAGGGTTGTTAGCCAACATACGTAGCCAAAACACTTCGACTTTTACACGGTTTTTAATTAAACCAAACTCACTAAAAATACCTTTTAAATTACCTAGACGAGCACCGTAACGACCATCGACGGGAGAGATTGCTGTTAGTTCTGATAATTGCATCTATATATTCCTAAAATACTCAAAAAATAATTCGCGCTATTATAACTGAAATCCGTATTTATTGGATGGGGTTTTCAGTCTACATCGATAGCTATTTAGGCGTTTTAAATTGAAACATAGAATAGGTCTAGTTGATAAAGTTGAAATAGTTTTTAACAAAAGCTTTTCAGAGCATAAAATGGGCTTTTAACATACAAAATAAAAATAAAAAATTGATATTTAATAAACTGGACAGTCAGCAGCGAAAAGGAGAGGCTTATGCTTTAGGGCTCTCTGTTATTGAGGCTTGGTTTCCTATTTTCGCCGCTTTTTCGGCCACCGCATTAGGGGGATTGTTCGCCTATTTCTATAGCCTCGTAATTGCGGTGGTGTTTATGGTTGTCTGGTGGGTGATTAAAGGCAAAACGGCGGAAGTCAAAAACAGAAAAGCCTACAAAGATTTAGCCTTAACCAGCTTCTATATAACTAGCCTATTCGGTCTTATTTTTGTTGCGTTGCAATATACAACAGCGACCAATGTGGCGGTAGTACTTTTCTTGCAAATTCTATTTGGCTTTTTGTTTTTAGCGAGGCAGAAAGGAGAGTCTTTAACTCTCAAACAGTCATTTGCTGCACTATTGATGACAATAGGCGCTGTCGTTATTCTGATGCCAGGCGAGTTCTCTCTTAATGTTGGCGATTTCTTAGTGTTGTTAGCAGCCATGATTGGGCCGATTGCTAATGTTTATCAAAAAAGAGCTAGGGCACTCGTTTCAAGTGAGACGGTTTTACTCGTTAGGTCGTTAATTGCTCTGCCGTTTATCTATCTTTTTGCCGTTCTATTTGAGAGACAACCGGAGTTTGTTGAAGTCATTGAACATTGGCACTGGTTATTTTTAACCGGTGTGCTGGTTTTCTTTATATCTAAAATTATGTGGATTGAAGCCATTTATCTGCTACCTATCAACAAGGTCAATGCGCTGTTGGCATTTTCGCCTCTGATGACGATGATCTTTGCTTACTATATGCTAAATGAGGTGCCAAACACCTATCAACTAATTGGTATTCTACCGGTTTTGGTGGGAGGGTATTTAATCACTCGGAAATAGTAAACGACTATTTCTGTCGTTCGATAAAAAATTGGCTAATTCAAGGTGTGGGCTACGTTTTCCTCATTCGAGGAGTCATTATAAATATAGAAATCCTTGCCGGTAGATTTGGCTTTGTACATGGCTAGGTCTGCACTTTTAAGTAGCTCACTCAAGGTTTGGCCGTCAACAGGGTACTCTGAGATACCAATACTCAGCGATGGTTTAATGTCTTGCTCTTCGAAAATAATAGGCGTGCTCAGCAGGTGCAGCAGTTGGTGGGCCTCTTGTTCTATATGGGTTTCTTGTGTATCAGGATAGGCAATAATAAATTCATCTCCACCTAATCTCGCATAAAGAGAGTCTCGTTTCTTTTCCATGTATTGTTTAATTCGGTTGGCGGTTTCGACCAAATAAAAATCACCCGCGAGGTGGCCTAGGGTGTCATTAATTTCTTTGAATTTGTCTAAATCTAACAGCATGAAAATCATCCCTTTATAATCTGGATTCTTCTCATTGGCCTTAAGGCGATCCTCAATGTTTTCAATAAAGTAGCGTCGGTTATAAATACAGGTGAGTGAATCAAAATAGGCTAAGTTAAGTAATTCTTGGTTCTTATGAGTGAGTTCTTTAAGGGGTCGTTCATTGTCGAGTGTATTTTTGATACGTTCTCGAAGGTTTTGGCTGAGTTTAAATGCAGTGGCGTATAAAAGTGCGCTGTAGGCAAGGGCTGACAACGTAAAGTGAAGAGGTAAATCAGGTGATAGAAAGGCAGACCAATAAACCAGTGCAATAGTTTGGGGTAGCGCAAACAAGACAAACATTGGAAAGTAAATGCTGTTAGTGGCAAGCGAACCAGCAGGGATTCCAACAAGAGCGATTAGGATCAACAGTTGAAGACTTAGAGGCAGTTGATCAGTGTATAAAAAAACGGTGCTGGCCCAAACGATACCGGCCAAGAATGTCCCGAGGAAATAGAGTCGGGTATGCTGGATACTAAATTGGTCAAAATGACTAAATCTCCAAATGACAGTATGCAGTATTCGCAGTGCAGAAACGGCTATTAAGGCCGCATACCACATTACAGCTGAGTGGCTGGAAAGATATTCATTGAAAGCAAAAAACAGGATGAGTCCAGCCATCAACCCGACAATAATGGTCTTTTGTCCATTGCGAAACAAATCCTTAGTCAGCTCTTGAAAGACTAAATTTTTGGTCTCAGGATGTCCCTTCGAAGAGTTAGAAGTACTCGCTTTTTTGATAAGTAACCTGCTAAAGAAAACTGTCTTTATTTGCTAGTAAATACATGAGTATGAATTAGTACCATGTCTCATCATACAATCAGAATAAGAGTGGTATTTTTTAGTATTTCCATTATTAATTTATACTCCTGTTTATTGACGATAGCAAATTATTATTTTTTAAGGAAATT
>CAZJPO010000164.1:0-3900 GCA_964547865.1 uncultured Thiosulfatimonas sp.
TAAAGAAATATGAGGGGTTTCTTCAATATCTGATTCTTTAAGGTTCCAAATACTTAAAAAACCATAATTGTAGTATTTAACTTCGTGATCTGAGGTTTCAAACAGGATCCCCAGAGTCATCGTGTTTAATAAGGATGTTAGGCGATTTTGTTCCAGTTCAAGGTCTTGCTCTCGCTGCAAAACTGCACTTCTCATCTCTTCAAAAGTCTCTGATAGTTTACCGATATCTCCACTTGAGCTAGTCTTTACTGGAGTATGGTAGTCTCCTGATGCAATTCTTTTACTGGATTCGGAAAGACGATCCAACCCTTTGGTTAACAAATTTGTAATCAACGAAATGAGGGTAATAGAAAGGGTGATTGCCAATAGAATGAGAAAGAGCACATTGTGATCAAGTTTTTCCCTGAGGGTTTCATAGGGTTCTTGTTGAATAAAATACTGAGCTGAACCTACTTTTTCACCTTCTAGAAAAATGTCAATCATCTGAACTTGATGATCGCTTTCTGGGTTTAGGGTTTGATACTCTTTAAGTGCGTTTTTACCAAAACTCCCAGCTTCATGGTTGAACATGTCTTTTACATGCATAAAAATCAGGTTAGGTTGTCGTTCTTTAAGAGCTGATAAGTGATCCTGTATGGTTGCAAAATCTTGAGAGAACAGGGGAGTGGCAAGAGAGCTATTGATATTGTCTTGCAAAACTTTCAAGGATTTTTCTAGTTCATTTTGGGCAAAACTGTTGATGGCGTGATTGATGTTTATGACAAGAAGCAGCAGCAACCCGATTAGCACCATAGAGGTACTAAGTATGATTCGATTATTGAGGTTGTTGAAACGTGAAAACATATCTTTCACTTTTTCGACTTTTCAATTTCTTTTAGGTAGAAATCCATTTGCTTTAAATCTCTCTTTGAAGCTTCTCTAAAACCTCTTAATCCGGTTTTATTAAAATACATTTGGCCAGCTTCAGTTTTTTCAAAGTTAAGTAAGGTGTTTTTAATTTTCTCAATTGATTTTTCACCTAACCTCGGGTGAGCCAAAATAGCAAAACCAGGAATGCGTTCTGATTCTGAAATTTTGGATATTGAGTCGCGCCCTTCGGGTCTGAATTTTGCCCAGGTGGGTTTACCAAAAGCCGCAATTGGAGAGATTTCTTCAATGACAGAAATCATTGCATTGTTATGGGATTTAGTGGTGTGAATTTGAATATCTTTACCGGGGGTTAAGCCCGCCTCTTTTAATTTGGCCAGTGCAAGGTGGTGAATAATGGCTGCCTTAGGAGGGAGCGTAATGGTTTTTCCCTTAAAGTCACTCAACTGTTTATTTGCCTCTTTATTCTGCACGGCAAAGACAGCATACGAAGTGTTGGAAGTAAAACCGAGCAATTGATACCCCGTTTGCACTTGGGCCAACCTTCCCAAGTGTGGAGCAGTGACGACTAAGTCATAGTGCCCCTTTGCGGTATTTTGCTTGAAAGTCTTGAAACTCGGAGCTGTCACCATATGAAGCGGTTTTTTTATCTCTTTTGCAATCGCGGTTTTTAATGGTTTGTGTAGTTTGACTAGTTGGGCTGCGCTGAAATAGGGAAAAACTCCTAACTTGAGATTAGAGGCACTCGATTGAATACTCCAAAACAAAAGGTATAGAGTGGCTGTGGCTAACACAATAGAGCGGTTAATTTGCGATGTGTCTATATTCATTATGGCTCCATTTCGAATAAACAAGAGTTTTGGTTTAACTCAGTTGTTTTTTAACCGTTTATCAATGTTACCAGATCAAAAAAGGTTATTAAGTTGAGTCGCCTAAAACCTATTGATGGATTGAATAAATGAGCTTTATATTAGTCTCATCTTATTTGTCGTCGCGCGAGGATGCTGTTTTTTCTGCCTGCTGGTTTAGCTTTTGAAGTAGGTTCTGAAACTCTGGATTGGATTTAAGCAAATCTTCTCCAACTGCAATCAGGTTGTCTATTTGATCTTCAGTGAGCGTCAAGCTTGTTGGAGTACGGTTAAAATCGGCCTGTTTAGTGGGGTCGGTAAGCTGGTCAAAGTTGACTTGAATAAAATCGGGTTCAACCGTTTGTTGGCTTTCGGCTGAAAGCTGTTGACTCCATTCCGATAGGCTTTGTTTGAACAGCTCGATCGTTGAGGCATTGTAACGATGAATTTGAATGTCGGTGACAGCATCTAGAGTTTGAAGTGGGGTTGGCAACTTGCTGGATTGATTGATGCCCAATCCACCAGATTGGGTAGAAGCATCGACCAAAATGACGACCATATTTTGAGTTTGGCGCTTGTTCACAACTTGTAAAAAACGGCCAGCCCCACCAGAAAGTTCGACGGCTTCATAAATGGCCCGCAGTCCGAGATTATCCGTAATTCCGCCGTCAACAAGGTGTAGAAAAGGGTAGTTATCGGTGTATTCGGAGATACCGTGAACGGCCTGCTTCAGCTCAATGTTTTTTTTAGCGAAGTGCTGCGCTTTAGCCATCTTTCTTTTGACCCCATTTTGGCAGGGTTGATAGTTTTTTAGTACCACGGGATTAAACAAAACTGGCACTGCGGTTGAGGCCGCAACCGCCTTGCCAATTGGTAAGCTTTTGATGTCGGAGCAGATAAAGTCAAAGTACTCCTGTACGAAAGAGAAGCGAACGCCATTGGAGAGATCTGAAGCATTTATCAGTATTAAAGGTCGTCCAGGTTTGTTGAGGTCTTCAAACGTTTTATCGCCAAATAGTGCAGAGCTGTAGTAGTCGATTGCCAGCTGAGTGCGCCCAGTTTCGGAAAACCAGCGGATGGGGTTAATGACGCCTCGAATTAATTTAGCCTCGATGTCATTCATCAAGATACGTTCACGGAAATGCTTAAAGGTTTTTTTGCCGTGGAGACCATAGTAGGCGGCCGTAAAAGAGCCTCCTGAAACCGAGCTGATAATATCCACTTCGTCGAGTAGGCTTTTGCCGTTTTTGAGCTTGGTCTCTCTTAAGGTTTTTAGCACCCCGTATGAAAAAGCCGCCGCTCGTGTGCCGCCGCCTGAAAAGGCGAGGGCTAGAGATATATTGCCCTGAGGTTTTGCTTGAATAACAGACTGAATCGAATAGTTGTCGTCTGTTGGCTGCTGGGTGGCGTCTGATGGCGCGTTGGTAATCACACCATAAGAAGAGCAACCAGTCAAAAACAGAGCTAAAGTTAGGGTAAAGATTGACGTTGTATAAGAGGACAAGGTCATTGTTTTTCCAAGTTAGGCCATCATTAGGTTGGCCAGTAAAATTACTGGCAATATTAACATGAATTACAACATTGTCATTTAGGGTTTAGTTTTTTATAAAAAAGCCTTTATGTTTTGAGTTTTCGGCCGATACCGTCAATAGAGGTATTTGCAGATGAGAAAAGATAAGCCGATTGGTCCGGCAGTTAAGTACTTTTTTAAGCGCTTAGAAAAAAAGTCCCAGGAAATTCAGCAAGCGCTTGAGTATGAAGAGAGCTTAAAGAAAAGCATCCCTTTTAATGAGGTTGAAAACTTTTTTAGACAGCTGATGACTCAGAACATCTTTATTCACACTGTCGGTATGAATGGCAAGCATGAATCAACGATTCTATCTAAAGCTGTTTTTAGTATGAATAAGGTCGTGCGGGTTTATTACAGTACAAGTTTTGATGAAAATCAGACGGGCTTTATTCGTATTCGTCCGGATAAACAGGACCGAAAGATAATCATTGAACGGATGCATGGTTACCGACCCTCACCAGAGGTTATTTATGTTAGTGGTGATGAGTGTCATATTGTTCGCTTTATGGTTCGCTGGTTGATGAGACGAATTGATTGGAATAAAACCAAACTCAATAATCTTGATCTATACAAGCGTTTTCAAGTTGAACGACAAAAAGAGATTGAAGACCAAAT
>CAZJPO010000165.1:0-3886 GCA_964547865.1 uncultured Thiosulfatimonas sp.
ATGAATAATAAAAAAGGAGTCTGAAATTAGGCTCCTTAAAAAGGGTTTTTAAACCGAGTATTAATTATTTATCTAAATTACCCATGTGACTCATGACATGAAATATTACATTTTGTTCATTAACACCTGTTAATAAGTGAGCACCAGGGCCAGAAGCGTAAATACCAACATCTTCAGCAGAGTGGGTTTCAGAGCCAAGAGGAATTGTTGCTTCTTGATGAAATCCCGATACTGTTGTATCAATGTTCGTTAAATCTTTTCTTCCTGTATCAATGCTCACGCTATATCTAGAATCGGAGTCTGTTTCGTTTCCAAGATCGGCATAGCCTCTACCATTGGTATAACCAAGAGTTGTGTATGGGAGACTGTCATTTGCTAATAATGGCGTTGTTTCAGGTTTTCCTTCTCCGTCATTCCCCACCACTTTCCCTAGAATTGGATTTCCTCTAGTAGGGTAACCAGCAATAGTGAATACATGACTATGATCTCCCGTTACAATAATCAAAGTATCTTCCGAAGAGGTTTTATCAATTGCTGTTTGAACCGCTTTAGCAAAAGCGATTGTCTCTTTTAAAGCACCATGAGCACTGCCAGCGTGGTGAGCATGATCAATACGACCTGATTCAACCATGAGGAAGAATCCGTCATTATCTTTTTTAAGAATATCAATGGCTTTTTCAGTCATCTCTGCAATAGAAGGTTCACCACCAGCATCATTGTTTCTATCTTCTTCATAACGCATATGTGAGCTATTGAACAAGCCAAACAATTTGTCTGTTGAGTTAGCATTGACAGCATCAAACTGAGACTGAGTTTCAACATAAGTACCCGTTGGGTATTTAGACTTCCACTCTGTTGTTAAGTTTCTGCCATCCTTACGTTTGCCTGATTTACCTTCTATATCGGTAAAATCTTCGGGAATAAAATGACGACGACCACCGCCCATCACAACATCAATACCATCGCCATAATTGAAGTTTATCAATTGATCCGCAATGTCTTTGCATTCATTTATTTTAGCTTCATCGGATAATTTATTATCACTTTCCCAGTTTCTTTCTGCTGATTTAGCATAGGTTGCCGCTGGGGTTGCGTGAGTAATTCGAGCCGTCGAAATTATTCCCGTTGCTTTTCCTGTGTTTTCAGCCATTTCAAGGGCAGTAGCAAGTTCAGTTCCTTTTGAACTACTACAGTCTGACCTTTTTACAAGCTCTGATACACCAATAACACCTGCTTTTGTTTTAACGCCACTCATCATTGCCGTCATTGTGCCTGCTGAATCGGGTGTTTGTTGATTTGTATTGTAAGTTTTAGAAAAACCAGAAAAAGGAAGTTTATCAAAACTAAGTTGATGCTCTTCCCCCATTTTTCCAAGTTGTTGGCCTTCTAAAATTCGAGCGGCAGTAACTGTGGAAACGCCCATTCCATCACCGACAAACAGAATGATGTTTTTTGCCTTGCCTTTTAAACTGGTGACCTCCCGTGCTTGAGCAGTGGTTACTGATGATTCTCCTGCATCAAACCAAACCTTTGCTTCAGGAATTTTATTATTGGGAATATCATCACCTGCACAAGATGCTAATGTTAGCCCTACCATAGTTATAGCTGATATATTTATAAGTTTATTCATTTTATTCTCCTATTTAATAGCTTTTGCCATTAAGTTCAGCAGTTTTATTTATAAGGTGAAAGACAACATTTTGCTCAACTACGCCTTGGATATTTTGAGCACCTGGTCCAATCGCATATAGACCGATATCTTCTCCTGCATGTGTCTCAGAGCTGAGGGGTATCAGTGCTTCTTGATGGTATCCTGTTGTTGTGGTATTAACCTGTGTTAAATCTTTTCTTCCTGTGTTTATTGGAAGGTTATAGCGAGCATCAGCGTTTGTTTCACTACCTAAATCTGCAAAACCAAGCCCATTGGTATAACCTAGCGTTGTATAAGGTAAATCGTCATTGTCTAATGATGGTGTTCCTTTAGAATCGCCAAAAGAGTCATTACCCACAACTTTTCCAAGAATAGGGTTTCCTCTTGTTGGGTAACCTGCGATTGTAAATACATGGCTATGATCAGCGGTTACGATAATAAGCGTATCTTCTTGGTTTGTTTTATTAACAGCTGCTTTTACGGCATTGGAATATTCGATGGTCTCTGTTAGTGCGTTATATGCAGAACCAGCATGATGCCCATGGTCAATCCGCCCAGATTCAATAACTAAAATATAACCGTTATCATTTTTGGATAGGATGTCAATTGCTTTTGAGGTCATTTCTGTAAGAGAAGGTTCGCCAGAAACATCATTTGAACGATCTGCTTCGTAACGCATGTGAGAGCTGTTAAATAGACCTAATAGCTTTGAAGTAGAGTCAGTGTCGATACTGTCAAACTCTCCTTGTGTTTGTACAACGACTCCGTTCGTATTGTTAACTTGCCATTCGTTAATAAGATTGCGTTTGTCTTTGCGTTTACCTGATTTTCCTTCAATATCTGTTACCTGTTTTGGAATAAAGTGACGACGACCACCACCCATAACTACATCAATACCATCACCATGTTCAAAGTTGATTAGTTGGTCAGCAATATCTATACAGCCATTTTGTTTTGCTTCTTCTGGTAGATTATTATCACTTTCCCAATTGCGTTCAGCTGATTTTGCATAGGTGGCGGCAGGTGTCGCATGTGTTACCCGAGCAGTTGAAACAATACCTGTTGACATTCCTTTTTTTTCTGCTAATTCAATAAAGGTTGTTAGTTCTTGACCTTTCGTGCTATTACAATTACCTCGAATAGCATTTTCACTGACAGATAACATGCCAGCTTTGTTTTTAACACCTGTTGCTATTGCTGTCATAGTACCTGCTGAGTCAGGGGTTTGTTGGTTTGTGTTATAGGTTTTTATTTGAGCAGAATATGGGAATTTTTCAAAGCTTAAATTATTCTCTTCACCTGAATTTCCATTATTTTGTCCCTCTAGAATACGAGCCGCTGTTTGTGTTGAAATTCCCATTCCATCGCCCACAAATAAAATAATATTTTTTGCTTTATTTTTGTTTCTTTGCAGGGTGGTTTTTTCAGCTACTTTAGATTTGGCATCAGAAAACCATTGATTTGAACTTTGATAGGGTGGAACAATACTTTCAGCACTAACATAGCTGCTAATAGCGAACCCAATCACGATACTTATTATTTTTTGTTTCATTTCACTTTTCCTTAATTAGGGGGTTAAATTGACTTGGTACAAGTTAAATTTTATCTAGAGAAGATGACGAGGAAGTGATGTTTTAATGATGGTTTTGTTAAATTTTTAATTAATCGGTTACCATTTTTTGGTTAAGGATTGAATTTAAATTACTTTAAGCTCCTTGAATGGTAACAACGAGTGTACGGTTAAATCGACCTGTTCGGTGTTCGTAAATAAATAACCCCTGCCAAATGCCCATGTTGAGTTGTCCGTTGGTAATCGGAATCGTGTGGCTTGTTTCCGTTAACAGGGTACGAATATGCCCGCTCATATCATCATCCCCTTCGTAATTATGTTGATAATTCGGATCGCCGTCTTGAATATGCTTTTGCATCCAATATTCAATGTCTTTTCTAACCGTTGGGTCAGCATTTTCAGTGATAATGAGCGAGGCAGAAGTGTGTTGTAAAAAAACATGACACAAGCCAGTATTGACTTTAGATTCACTGATAACATTATCAATATCATGCGTAATGTTGTAAGTACCGCGTTTTGGGGTTTCTATTTGAATTGTTGATTGGTGAGTTTTCATATGCCGACCTTAGAAAGGATTGTTTTATGGAATTATTTTATCTGATTTTTGGTTTAAATTTATGGGATAATTCACCGATTAATATTGAATGAAAACAGAGGGATGTTTT
>CAZJPO010000166.1:0-3885 GCA_964547865.1 uncultured Thiosulfatimonas sp.
TAACAGGACAAACTCATCTTTGAATGTTTTGCCATCAGCCATGACCTGCTCGGCATTGACGGTTAAGTTGTTATAGGTTTGTTTAATCTCTTTGGCTTGCACATTCATTGCCAAGCCTAAAGTAGCTAAAAGTATTAGCCATGTTTTCATCTTATCCTCCTAATGGATTTGTGTGGAACAGGGTAAACCAGAAGCTTCCCGTACCGTTTTTGTATTTTATTGTAGCGATTGTTTCAGGTTTACTGATGCAATTAGGTCTTAGTGATATTATAAAGATCGTGGTTGATAATCAAGAATTAAGGGATCAAATGTCGAGTATTTGGGTGGATGCGGATGCATGTCCGGTTGTGATTAAAGAAATTCTATTTAAGGCTTCGCAGCGCACAGAAGTGCCTCTAACACTAGTTGCAAATCACTTTATGCGCATACCTCAATCAAAACATATTCAATTCAGGCAGGTCGAGTCGGGTTTTGATGTGGCAGACAACTGGATTGTGCAGCATTGTGAACCAGATGATCTGGTGATTACTGCCGATATCCCGCTGGCATCAGAAGTGATTGATAAAGGCGCCTTGGCACTTAATCCTCGCGGCGAGATGTACACGACGAGCAATATAAAGCAGCGTTTAAATATGCGCGACTTTATGGAAACCATGCGCTCAAGTGGTATTCAAACCGGTGGTCCTGATGCCTTAAATCAAAAAGACCGCCAAGCCTTTGCCAACCAGTTAGATAAATGGCTGGCTAAACGGCCACACAACTAAATTCAATTTATCGAGATCGTAATGCGTAAACTTCATCAAGCTCTGAGCGATGGCTATGTCAGTTTGGGAAAGGCCTTTTTCGAACCGCATGAATTGCAGCCAGTTAAAGCCCCTCAGTTACGCCTGTTAAACCGAGATTTAGCAGAGCAATTACAGGTCGATGCTGATGACGAGCAGCTAACGGCGCTCTTGGCAGGTAATCTTGCTCCTGAAAACGCTGCTATGGTTGCTACGGCCTACGCAGGTCACCAGTTTGGACAATTTGTACCGCGTTTAGGAGATGGCCGAGCCTGTCTATTGGGTGAAATTCAAGACCGCAAAGGAGTATGGCAGGATGTTCAGCTTAAAGGTTCTGGCGTCACCGCCTTTGCTCGCCGAGGCGATGGCCGTTCGGCATTGGGGCCGGCTCTACGTGAATATATTATCTCTGAAGCCATGTATGCCTTGGGTATTCCTACCACAAGATCCCTAGCTGTGGTGTCGACCGGAGAAATGGTTCAACGGGAAACTCCACAGCCCGGTGGGGTGGTTACGCGCGTGGCCGAGAGTCATATCCGTGTCGGCAGTTTTCAATACTTTCAGTTTAATAATGATATTAACGGCTTAAAGAAATTAGCGGATTACGCTATCCAGCGCCATGATCCTGATTTAAAAAAGAGCCAACGACCTTACCTGAGTTTTCTGGAACGTGTGGTACAGCGCCAGGCCAAACTGATTGCCCAGTGGTTACAGGTCGGCTTTGTGCACGGGGTAATGAATACTGATAACTGTACAGTTTCTGGGCAAACCATTGATTTTGGTCCCTGCGCCTTTATTGATCGATACCACTCTGATGCAGTGTTTAGTTCAATCGACTTTCAAGGTCGTTACGCTTATTGGAATCAACCGAAGTTAGCCTTGTGGAATCTAACCAGATTAGCGGAGAGTTTGTTGCCGCTCATTCAGGATGAGGTGAGCGATGAAGTTGAAACCGTGAATGAAGTATTAGAGAGTTTTGAAGTCCTGTTCAGCTCGGCTTATCTCGATGGTATGCGTGCTAAGTTAGGATTGCAAAAAGCGGTTGATGGGGATATGCAGTTAATCACTAAGTTGTTGGCGTTAATGGAGCAGCAAAAAGTGGATTACACGCTGTTTTTTAGACACCTGCCTGACTACTTAACATCGGACAAAAAAGACGCTTTTTCGGAGTGGGTTGATTTATGGAAATCTCGCTTAGAAAAGGAGGAGCGAGAACAGACTGAAATGATTGATTTAATGAATGCAAATAACCCGGTTTATATCCCGAGAAACCATCTAGTCGAACAGGCAATATTGGAAGCAGTAGAAAATAATAACTACAGCTACATCAATAAGTTAAACAGCATACTTAAGAATTCTTTTGATGTGATTCAAGGTCAAGAGCTATATGCAAATCCGCCTGACAAGGAAGATTCAAGTTACCAAACGTTTTGCGGAACTTGAGTGATAAAAAAGACGACAATTAAAGCCTGCAATTGCAGGCTTTATCGACATGCTGATTGAGTTATTTGGTTGCCTCAATCGCCGCTTCATAATTGGGTTCCTAAGCAATTTCTGGTACCTGTTCTGTGTAGACAATTTTGCCTTCTTTAATCACCACAACAGCACGTGATAGTAGGCCATTTAACAATCCGTAATTGATTTGCACCCCATAGTCTTGACCAAATCTGCCTCTGAAATCGGATAGAGGGATGACATTGTCTAAACCCTCGGCACCACAAAACCGATCTAGTGCAAACGGCAGATCTTTAGAAATACAGAGAACGCTGGTATTTTCCATAGAGTTCATTTGCTCATTAAATTTTCGTGTTGAATCAGCGCAGACGCTGGTATCAATCGAAGGGAAAATGTTCAGAATCAATGTTTGACCGGAATAGTCTGCCACTGTTTTTTCGGTTAAATCCGTTGCGACCAGTTTAAAATCAGGGGCACTTGAACCAACTGCAGGCAGGTCTCCAACAGTGGTCATTTGATTGTCTCCAAGCGTGATATTTGCCATGAGCTTTTTCCCTTTGCGGTTTTGGGTTGATTTTAGTGATTGATAAACGGTTAGTTTAAGTGATCTAAGGGTTCCATTAGGTAACACAGACAGTCTTGACGAATAATCTTCTTGTCTAGGGTAATCATTGCCGGCATCACGACCTTATTGAGTGTGAGTTTATTGTCGCGGACAGTAAAGAATTCCTGAGTGACGATATTATCGTCATCATCAATCGCTTGAATGTGAACCGGTGGGTTGTCCTCGGTTCTAACCTGACCAAAGACATGGCCTTGAGCCAGTTCCGAAAAGTTGAGTTTGTCGAAGTTGGTTTCAAAACAGACATCGTGATCAGAACTTTCTGGTTTTGGCTCATGTTCGGCTTTGAAATCAAACTTGGTACTCTCCGGCACCAGCACTCTGGCAACGGTGTGGTACACCGTGACATCGTGATCAGTGATGGCTTTATTTGATAAGCTCTCTAGGTGGAGTACGGTATCGACATAGTCTCTGGCGTGTTCAATCCCGTGCGGTTCATCAGGTTTACCGCATTCAAGAGTGATCGCCGGGCAGTGCTCGGCCATGGCCATCGATTGAACGCCTTTTGGAGATTCAAAGAAAACCACCGTGCGAGAGAATAGCGAGGCTAAATGTAGAAACTCATTTTCAAGTTTATTGATACAACCATAGTGCGGGTTTTTTCCAGTATTGTTATGGATATCGATGCTGGCAAACGGATTTGTAGCTGAAACAGTATCGATGACTTGTTGCATAAGATCGGCTTCAGCACAGCCATCGCAATTTCCACCTGGCCAGACTCGGTTGTAATCGGGTTGTCCATCCAAACGCCTTACCTGCGCTTTACTGGCTTCGATATTACCGATAAAGATCATTATCGAACGCGGTAGCGGGTGTTGTTGGTATTTTTTGAGTAGCGATTGGATAGCAAAAAAACCAGTTGATTCATTGGCGTGGAGGAGTACGGAAACAAATAGCGGCCTCGGATCGCTGCCTTCGATATGAAGCAGAGTCGGTCGAGGCAGGATTGTGTGTAGTTTGGATATATCCTCAAGCTCTAACAGCCCCTGCGGTATTTGGTTAATCTGGTTGAGTTTTATCATAGTT
>CAZJPO010000167.1:0-3885 GCA_964547865.1 uncultured Thiosulfatimonas sp.
AAGATGGGAAGCATTTCCTGCGTTGCCTTGTTTATATTGATCTCAACATGGTACGAGCCGGAGTCGTAACGCATCCGAAGCAGTGGTTTTTTAGTGGTTAAAATGAGACTCAGAAACCAAGAAGGAGAAATATATTCATTAATTACGACAGGTTAATGGAACTACTTGGCACTGGATCGTATGATACGGTAAAACAGAATCATAAAATGTTGGTGGAAGAATCATTAAACGCTGCAAGAAACAGGCGAGATGAAAAATGGACCAGGAGTATAGCGGTAGGCAGCAAAGAATTTGTTGAGAACATAAAATCAAGGCTCGCTGGACTTGCCAAGGGTAGAAATATACAGAAAGCTGAAGCAGCATATCAGCTTCGGGAAACTTCTCCGCATATTTCCTATAATGCTCTTTTGAGGGGTGAAAACGGCGATATAGGCTATAATAATGCTTATTTTTGGGATGTTTACGAATGAAAATCAATGGGTTAGCGTGGCCCGACCCCAATAGCTTTCATATCTTGACAAACCGGAGTTTTGAATATATCGAGAAAAAGTAGAATAACACTTGAAACAATAATGCAATTGCATTATTGTTTAAACAGGTGTCAATTCCCCTATGCCGGAGGTTCAATATGGCGAGCTCATTATTAGTAACTGAATCAACTCTGACCGATCGGTACCAAACCACGGTACCTAGCGTAGTGCGTAAAGCTCTGCACCTGAACAAGCGTGAGAAGATTCGTTACACCATTCAACCAGATGGCAATGTTCTGTTATCTCGATCAGATATAGACGAAGCAGATCCAGTGTTAGACAATTTTTTAGGGTTTCTATCTATAGATATCAAACACAATCCGCAGCATGTGAAAGCCATGAGCCCCGAGTTGGTTGCTCGCATTCAAAACTTGGTTGCAGATGTCGAAGTCGATCTTGATGCTCATCTCAATGATGAGGATGAATAGTTTTGCCAGAACAAACCTCGAGTGTAATCAATGGGTGGACGATCTTCGCTCACCCATTATTTCTTGATGAAATAGAAGCACTAATCAATAAAGTTGAAAAATTAAAAAGCAAAGACCCCGTTCACTATCTTAAAAAAAACGCAGCCAAGCGTTTAGCTGCCATTTCCAAATTAGCCTTTGATATTATTCCAAAAAACCCAATGTCTCCTGAATATCGTCAAGGTTTGACGCTTGGAGAAAATCACAAGCACTGGTTTAGAGCTAAATTCTTTCAACAATACCGCTTATTCTTTCGCTTTCATTCCGAGTCAAAAATTATTGTTTTTGCCTGGGTAAACGACGAGAAAAATAAAAGAGATTATGCTAGAAAGTCTGACGCCTATCGAGTTTTTGAAAAAATGCTCAATAGTGGTCATCCGCCTAATAGCTGGGATCAACTGCTTAAGGAGGCAAAAAAAGGTGATTTGGATCGGCTTAATGAATTCACCAAGTAAAGAGGGCTATATCCGAGTTTCCCAAATGCTCAGCAGGCCGGGATCCGCAAGGTATCGGCCATTGCTACAATTTTACAGTGCATGAAACCTTGCCGGAATCTGTGCAGGAATATCGAGGTCTCCGACGGTCAAATAGATCAGGTCTGAGAAGGCATTCAAATTCCTGAAACCGCTTGCTCTATTTTTGACAATTTAAATGATTATGCTGAGTCCTTCGGCAATGGCATTTGTCAGTCTGCTTTCCACAAATGGCAACAGACGATGTTCATGTTTTCTGATGGTTGCAACAAAAGTTTTTATCGATTCAAGGTGGCTTTTATTCGCTGTTTTACACCAGTCGCTGAGGAAGTCCTTGGCTGAATCTTGATCTTTGAAATCCCAGAATTGCTCAAACTCATCTTTGAGTATCCAGGCACTATAAATACGGCGATTTCCTCCCATATAGAGAGACTTGAGATTTTTTGTGTCTTTTTCGGTGCGTTGAGATGAATGCCTGTAAAGCAACCATCTCAACCCTTTCAAGGTTTTTCGGTTGTCTTTATCTGCTTTGCGCCATTGCTCTATGCGGATCTCGTCAACCGCCCCATTGAGCGCCTTGACGATGTGAAATCGGTCCAGGATCAAGGTTGCATTGGGGCACCATTTTTCAATAGCACCAATAAAGGTTTCACTCATGTCGCAACAGCCCAAGGCAATGAGTTTTCGTTGATAGCGGCTTAGTTCATTTCTGAAAAAACTGTCAATGGTGTTGCGAGCCTTACCTTCCCCCTGTGTCAGGATAGTTGTCGCCTTTTCTTACAACGCTCATTTTTCCCTTATCCTGGAGAGGGGGTGGGGCATGCTAACCAGTTAAAATAACAAGCAAAACCGGTGAATTATACATCGAAATCAGGTTAATAGTTCACTTTTTAGGGTCAAAAAAGACAATATAGGATTTGTTGAGGAGATAAGAGATAAAATCAATTCTCGGTGGGCGTGCCAAAGGAAGAAATATTCAGAATACCGAAGCATCGTATCAGCTGTGTGAATCGGCATCTTGTTAGAATGGCTTTTCTATGGCCGAAAACGACGATATAGACGGCAAAAGTGCCTATTTTTGGAACTTTAATGATGTATAATCAAGAAGATAGCGTGGCTCGACCCAGTTTTCCCTGATAATTAATTTCCATAATGGTGTAGTTTTTTTTGAAAAAATGTGGTCTGTATCCTGCTGATGTTCCGCTCACCCACAGGTGCCATCGTCTTTCTCAGGTTTAAACCAAAAGCTGAGAGATTTTTCAAAAGGATGCATGTATGTTAAAAAATCACCGTGAGTCTATTGAAAAAACAAGTGCAGCTTTTTCTGATATTCACGATTTGGAACTCGCCGTCCTTGTCGGCAGTCAAGCCTCAGGAGCCGGGCGATCCGGTAGCGATTGGGATATTGCTATTCAATGGGATAAGAAGTTGAATTTTATAGATCAACTTGCTGCAACGGAAAGTTTGCGTAAATGTCTTGCGACGACTTTAAATATAGATATTTTAACTGTAGATTTGATTGACCTGCCAACAGCACGACTGGCAATGAGAGCAGTTGTTGCTGAAGAAGGACAGATACTGCATGGTGCAGAAACTTTAGCATGGTGTCATTTTTTGCAACGAACTTGGCGGGAGTTAGAAGAAGCGTATTGGGAGGAGATCTATGCGGCTTGATCTGTATCAGGCAGAGACGGCACTTATAGCGCAAAGCCAGACCACCATACTTGATGATGCCCGGTCGATGCTTTTAGCAGGTAAAGAGTTGTCATCACTCGAAAAAAATGGCGTGCTCCATGCTTTTCAGATTCTGACAGAAAATGCCATTGGCAAAGCAAAACACACGCTCAAGTTTAACGGTAAGCAGGTACCTGTATCGGCTTATGACTGTTTTAATCTCTTGGCCGATTTTGGTGTAGTAAGCAATCAGAAGCTGACTATTTGGAATGCCATCATCGGTTTGCGTAACCGGATTGTTCACGACTACATGAATATTGATATGTTGCAGGTGATAAAGTTGGTTAAGGATCAGCGGTACCGTTTTATCGCCGATTTTCTTCTTATGCCGATCTCTGAATTTGAGAAGTAAAGTTTTGGTTTTGAAATAAAAAAAGCAAAGGAGCCAAAGAACCCCCAAAGGTATAATTCTGGCAGGTGGTGCCGGCACCCGTCTTCATCCAATAACCATGGGTGTTTCCAAACAGTTGTTACCCATTTACGATAAACCGATGATCTATTACCCTTTATCGGTATTAATGTTGGCGGGTATCAGTGATACGGCGATACGGGGTCGGACCAAAGGAACCGTCTCTGGAGAGTGAGGCGATTGCCATTGGCAACGATGATTTCATAGAAAACATTCATCGTCAACTCAAAGAGAAGAATACTGTGGGTAAAAAAGTGACTTGCGGCAACATG
>CAZJPO010000168.1:0-3794 GCA_964547865.1 uncultured Thiosulfatimonas sp.
TTGAATCAATGGGTTAAAAAAGAACTGAACTAGTTATCTGGGTCAGCCCCAAAAAATTTCTTACTTCAAGTAGTTAAAAAGACATAACTTCCTGAAGTTCAAGGAAAACATTGCAGGGCCAAGATTTCAACCCCAACACCAAGGAGCGAGATAAACTTTCCTTAATCAAGATGGGGTTTGCAGCCAACATGTCTAATATTGGCAAACCCTTATCAAAGGCTTCTTGCCACATCCCATTAAAAAGAGATAAAACGCTGAAGATCAAGGCAAACATTTTGCTAATAGCAGGACTATTAGCAAAATGTTTAACGCAGAGATTCAGTGTTTTAGACTTTTTAACCCACCCACTTACGGGCGTTGCGGAAGAGACGCATCCACGGTGCATCTTCTTGCCATTCATCCGGGTGCCAAGAGTTTTGCACGGTTCTAAATACACGCTCTGGGTGTGGCATCATAATTGTGACGCGTCCATCCGGCGTTGTTAACCCCGTCATACCATTTGCGGTTCCATTTGGATTAAATGGGTAAGCTTCTGTTGGGTTACCTTTTGCATCCACATAACTTACCCCAACTAGGCCGTCTACATCAGTTGCAGAACCCGTACCAAAGTCCATACGCCCCTCTCCGTGAGCAACGGCGACAGGAATACGGGTACCCGCCATACCCTCTAATAGAATAGAGGGTGAATCTTGGATCTCAACCTGTGAGAATCGAGCTTCAAACTGCTCCGATTCATTGCGAACAAATGCCGGCCAGCTCTCAGCCCCAGGGATGATCTCTTTCAGGTTTGACAACATCTGACAACCGTTACAAACACCTAGTGTAAAAGTATCTTCTCGCTTGAAAAACCCTTCAAAACTTGAGCGCGCAGTGTCATTAAACAGAATTGAGTTCGCCCAACCGCGACCCGCACCTAAGACATCACCATATGAGAAACCACCACAGGCCACTAAACCACGATAATCATCAAACTTAACTTCACCAGAGAGCACATCTGTCATATGGACATCAATGGCATCGAATCCAGCTTTAGTGAAAGCAGCTGCCATTTCCTGCTGACCGTTAACACCCTGCTCACGCAAGATCGCAACTTTCGGACGAGGTTGATCAGTAAACTCTGCCGTAATATCATCATTTGCATCAAAAGTAACCACTGGTGATATCTCAGTATTATCTGAGTTCTGGATGGCATCAAACTCTTGCTGAGCACAGTTCTCGTTATCACGCAGTGCCTGCATACGATACGAAGTCTCTGACCACCAAGCCTGAAGATCCGCGCGGGCCATATCCAACAGAGTTTTACCATGAGCCGTAATTTGAACTTGATCGTTATCAGAAGTTGAACCTATCCAATGAGACATCTCTGTTAGGGAGTAGTCAGCAAGAATAGCGTCTACTTTAGCTTTGTTAGATGCCTCAACCTGAATCACAACACCCACTTCTTCAGCACACAAAGCGGCAACGGGCTCTGAACCAAGTGCAGTCGTATCAACGTTAATACCACAATGGCCAGCAAATGCCATTTCTAATAGAGTAACTAGAAGACCACCGTCAGCACGATCGTGATAAGCAAGCATTAGATCACCTGCCAGCATCGCCTGAGTGGCGTTAAACATATTTAGTAGGTCGTCTGCACTATCTAAGTCAGCTGAAACATCTCCAACCTGGTTATAAACCTGCGCCAAACAGCTAGCTCCTACTCGGTTTTGGCCTTTACCAAGATCAATCGCCAATAGCTCAGTTTCACCTAAATCTGTTCTCAGTTGAGGAGTCACGGTTTTACGCACATCTTCAACAGGCGCAAACGTCGTGATATTTAGAGACATTGGTGAGACTACGGCTTTATCTTGCGCCTTATCACCCTCACCCTCAGTCCAAACCGTTTTCATCGACATAGAGTCTTTACCAACAGGCACGGCAATACCAAGAGCAGGACAAAGCTCTAAACCAACAGTTTCAACCGCATCATAAAGGGCAGAATCTTCACCGGGGTGCCCCGCAGCAGCCATCCAGTTTGCAGAGATCTTAATATCGCTCATCTTCTCAATCTTGGCACAACCAATATTGGTAATCGCTTCCGCAATTGATAAACGCGCAGAGGCCTTAGGATTAATCAAAGCAACCGGAGGACGTTCACCAGAGGCCATTGCTTCACCAGTATAGCCGTCGTAGTCAGAACAGGTAATCCCCGCATTCGCGACTGGCACCTGCCAAGGGCCGACCATTTGATCGCGCGTCACCATACCCGTAATCGTTCTATCCCCAATCGTGATCAGGAAGTTTTTATTGGCAATCGTTGGCAACTTTAATAGACGTTCGGTCACATCGGTAAAATCTAAGTTAGCCGTTTCAAAACCGGCCTGTGGAATCTTGCGAGATTCTACTGTACGGTGCATTTTTGGCGGCTTACCAAGCAAAACGTTTAGAGGCATATCAACTGGATTATTTTCGAATACCGTGTCGTTAACAATCAACTCTTGTTCTTTAGTGGCTTCACCAACGATGGCGTAAATAGCGCGCTCACGTTTACAGATGGCTTCAAACTGATCGATTTTCTCGGCGTGAATCGCAATCACATAACGCTCTTGAGATTCGTTACTCCAGATCTCCATTGGCGACATACCCGGCTCATCATTCGGCACTTTACGCAGTTCGATATGCCCACCTTTACCGGCATCATTCACTAACTCAGGGAAAGCGTTAGAGATACCGCCCGCCCCGACATCGTGAATCGATGCGATTGGGTTTTCTTTACCGAGGTAAGTACAGCGGTCAATTACCTCTTGCGCACGACGTTCCATCTCAGGGTTCTCGCGCTGAACAGAAGCAAAGTCTAAATTCTCTGCACCGGCACCAGTATCCACCGATGAGGCTGCGCCGCCCCCAAGACCAATCAACATGGCCGGGCCACCTAGAATAACCAGCTTGGCACCAACCGGGATATCACCTTTCTGGACGTGTTCCTCACGGATATTTCCAAGACCACCCGCCAACATAATTGGCTTGTGATAACCGCGAACTTCTTCGCCATCATGCGTCACAAAGGCGTTTTCATAAGTACGGAAATAACCGTTGATCGCAGGACGACCAAACTCATTATTGAAACCCGCTGCACCCAGCGGTCCCTCAGTCATAATTTCTAAAGGCGTGACAATGCGTGAAGGTTTGCCGTAAGCGCGCTCCCAAGGCTGTTCAAAACCAGGAATATTCAAGTTAGAAACGGTAAAACCCGTTAGACCAGATTTAGGTTTAGACCCCTGTCCAGTTGCCCCTTCATCACGAATTTCTCCACCCGAACCTGTCGCCGCACCCGGCCATGGTGAAATTGCAGTTGGATGGTTGTGGGTTTCCACTTTAATCTGGAAGTGAACATTTTCCGAGTTGGTGCCGTACTGACGGGTTTCAGGATCAGGAAAGAAACGAGAAGCGGCTGGCCCCTCAACAACTGCTGCGTTATCACTGTAGGCAGAAAGGACACCTTCTGGGTTATTTTGATAAGTATTGCGAATCATACCAAAAAGAGAATTCGGTTTATCTTCACCATCAATGGTCCAATCGGCATTAAAGATTTTATGTCGGCAGTGCTCAGAGTTTGCCTGAGCAAACATCATTAGCTCAGCATCACTCGGGTTGCGCTCAAGACCATTAAAGGCATCAACCAAATAATCAATCTCATCTGCACTCAGCGCCAGTCCCATTTCAGTATTCGCTTTAACGAGTGCTTCACGCCCACCGCCAATCACATCAACTGTGCTTAAAGGCTTAGGTGACTGGTGAGAGAACAGCCCTTCTAA
>CAZJPO010000169.1:0-3728 GCA_964547865.1 uncultured Thiosulfatimonas sp.
TGCTTAGCCACTTGATAAACCTGATGTACTTTTAATAGAGCCACTGGCTTAATTGCCGGGCCAGACAAACCACCTTGGTTATTGCCCAGGGTTGGTTTGCGCGTATTGGCATCAATCTGCATACCCATAAGAGTATTAATCGCAGAAAGCGCGTCGGCACCTGCATCAATTACACGGCGAGCCCCTTCAGCAATATCCGTTTGGTTTGGTGATAACTTTACAATCATAGGCTTGCTGGTATTTGCACGACAAGCTTCAACCACTCGCGCGGCCATGTCTGGGTCATTACCAAAAGCGGCACCACCCTTTTTAACATTCGGGCAGGATATATTGATCTCCATTGCAGGCAAGTCGGTTTGATCAAATAGGCGAACCACTTCTGCATACTCTTCAATAGACGATCCAGACACATTGATAATAAATCGAGTCTCGCTCATATCTAGCTGTGGCAACAAATCATTAATAACGGAGTGTGCACCGGGGTTCTGTAAACCAATCGAATTCAATAGACCACTTGGTGATTCCATCACTCGCTCGGCCTTGTTACCTAGTTTTGGCTCTAGGGTTGTCCCTTTGAGAAAGACAGCGCCAATATCTCGATTGGAAAAGCCAGAAACAGACTGGTATTCTATGCCGTAACCAGCATTTCCAGACGCCATCGCAACTGGATTGTTAAAGTGAATACCACAAAAATCGACAGATAAATCAACCACAGAATTGAATCCTATATGCTACACATTATTCTTTACGAACCAGAAATCCCACAGAACACCGGGGCACTTATTCGGCTTAGCGCCAATATGGGTGCGCACCTTCACCTGATACACCCTATTGCTTTTGATTTAAGTGAAAAAAAGGTTCGCCGGGCTGGTTTGGACTATGCTGAATTGGCCAATGTCTATGAACATCAAAACCTCGAAGCATGCTTGGATAAAATTAAACCAAACCGCGTATTTGCATTAACCACTAAAACCACGCGCTATTATACAGACCCTCAGTTTGAAAATGGAGATGCATTTTTATTTGGACCAGAAACCCGTGGCTTACCAATGGAAGTGATTACCAGCTTTCCTGAAGAGCAGCGCTTGACGATTCCGATGATGCCGGGTGGTAGAAGCATCAACTTAGCAAACGCCGTTTCGATTATGGCCTATGAGGCTTGGCGACAATTGGAATTTAGTCAAAAGTTGTAAATTTGATAAAGCAGCTATTCCGCTTTGAATGCGCGAGACATTAGGGATTGAACCGCATTTTTAGGTGTTGTCTCGCCTGTTACCAAAGAATAGACCTGCTCCATAATTGGCAACTCCAAGCCTAAATCCACAGCGATCTGTTTAACTGCCAACACTGCCTTAACCCCTTCAACCACCTGACCGATCTCATTCATCACCTCTTCAGTGGAAAGATCACCCTGCGCTAGGCCAAAACCAAAACGGCGGTTACGAGACAAGTCGTCAGTACAGGTCAAAACCAAGTCTCCCAAGCCTGCAAGCCCCATCATGGTTTCAGCTTGTCCCCCCAAAGCACCGCTCAAACGCATCATCTCTGCCATACCTCGAGAGATCAGTGCGGCGCGAGCATTTGCGCCCATCTGCAAACCATCGCTTACACCCGTGGCAATCGCCATAATATTTTTATAGGCGCCGCCAATTTCTACACCAAGCATATCTGACTGCGTATACATTCTAAAACTTGGACTAAAGAAAAGTTGTGCCCAAAACTCAGCTTGATCAAGTTGATAAGAGGCACTGACCATTGCGGTTGGCAACCCCTTGGCGACTTCCTGTGCAAAAGTAGGCCCTGAAAGCACACTGATTTTGGCATCTTGCCCCAAAACCTCATTAGCCACATCGTGCAAAAGTTTTTGTGTTTCAGGCTCAAAGCCTTTTGTAGCCCAAGATATAGGGAGTTTGGATGCGTCCATCAAGCTCGATAGAGCAGCTAAAGTCTGTCGAAAGGCATGACTCGGTACAACAACAAGAACAGCATCTACCGACTCAACACAAACCTTAAGGTCACTGGAAACAGTGATATTTTCTGGCAGCTCAAAGCCGGGAAGGTATTGCTTGTTTTGCCGCTGCTCATTTAATTGAGCAGCTTGCTCTGGCAAGTGAGACCACAAAGAAATCGAGTGGCCAACCTTTGCTAGGTGAATGGCGAGTGCCGTTCCCCATGCACCTGCACCGAGGACGGCGACATTCTTGTATTCAGACAAGAGGAGACCTACTACTGTTCAGTCGCTTCAGCCTGCTCTTCTGCTTGAGCTTGTTGTTGCTGAAGGTGGTTGTGATACATCGCTTCAAAATTTACCGGCTCAAGTAGCAATTGCGGGAAGCCACCGCGAGCAACCAAGTCTGAAACCGTTTCACGTGCGTATGGGAATAGCGCCAGTGGACACTGCACGCCAAGCATATATGACAGTTCAGCATCAGTAAAACCTGACAAGGTGAAAATTCCAGCTTGCTCAACTTCACAAAGAAAAGCAGTATTACCATCGACCTGAGTTGTTGCAGTCACTCTCAAAGCGACATTAAAAATATCGTCTTCTAACTTAGCGCTTTCAACATTTAGATCAACGCTTAATTGCGGTTGGAACTCACTTGAAAAAATAGCCGGTGCATTTGGCGATTCAAATGAGATGTCTTTTGTATAGATCTTTTGAATAACAAAAGTTTGTTGTGGAGCTTCTGACATTATCGTGTCCTTTAATCAAATTAAGCTTGTAACAGAGGATCGATTTCACCGCGCTTATCTGCTGCAGAGAGATCATCAAATCCACCAATGTGTTTATCACCAATAAAAATTTGTGGCACTGTATTTCTACCGGTCAATGACTCCATTTCAGCCCACTTAGCACGATCGTTTCCAATATCAATAGACTCGTACTGAGCCCCTTTTGAGTCGAGCAAACGCTTTGCCATTGAACAAAACGGGCAACTAGCCGTGCAGTAAATAACAACTTTTGCCATAACTTTCTCCTCTGTAACAGAGCCCTTTTGAACGGGTTTACCTGCTATTTTTTTTATTCTTTTTCGATTTCTTACGCCCAGTAGGCAAGCCGGCATTTTGCCAAGCCGAGATCCCACCAGAAAGGTTATACACTTTGGTATAACCATTTTTTGCCAACATTCCAGCAGCTCTTGCTGAGCGTGCACCCGTTTGGCAATAAACCAGAATTTCGGTCTCTTTATCCGCCGGTAAATTACCCATTCTCGATGCCAACTCTGTTACAGAGATATTGGTCGCGTTACCAATATAACCTTGATTGTATTCACCGGATGTGCGCACATCTAAAACATAGGCGTCATCGTTAAAGACTCTAATGGCATCAGTCGTGCCCACACTCTGAAAACCAGCCAGACGATCTCCAACATAGCTGTATATAATTACCAGAGTGATAATAAAAGCAGCCAAAAACAATGGCCACTGTTCCTGAAAGAATTCACTAAACATTCATATTCCCTTGATATGGTAGTCGTCGATTATTTCAATAAAATCAACGCCCATAAGTTGTCCTAAAAGCAAACCTAATGATTTTAACAGTGAAAGCCGCTACAATAAACCGATTACGCAAATAAAAAACAGATATGGTAGAAAAAAGCAGATGCCAAACGAATTAAAACCAAAAGTTATCATTGAAAATCGTCCAACAGGCCTAATTATCCTTGACGGCTGGGGACATAGAGAAGAAGTCGAACACAACGCCATAGCCCAAGCAAACACACCAA
>CAZJPO010000170.1:0-3717 GCA_964547865.1 uncultured Thiosulfatimonas sp.
TCTGGCAGGGCATTGAGAGTTCGTCCTAAATGCAGACAGTCGCGAGGTCTGGCTGAACGCAGTGCAACACGGCTTAAAATGCGCTCCATATCACCGACCTGTTTTAAGGTCTGGCGTAGTTCATCGTCACAATGGTTATTTAGAATTGCATCAATCGCATCTAGGCGTTGGTTAATGATTTCACGATTGCGCAGCGGTTGGTTTAGCCAGCGTTTTAATAGGCGGCTTCCCATCGCGGTTGCAGTATGGTCAAGAATCGCAGCAAGGGTATTGTTGGTTCCGCCGCTTAGATTGGTGTCAATTTCTAGATTGCGGCGACTGATCGCATCCAATACTAAGGTATCTGTCGTGGAATAACTGTGCAGTCCTAAGATGTGTGCCAAGTCACTCTGTAACATGCTTTGCGCGTAGTGCAGAATGACCCCTGCGGCACTAATAGAGGCTGAGTTCTGTTCACAGCCATAAGCGACTAAATCTTGGGTTTGAAAGTGATCTGTTAGGCGTTTTCGGCTGCTAGCCACATCAAAATGCCAGCTTGGATAACGCACCAGACCAGCGCGATTAAAAATGCTCTCTGGCATTTGCTCGCGAAACGGATCATCATCGGGAACTAATAGCTCAGATGGTTTTAACCTCTCAACTTCTGAGAGCAGTTGATTTAATGAGCTGAGTTGAGTCGTTTCAAAGCGTCCACTTGATACTTCAAGGAAAGCCAAACCATAGTGTTTTTCTTGCTCGCAAATGGTCACCAATAGATTTTCTTGGCGGTCTTCGAGCAGTGCTTCTTCGACCAGCGTGCCGGGGGTTATGATGCGCACCACTTTGCGCTCAACTGGGCCTTTGCTGGTACTCGGGTCGCCGACCTGTTCGCAGATGGCCACAGATTCACCAAGTTTAACTAGCTTGGCCAAATAGCCTTCAGCAGAGTGGTGTGGAATACCCGCCATTGGAATCGGCTCTCCGCCTGATTTTCCACGAGCCGTCAAGGTGATTTCTAAAAGTTCAGAAGCCTTCTTAGCGTCGTCAAAGAACAACTCATAAAAGTCTCCCATGCGATAAAACAACAGGTGGCTAGGGTTCTCAGCTTTAATCGCTAAGAATTGTTGCATCATGGGGGTGTGTTTGCTTTTGGTCATGTTGTACTTGTGCGGAAGAATTTTGAAAGCCAAATAAAAAAGAGTATGCTAGGACATATTGTGATTTATATCAAATTAAGCTGACTGTTAATCGCGCAATAAAAAAACATTAAAAGAGGTGTATTGAATGTCACTCCATGATTTAGTGAAACAAGTTGGTAAGACATTAACCGATAAAGGTGCGATGGTGGTGACGGCAGAATCCTGTACCGGAGGCATGATTGCCGAAGCCTTAACCGATGTGGCAGGCAGTACGGCATGGTTTGACCGAGCTTACATAACCTACAGTTATGAGTCTAAGCGCGAGATGCTCGGAATTAAAGAGACTACAATTCAAAAAAAAGGTGCCGTTAGCCAAGAGTGTGTTGAAGAGATGGCATTGGGAGCCCTTCAGCAGTCCCATGCAAAAGTCAGTGTTGCCTGTAGTGGTATTGCCGGGCCGGGAGGAGGAACCCCAGATAAACCGGTTGGTACGGTTTGGTTAGCTTGGGCGGTACAGGGTCAGGATGGAGTCAAAAGCCAGCGGTTTCAGTTTGATGGTGACCGCCAGTCAGTGCGTGAGCAGACCACCGAGGCAGCACTAAATGGTATTTTGGAGTTGATGGGTTAAGCTTAAGCAGATTGTTGGAATTGTTGCCGAAATTGTGGGATAATTTTCCGCCTATTTAAGGCAGAATTATTTCGAATGAAATAACACTCAAATATAGAATTCAAAGCCTTTGTTTTTGTCAGGAATTATTGTCTGGCGGGCAGAGGCTTTTTCGTGTAGGCCGGTTTTATTACGGGCTAGGAAAAAATAACCTAGAAGGAATCTCCAGATGGATCAGAATAAGCAAAAAGCACTTGCAGCAGCCCTAGGTCAAATTGAGAAGCAATTTGGTAAAGGCTCAATCATGCGTATGGGCGACAATGATGCTCCGCGTGATATTCAGGCAATCTCAACTGGTTCACTTGGTTTGGATTTGGCTCTAGGGGTTGGCGGTCTACCAAAAGGTCGTGTTGTTGAAATTTACGGTCCAGAGTCTTCTGGTAAAACAACCTTGACGCTACACGCGATTGCAGAGGCTCAAAAAGCGGGTGGTACCGCAGCGTTTGTTGATGCTGAGCACGCACTTGATCCTATCTATGCTGAAAAGCTGGGTGTTGATATTGATAATCTTTTAGTCTCTCAGCCAGACACAGGTGAGCAAGCGCTAGAAATCACGGATGCCCTAGTTCGTTCTGGCGCGGTTGATATCGTGGTGGTTGACTCGGTTGCCGCTCTAACGCCAAAAGCGGAAATTGAAGGTGATATGGGTGACTCTCATATGGGGCTTCAGGCTCGTTTGATGTCGCAGGCGCTGCGTAAGCTAACAGCAAACATTAAGCGTACTAATACTTTAGTTATCTTCATCAACCAGATTCGTATGAAGATCGGGGTTATGTTTGGTAACCCAGAAACCACGACGGGTGGTAACGCTCTTAAGTTCTACTCGTCGGTTCGTCTAGATATCCGCCGTATTGGAGCCATTAAAAAGGCCGATGAAATCTTGGGTAATGAAACTCGAGTCAAAGTCGTTAAGAACAAGGTCTCGCCTCCGTTTAGACAAGTTGAGTTCGACATTCTTTACGGCCAAGGGATTTCTCGCGAAGGTGAAATCATCGATATGGGTGTTAAAGAGAAGTTGATTGAAAAGTCAGGTTCTTGGTATAGCTATAACGGTGCGAAGATCGGTCAGGGTAAAGATAATGTGCGTCAGTACCTGATTGATAACCCAAATATTGCTGAAGAGCTGATGGATCAAATTAAAGAAAAAATAATGCCATCTAAGCAATCTGCTGAAGCAGAAGAAGCTGTTGAGTAATAGCCAAAGCTTAGAGCGTTGTCGCTGTGAAAAGTGCAGAGGACTTTCTCGCTAAACTGGAAATTAAATCCGGCGCCGATTTAGGTGCAAAAATGAAGGCGGCTAAACAAGAGCCTGAACGGGCTTTAGATCTAGCCAAGCAAATAGAAGCGCGAGCCGTTTATTTGTTGGCTATGCGAGAGCACGGTGCCAAAGAGCTTAAGCAAAAGCTATTGCAGAAGTTTCCAGAAACACCTGAGTTATTGGAAAAAAAAGGCGCCCAACCTGGGCTGGTTCAACAGCTTGTCGTAGAAGTGGTTAAAATCTGCCAAAGCAACAACTGGCAGAGCGACGAACGTTATTTAGAGCAAGCAGTTCGCAACTTGGCAGAAAAAGGGCAGGGTCCTTTAAAGATTCAGCAGAAGCTTCAGCAGGCTTGCAGTGATTCCAGTTTGATCTCCGCTTATCTCGATTGGGGTGAGTTTGAATGGGTTGAGCTTGCTCAAGCGGTATTAGAAAAGAAATACGGTGACTGTCGCAAACCGACGGCACCAAAAGAACAAGCAAAAAGAATGCGTTTTCTGCAAAGCAGAGGCTTTAGCCAAGGCTCTATTTGGAAGGCATTTAAGTAGTCTATTACTGATTACAAGACTGCTATTTAACTAAACAGAATTTTAATTTTTATATTTTTAGGTTATAGAACATGACGAGTGCAGAACTCAGAAAAGCGTTTATTGCGTTTTTCGAAAAGCATAACC
>CAZJPO010000171.1:0-3661 GCA_964547865.1 uncultured Thiosulfatimonas sp.
CTATAAAAAAACCGCTGACAAGGGCTTATTCTCTCTCAGCGGTTTTTTATTCTTTTTGGATTCCCATCTTATTCCGACAGGAACTAATCTAATTAAATAACAACCTATAAGTTATGTTGAGTCGTGTTGGTATATTCTTTGCTTTATTTATCAGCAATTTTAATTACTAAATACTAATGTTACAGTTGGTTTGTCCTTAAGATAGTTGTCTTTTTAAGAGAGTATAGGGGGTTATATGAGATTTATTAAGCTTTGTGGGATTGTGGCTTCAATGGTATTGCTGTCATTACCGATGTTGGCACATGCTTCTGTAAAAACGCCAAGTCATGTATTCCAGCAAGCTAAATCTTTGGAGATGGACATTATTGCCATCGCTGCGGCGGATAATGTTGCCAGTAATCAAAAAGAACCCTATGTCCAAACCAATAAGCTGCCCGTTCATGTTTATGCAAAAGCGACTGAAGTGCATCACAAGATAATTAGGTTGCAAAAAAAGCTTGGCCTATCCGTTTCTGAACAGAGAGCGATTCCAATCCGAAAAATCACGCCGGCAGATGTATTTGCCGTAGTTTCTTTTTTACGTCAAGAGGTTGCGCCGATTCTAGCCGATAAGAGTATTCCCCCATCAGAAGCTGTATTTGAGGGTGGAAAAACCCCTTCTAATGTCTATGAACAGCTGATGAGAGTGTCATTAGCTCTTGATCCTATGATTGGCAAGATTAATCCTAATCTGGTTTATCGAAATGCTCAGATGATTCAGTCTGATATTAACTTGATTGCAGGCAGTTTAAAGGTTGCCCCCGTGAATAAAGTGCCAGAACTCATCCAGGGCAGTAAACCTTTTGATGTTAATATCGAAGCGTTTAAGAATTTATATCGAATCGCTAAACTTGAGCGAAATTTAGAGATGCAATCTGTGCGTGTTTCAGATTTTCCGGTTGGCAAAATTGGTCCCAGTGAGGTTTACGATACCACCAATAATATCTTGGCTGAATTAATTCGTATTAAAACACGGTTGAATTTAACTGAACCAACAGCACAATTCTCTGTGCCCGAAGGCAAGAAGCCAGCAGAAGTACTGCAATTAATGCAGTGGATTGGACTTCAAATCGAAGCAATGTATAAGTAATTGGAGGGGAATATGGCGTCTTCAAATCAAGCTTCCTGGATAGAGCACTTGCCGATATCTGCCAAACTTTCAATTGTTCCCATCATTATTTTAGTGATGTTGATTGCAATTGGATTGATCACATTCTTTGACTCAAGACATATTAATGAACAAATTGAGGTGATTGAGAAACAGTCTGTTCCCAAAGCCATTCTAGCCGCAGATATTTTGAAAACAAATTTACAAGTCGATGCTTTGACCAAGGCATTTTTACTCGATTTAGATCCTAAGCAGGTCAAGCGCATAGAGTTGTTACAAGCAAGACAGCAGTGGTTAAACGATGAGTTAAACCAGAAAAAACTTACCAGTACTGAAACAGAAATTGTGACGCATTTAAATCAAAGTTTTAATCAGTACTTTGACTTTATTTTCAAACGCCTAGTGCCAGAGACAAATGAGGCAAGTCAATTAGTTCACGAGATGTCAGGGTCGGTGGTTCCCAAGATTTTTATCAACATGAAAAACATTCGACTTTCTGCGAAAAACAAACTTGTCAAACAGGCAGCAAGTAAGGTGGTTAGACATATCTTAATTACTGATCGATATCTTCACCTGTATTTTGAAGAAAATAAACCGCGTTATTACGCACGAATTCAATTGGAAATAATGGCGGTGGAAGATGGCGTAGCCAATTTAAGCCGTTTACCTCTGACAGATAAACAGAGACGTTGGTTGGAGGTAGCAGACTCTCATATTGGAGTGTTCAAGGCTGATCTGTCTAAGTTGAAGCATGATCTAGAAGACATTGACCATTTGACTCACTATGAGCTTGTTGACTTGACCGAAAATATTTCTGATTTAAGTACTCGAATTCGTGAACAAATTTGGAATTCGATGGCTGCCTCTAATAAAGTTGTGAAAGATGATTCCGCGCAGATGATAAACACCACAATAGTGATGGTATTGTCTAGCTTTTTGCTATCGATGGTTTTAATTTGGCTAATTTCAAGAGCTGTTAAACGCCCGTTGTTGAAGTTAGAGTCAGTGATTAGTCGTGTACAAGAAGATGGTGACTTTTCAATAAGAACAGAAATTGACTCTAAAGATGAGATCGGAAAAATGGCCAAGTCCTTTGATCAGATGTTAGCAGTCCAGGCTGCGACTATTACTGAGATTAAAGGGGTTATGAACGAGGTTGCGGATGGTAATTTCTCGCGTCAGGTCAACACTGATCTGAAGGGTGATTTTGCTGAGTTAAAACAGAGTATTAATCAAACAGTACATCAATTAGAAGCTATCTTTGGTGAGTTGAATCAGGTAAACCAAGCCATTTCTGAAGGCGATTTTTCATTAACGATTAACAAAGAGCTTCACGGCCAGTTTGATGTGGCTGCAAAAACAGTCAACCACTCAGTTCAATTGTTGAACCACTTTGTGGAAGAGACAAACGAGACAATGCATAAAGTAAGTCAGGGTGATCTCAATGCACATATAGAGATGGAATTTCCAGGTGAACTCAACCAGATGAAACGGGCAATCAATCAAACCGTGACAACCTTAAATGAGGTAATTACCGAAACTAGCAAAGTCGCACAGGCACAAGCTTCAGGGAACTTGAATGAAAGTATTACGGGTGACTATCAAGGAAGTTTTGGTGATATGAAGCAGGCTATTAATCGTTCATCAAAAGAGTTGAGTACGATTGTTTCTCAGATTAAAAACTCTTCTAGTAGTGTGACTCAAGCTGTTGTTCAGGTTAATACTGGCAGTAATGATCTATCAGATAGAACACGCCATCAAGCTGAATCACTTGAAGAAACAGCCGCTTCATTAGAAGAGATGACTGCGACAATCAAATCAAATACTGATGCAGCAAAAGAGGTTGAACATCAAGCGCATACTACACGCAACAAGTCTCAGAAAGGGATCGAAGTGGTTGAACGAGCTCAAGCATCAATGGCTCAGATTACAGAATCGAGTGAGAAGATATCCGAGATTATCGGTTTGATCGACAGTATCTCTTTCCAAACAAACCTATTGGCTCTTAATGCCGCGGTTGAGGCCGCAAGAGCTGGAGAACATGGGCGCGGTTTTGCGGTAGTCGCTGGTGAGGTTAGAAGTCTGGCTCAAAAATCTGCCGATGCCGCAAGTTCCATCAAAACCTTGATAGAGAACAGCGTATTTCAAGTTAAAGAGGGAGAAAAACAGGTCTCTGAAACTGGAAAAATGTTGGAAGATATCAATGAATCTATTATGGAAGTCAACAATATGATTGAAGCGATTTCGTCAGCTTCAGAACAACAACAACTCGGTATAGAGCAAATCAACCAAGCGATTATTGGCATCGATGGTATTACTCAGCAAAACGCTGCGCTTGCAGAAGAAACATCTGAAGCGGCTTCAAAAATGTCTAAAGACTCAGAGGACATGCAGCAGACGATAGGCTTCTTTAAAACTTAAAGGACTTGAAAGGTTGGGCTGGAAAAGCTATTGTTTTATAGGTAGTGTTTAGAATTCTGTGTCATTTATTTATGATAACCATAAAAGGAATGA
>CAZJPO010000172.1:0-3634 GCA_964547865.1 uncultured Thiosulfatimonas sp.
TTACCCAGTTTTTAATGGAACCAATGTAGTTACCAATCATTAAATCGCCGGATGGTTGAATACCACTTAGAAGTATAGGTTTGCTCATTGTTTTTTTGCTTGTATCTAGTGTTAATTTGAATGGCGGCTATTTTCGCATTTTCTGACTTGAATAACCAGTTTACGAAGCTAGAGAGTTAAGGCGTTGTTTAGAGTATAAAAGGGATCAGCTTTTTGGTACGTTTTTGGTATTCGGGGTAATCAGCAACCACTTGACTGAGTAAATACTCTTCGTAGTGAAGTTTAATAAGTAGTACAAAGGTTAGATTGATATAGAGGCCTACGCTTAGCAGGCTAAAGTTGAGTAGCACCAGTGGTAGGAAGAATAGAATAATTGAGAAATACATGGGGTGACGAATAAACTGATAGGGCCCGGTTGTGACCAGCTCAATCTCAGGCATTGGGTCGGGGATAATATTGAAGTGGCCCCAATGCATAGTTTGCAAAGCCCATAGGCCAATAATCGCAGCAGCGGTATTAATGGTTATTGCAAAGGGATGAAAGCTGATTGAGGTTGTTAATAATAGGGCGATAATAAAAGCAAATTGAAAAGTTACCAGCGCAAAAGAAAAGAAGGGGTGCGATATATGAGTATTTTTCATTGCTGAGTTCTGTAGATATCTACCTTGTAGATATAATCCTAAAATGTTGTTGCTATAAATAAAAAAACGCCACAATTGTGGTGTTTAATTATGACACTATTTTTTAGAGGTCTCTATACTTTATTCATAGCTTTGACCCATGTCTCCACCTGTCATCTCTTTGTATACATGCAGAGCATTGTTTCTATAGGTCTCGTTGTATACAGGACGGTCTTTGTAAGCTGATTGATCAATTTTATCTAAATCGGCATCGCTTCCACCTGCATCAATATGAGCTTCCACCTGTTTGTGCATGTATCTCAGGTAGTCATAGGTGTCTTTCTTGATTGTTGCCATGTCTGTTGGCCCACCGTGTCCAGGGATGACTAAGACATCTTTTGGCATATAGTCCATAAAGGCTTCAAAGCTTGTTGCCCATTCCATCGTGTTGGTGTACGAAAATAGAGCTAACATACGCTGGTTGTAAGCAAGGTCTCCAGGAAGCACAATATTGCGTTTTGGTAGGTATACAACGGTTGAGCCTGGTGTGTGTCCTGGGCCAAAGTTTAGAATTTCAACTTTTTCACCGCCGCCTACATCAATTACAAGCTTGTCATCAAAAGTGGTGAACTTGTCACTCACATCTCGAGATTGAGCCGTAATTTCGTGACCAACTCGGCTTCCCCAGCTCTGTTTGATAAAGCTAAATGCGTTGTGGAAATCGCGATTAGCAACGCTATGTGAGTATAGCTTGGTTACGCCGCGATCAACCCAGTAGCTGGCACCAAGGTAGGCGTGCCCTTGGCTGTTTTCTACGGCAACCCATTTAACAGGTTTTTTTGTGTGCTCTTTAATCACACGGTGAAACGCCGATGCAACAGCTGGATTTGGACCGGCATTGAACACAAAGACACCATCTTCAAATTCAATAAAGGTTAAGTTGTTATTTAGACCGTAATTAGATGGGTTATGCCAAATCAAACTACCGACAATGGTGTAAACGCCATCGGCGACTTTGACTGGTTTTGGTAATTGAATTTTAGGGCCAATATAGCCAGCTGATTTTTGAGCCTGCTGAATTTCTGCTGCATAGGCATCAATGGTATGGCTGATTAAACCACCATCTTTTTGGCTTTTCAGCTCTTTTGAGTAAGATTGAAAGGCATTTAAGTAGGTATCACTTACACCAGAGTTACCGCTTGCAAGTGCATTGATAGATAGGCCGCTGAATAGACCTGCTATGAGTAGTGCTCGAGTTTTCTTCATGTTTAACGCCTAAGTTATAGTGTTTTTTTGGTTTTATTCTGGGCTTATCTTATTATTTTTTCAATGCTAACCAACTTGTTTGGGTTATTTCTTCCAAATAATCAGTTAGCGGTTTTTCTACTAATCCATCAAGTTTTAACTGTACTATCCTTAAAATACCGCCAAAAGCTAGGGATGCAGCAAGCATGATATCCATTTTGCGCAGCTCTCCGTCTTCAATACCCTGTTGAATAACGTCTCTCAAAGTCATAAAGGGCTTTGAAGAGCAGATAGGAGGGTGTTCTGGCATAAATTCTTGGTGTTGAGCTTTAAGCACAAATTGCATCATGTGAGGGTTGTTTTCTGCAGCTTCTAGAATGGATTTACTTAGATGGTAATAGCGTTCCCAAGGAGAGGGGTGGTCATTGAGGATATTTTGTTGTTCGTGCTCAATGTAGGCCATGAGCTCTTCAATAAGGGTTTCAGCAAGGTCTTGTTTATCTTTAAAGCTGTGATAAATAGAACCTGAACTGACGCCTGAGAACCTTACAAGGTCAGAAATTGAGGTATTAAAAAAACCTTTCTCAACAAATAAAATCAGCGCGCTGTGCAAGATTTTATCTCTGGTTTTCATCTTTTTGTCAGCCGTTAAAAATGAGTTCATGTCCCACCCAGAAAATGACTATTTGATAATTAGAATAACAATTCTAGATTAAATATTCTAGAATTGTTATTCTAATTTTTTTAAATAAATATTATTTTTGTATTTACGTCTATTTCAGCTAAATACCTTGATTTCATTGCAGTATCTGCAAAACAAGATAAAATGGACTCCAATTCTGTAAGGATCCCACACACAAAACAATATTTATGCAGCGAATTATTCGAAAAATCAGTGCATTCTTTTCGCGTACAAAAGACCTCTCCGATTCAACGCCAACTAATCTAAGCCCTGTTGTTGTCAAACGTAGTAAACATGGAATATCTAGAAAGCAGATCGACAAGTCGGCTTTAGATGTTCTCTATGGTTTGAAACGGGCTGGGTATGATGGTTATCTTGTCGGTGGTTGTGTTCGTGATTTGCTCTTAGGACTGGAACCAAAAGATTTTGATGTAGTTACTAACGCAGAACCGGATCAGATTAAGTCTGTATTTAGACAGCGTTGTAGGCTGATAGGGCGCCGTTTTCGTTTGGCGCACGTTCGGTTTGGCAGAATGATTATTGAGGTTGCTACTTTCCGTGGTCAGGGCGATGGTGGCGGGCGTAAAGATCGGTTTGGTAGAAACGGCAAATCTTCTGGCCCTGCACGTCAGGTTGATGATAGCGGCCGCCTATTAAGAGATAATGTCTATGGAACCATTGATGAAGATGTATGGCGTAGAGACTTTACGGTAAATGCACTTTATTACGATATTAAGCGATTTGCGATAACCGACTACACCGGTGGGCTAAAGGATATCAAAAAAGGCCAACTGCGTCTGATTGGTGATCCTGAAACCCGTTACCGTGAAGATCCTGTGCGAATTATCCGCGCGATTCGGTTTGCGGCAAAGTTGGGTTTCAAAATTGAAAAATCCACAGAAAAACCGATTCAAAAACTGGCACCGATGCTAAGAGATGTATCCAATGCTCGAATGTATGAAGAGGTTTTGAAGTTGTTTCACAGCGGTGTGGCGATTGAGGTTTTTGAGAAGCTTCGCCATTATCACCTGTTTGAACATCTTTTCCCTCTAACGGAGGAACTGCTTCAAGAGGAAAAAGATGGTTT
>CAZJPO010000173.1:0-3613 GCA_964547865.1 uncultured Thiosulfatimonas sp.
TGCTATGGGAACAAAAAGGCAGCCTACAATAAGAATGATTATTGTTTGACTAGAAGCGTGTTTTTACTTATCCTTTCGCGCATTAAGTTTAATTTTTATCCATAAATTCATGGTTTCAATCAGTGGACACGACGTTGAAATTCACTGTATTTGAAAAAAAGAGAGTCATCAAATATGAAAAAACTGGTATTAGCAGGCGCAGTGGTGGCATTGGCCCCAATTTCAGCCAATGCAGATATTATCTATATGGCGATTGGCCTTGGGGCTTATAACTATACAGAGGAAGTGACCATCGCTTCGACTGAGTTTGAAGCCAAGTCAAATGGCAATGCTGTTAGCTTTTCAATTGGTACGGAACTAAGCCAGAACTTAGCTTTAGAAGCCACGGTTGCGACGGGATTAGATAATAAAACAGTCGATATTGATGGCTATGATCCTACGGTAAAACTAAAGTTAGACTCTCTGTTTGGTGCTTATGGTGTTTTCAAAGCGCCCATTTCAAATTCAGCAGAGGTGTTTGCCAAAATCGGTGTAACCAAGTTGTCTGGAACGGCAACGGGGAATGGTGTCTCGATAGATTCAACAGACAGTTCTTTGAGCTATGGATTTGGAATCGATTTTTATCATGCTAGAAATGCGGGCATTCGCATTGAATACATGAATTTCTATGATAAGGGGATGACCACAATCGATTCGGTCAACTTACAATATAAATTCTATATGTAGCTTTATTCACTCCAATTCGCCAGTTAAGTTTTAATCTTTACTTAACTGGCAGCCTATTCATCACTTTCTTACTTTTCTGTCTTGCGCTTTAGCGGTAGAATGCCCTTACTATCGATTTTACGGAGATGATCATGACACACGTTACTCACAAGCTTTTCTTAGCTGGCCTAACGGTATTCTTATTAATGTTTACTTTTAGTCAGGTCGCTGAGGCTAAACGTTTTGGCGGAGGAAAAAGCTTTGGTTACAGCAAGCAAGTGGCGCCAAAGTCTTTTAACAAATCCAGTCAGTCTAATGCAGCAAAAAAACCTGCTCAGCCAGCGGCAGCACCCGCTGGTCAGGCTGGTAAAGCGGCAAAGCCTGCTTCTGGGGCTTCTAAATGGTTAGGGCCTTTAGCTGGATTGGCTGCGGGTGGCTTGTTAGCTGCGATGATCTTTGGTGATGGGTTTGAAGGTATTCAAATTATGGATATCCTGCTATTTGCCCTGATTGCTTTTGTTCTATTTAAACTATTTACCAGTAGAGCGAGACAGCAGGGGGCTTATCAGTCTCAGCATCGAGAAGCATATCAAGGTCAAGACCAAGGTTATCAACCACCACCTGTTGAACCAAAGGCGGAACCTCAAATGCGTCAAGCCACTCAGTCGCCTCAACCAGCCTATGATCCTGATGCTCAGTCTGGTTCAATATTCGGTGCAGATTTAGAAGACGGTATGGGACAAGGGGTCAGTGAGAACGCTAAGTATTTGAATGAAATTCCTGCATGGTTTGATTCTGAACAATTTATTGAGGGCGCAAAATCTCACTTTGTGACTCTGCAAAAGGCATGGGATAACGTCGACCTGAAAGAGATCGAGTCTTACTGCACAACTCAGCTTTTTTCTGCACTTCAGCAAGAACTGAGTGGTGTTCAACCAGGAGATAATCAAACGCGTGTCGATACACTGGATGCTGAAATTGCCGCGATGGCAGTGGATGGTGAATTCTTTGTTGTCAGTGTTCGCTTTAGCGGGTTTATTGAAGAGGGGACTGCTGGCGCCCATGCGTTTAATGAAATCTGGCATATTCGTCGTTTAGCCAGTGATGAAGGAAATTGGCTTGTTGCAGGGATTCAGCAAACGAATGATTTGCCATAAGGGTGAGTAAGTGTTTAACTAAAGACCTCTGAGCTAAGTGAGTGGTTAAACCACTTGCAACTAACATTTGGGAGACCGTGTTATGCAACCATTGAGTATTAAAACTTCGTTATTTTCAGTCTTGATTGCGGTGTTATTTGGGCTTTCTGGTTGTAGCAAAGACCCCGTTAAGTTGACTTCAGCAAAAGTGGTCAATGGTTTGGATAATGGTTCTGGAAATTTTGATCGAGTGGTCCAGATCTGTTTCGATAAGCCTCTGAGTTCTGACTACTATCATAAGATTGCAATTGTGACGAAACAGAATGTCAAAATCACGGGTTCAGGGTGGTTGAGACCTCTGGCATCCGATCCAACGAATAAGTGTCACCTACGCAATGTTTATCTTTATATTCATAAAGATTCCCCAATGGATGCCCGCCAGTTAATTAAAGACTACCTTTTTTCTGGGAATATCAACCAATTCTTGGTGCAAATTTATTATGACAAGCCAGAGGGCAAAGAGTTACCGGTCGCTGAGAAGGTCTTTAGTAATCTATAACTAGGCTGTTTATTTGCTATGCAGGCCTGGATTATTCCGGGCCTTTTTATTTTTAAAATCACAGATACCCTCCATGGATAAAACCCTATTAGATATTGAACAATTAGATTATGCGCTTGGAAAGCCTCAATTTTCTGGACGGATTAAAGTGGTCCCTGAAGACTTTATGGTTGAGGAAGTTATCAACTATTCCCTATCCGGTAGTGGTGAACACTTGTGGTGCTGGGTAGAAAAAAAGAATCAGAACACGGACTGGGTTGCCGGACAGTTGGCCAAATGGGCACAGACCTCTAAGCGCAATGTTGGCTATGCCGGTAAGAAAGACCGCCATGCCGTGACTCGGCAGTGGTTTAGTATTTGTTTGCCCGGCAAGCCGGATCCAGATATAGAGCTCTTAAAGCTTGATGGTGTTGAAGTTCTAGCGCTTAAGAGACATGACAGAAAGCTACAGCGCGGTGGTTTGTCGGGTAATAATTTTCAACTCAGGATTCGAAACTTACAGTCAATTCATGACCATCAAATCCCGCTTTCAGAAATCAAAAAGAGTTTAGAGTTGCGTTTATTTGACCTTCAAGAAAGAGGCTTTCCAAACTATTTCGGACCGCAGCGATTTGGACGAGACGGCAATAACCTAGTTGAGGCTGAAAAGCTCTTTAAAAACCTTTCGATGGTGCAAAAAGAGAGACGACGCAAAAGAAAAGCGAATAATCTAAATCAGCAAAACATGTATATTTCTGCGGCGCGTTCATGGGTGTTTAATTTGATTTTAAGTCAACGAGTAGCGCTCGATAATTGGGATAAGCTTATTGACGGCGATGTGTTGAATCTAAATGGTTCAAGTAAATGGTTCTCAATGGAAGAGGGGCAGGTTGAAGAGTTGCAAGAAAGATTATTGGCGGGGGATATTCATCCAACTGCACTGTTAATTGGGGATGGAGAGAGTTCGGCTAATAAACTCGCAAGAGAGGTTGAAGAGTCAGTTGAATCTGAGTTTTTAGGGTGGAAAACCGCCTTACAGAGCCTTCGAGTTAAAGTGGATCGACGCGCTTTAAGAGTGATACCTCAACGTTTGAATTGGCAGTGGGTGACCGATCAGGATGAGCAGAATGAGTTTCTCGAACTGAGCTTCTTTCTACCTTCAGGTTGTTATGCAACCTCTTTAGTTAGAGAGTTAGTTGAGATTGGTTAGTTAGATTTAGACCATAAAAAAAAC
>CAZJPO010000174.1:0-3603 GCA_964547865.1 uncultured Thiosulfatimonas sp.
ATGCGTCGTTTTGCTTCTGAAAAAGTTAAGAATATGATGAAGCGTTTGGGAATGAAGTCGGATGAAGCCATTGAAAATAATATGGTGACAAAGTCGATTGAGCGTGCACAGAAACAAGTTGAACGTCTCCACCAAGATGAACGTGCCAACTTGTTGAAGTTTGATGATATTGCTAACCAGCAGCGTATGGTGGTCTACTCCCAACGTAATGAGCTGATGGAAGCTGACGATGTAACAGAAGTGGTTGATGGCTTGCGTGAGCAAGTTGTCGAAAATGTGGTCGGTATGTATATCCCACCAGGTTCTTTGGAAGAACAGTGGGATGTGCCGGGTGTTGAGAAGGCGGTTGAAGAAGAGTTTGGCGCTAAGTTTTCAATTCAAGATTGGCTAGAGGAAGATAAAAACCTTTACGAAGAGAAGTTGATTGAGAAACTAGTTGCAGAGCTAAAAGCTGCTTACGATGATAAGCTTAGTCCAATTGATGCTGCGACTCGTGCGCATTTTGAGAAAGAAGTTCTACTGCGCACAATTGACCGTCAGTGGCGTGAACACTTAGGTGAAATGGACTATCTACGTCGTGGTATTCACTTGCGAGGTTACGCACAGAAGGATCCTTTCCAGGAGTACCGACGTGAATCAGCTGAGATGTTCCAAACTTTCTTGAGTGAAGTGACTCATGAAACGGTGAAAGTTTTGTCATTGATCCAAATTGGTGGCAATGAAGATGTTGATGAATATGATCAACAAACTGAGAAAGAAAGGCCACAGCAGTTAGATGCAACACATCCAGCGGCGCAAGGCATCGCCGACGCTATTGATCAAAAACCGAGTGATGAATCTCAAGAAGGCACTTTCCGACGCGAGGCTCCTAAAGTTGGACGCAATGATCCTTGTCCTTGTGGTTCGGGTAAAAAATATAAGCAGTGTTGTGGAAAGTTATCTTAAGAAACGTTATTCTTAAACAATACTTCTAATTTAAGCCCACCTTTTTGGTGGGCTTTTAGTTTTCAGAAATGGAATAAGCAAATGAATACGGAATTACACCCTATTGCAGGTATCTATTTAGGAGCCTGTGCAGCAAAGATTAAGAAAAATGGTAACACGGATCTTGTTATTCTAGAGCTGGCAGAGGGCTCGCGCACGGCTGCCACCTTCACTCTAAATGCATTTTGTGCAGCGCCTGTGACTGTCGCCAAAACAAATCTGTCTGCTGCATCGCCACGAGCATTAATTATTAATAGTGGTAATGCCAATGCGGGTACGGGAGATCAGGGCATGACGGATGCCCTACAAACCTGTGAGTGGGTAGCGAATGAATTGGGGTGTAATGCCAATCAAGTTTTGCCATTTTCAACCGGTGTAATTGGTCAAAATTTGCCTATGGAGAAGTTGCAAAACGGTATTCCTCAAGCGTTGTCTAACCTGTCGATTACAGGGTGGGATGAGGCCAGTCAAGGTATTATGACAACCGATTTGGTCGCTAAAACGGTGAGTAAGGTTGTTGAGATTGATGGCCACACGGTTACTTTCACGGGTATGTCAAAAGGCTCCGGCATGATTCACCCTAATATGGCGACCATGCTAGGCTTCGCTGCGACCGATGCAAAGATCTCTCAGGCGTGCTTGGATAAGTGCCTGTTGGATGCGGTGAATAAATCGTTTAACCGTATTACGGTTGACGGGGATACCTCAACCAATGATGCCTGTACCTTAACGGCAACTCAACAGGCCGATATGCCGGAGATCACTGATGTGAACTCTGCAGCCTATCAACAGTTTTCGACTGTAGTGAATGACATGATGACAGAACTGGCGCAAATGATTGTCCGTGATGGCGAGGGTGCAACTAAGTTTGTCAGTGTCATTGTTGAGGGTGGAAAAGATCATACAGAGTGTCTGCAAGTCGCCAATACGGTTGCGCTGTCTCCGTTAGTAAAAACAGCACTGTTTGCCTCTGACCCTAACTGGGGTCGTATTTTGGCTGCAGTGGGGCGTGCAGGTGTTGAAAATCTCGATATTAATGCGCTTAAGATCTACCTTGGTGATGTCTGTATTGTCGAAAATGGTGGGCGTGCAGCCTCTTATACAGAAGAAGCGGGCCAGAAGATTATGGATAAAGAAGATATTGATATTCTGATTCAATTGAATCGTGGTGATGCTTCAGAAACCGTTTGGACAACGGATTTCTCTTATGACTATGTCAAGATTAATGCAGAGTATAGAACTTAATACTCCTTTCATTCAGTCCTCTTATTGAGGAGCCTTTTAACTAAAATTTTGCTTACTTTGTTTGTGCAGACAAAGTAAGCAAGGTTCTTTGTTTTACTTGAGGTTTTGGTTGGAAAAAATAACGACCAACTGAGTTGATTTTAAGTCTATTAGAACGGTCGTTTTTTCATTCTTAATGCTTACTATTCTTATGTTCACCAATTCACAGAATAGGACTGTAGTCCTCAGATAAATAATCGATTCCAATAAAATTGATTTGTTCTTTTGAATTTTGTTCCGTAATTCTTGCAGAACTATTCTTGTGATTGTTTTGTGAAGAAAGAATTAGGCTGTAGTCTTCTGCTAAAACATCAAGGGCATCGTAATCACCTACTGAACTTTGATGTGATATCTTGTTTTTTGCTTCGGGCAACGCATCGAATTCTGCATCAAAAGCCATTAAAACCGGACTTGCCAGTAAATTACCAACGAAAGTAAGAGCAAAAATATATGGAAGTAAATTTTTCATGTTTGTCTCCTTAATAGACGAAATTGTTGTTAGCACTTTGGCTAAGCTCTATTATCAGAAGACAGCTCTTTTTTATCCTCACGAAACCTTAACGAAATATGTTGTTTTTGAAACAGTTTAGGCCGTTTCTTACTATATAAGCCCTTCTTTATGGTGCTGTACGTTTGAGTTGAATAGTAAAACAGTTTTTGTGTTCTTTTCTTTGGTAAGTCAAGCTTCCGTTATGTTTTACACTAATTGATTTAACAATAGAGAGCCCTAACCCCGATTTAGAATTTTGCTGTACTCTATTCTTTGAAAAAGGCGTGAAATCTTGCTGTTCAAAGCTATCTGGAAGTGGTGGGCCTTGATCACACACATGGATATTGACAAATTCATCTTGGCCTTCTAACTGTAATAGAATTTGTCCACTACCGTAATCAATTGCATTGTCGAGTAGGTTGGCAATTGCTCTTTCCATCAGGTTTGTGTCAAAGCTGAGAACAATGTTTTTTTGTGAATGAAGCTTCAAAAATTGTGTGGGATAGTTTTGGCGATAGGTTTGCAAGAGATCATCACAGAATTCACTGAGTGATAGTTCTTGTTTGTGGAGTTTGAATGATTCTAAATCGAGTTTTGAAAAGTCAAAAAGTTGATTGAGGTAGTGTTTGAGCTTTAAGCCATTTTGATAGGCAATCTTAAGATGTTCGGTGTCTTTGCTACACTCTGCGTGCTCCATAAAACCGAGTAAGTTGGTTAAAGGTGTACGCAAATCATGGGATAGGCTAGAGATCATAAATCGTCGCTGGGTATCCGTTTTTTTCAACTGTTGTAGGGGCTGTCCTAGATAACTAGTTCAGATGCTTTCTAACCCATTGTCTTAGCTG
>CAZJPO010000175.1:0-3582 GCA_964547865.1 uncultured Thiosulfatimonas sp.
AAAGGGTTTTTGAAGGGTCTTTGGACTAAGCATACCAATCCACCCTAAAAAAAGATAATAGACTTCTGTGAGTCGTTCACAAAAAAACTTGGGTTTCACGAGGGGTTGCTTGAATAGGGGGCGGGAAGGTTTTAGGGGCAAGCCGGCCATTATTTCCGGTTTAGAAGAAGCTTGCCTTTATTGCAACATTTTTTGTTGAATGGCCTGGACTTTTTCATTTTGCATTAAGGCACGGAATTTAGGGTTGTTAAACAAGACTTCATAATTTCCTGAAGTGATGGCATTCATGATCTCCGGGTCACTCATGACGGATTTCAATTCAGGGGAGTTTTGAAGAGAGCTGACCAATCCCATAATGTTTCGGTCTGTTGTCATTTTGGTGATCATTTGGCTCACTTGTCCGCTATTGGCTGAATTTGATTGAGCCGGCACAGCGTCTTTTTTAAAGTGAATAGAATGAATACGTGACTCTTCAATTTGAATTCTGCCTAGGCTATGGCTCTGGATTGTATAAAGCCCATTGTTAAAGCCGATCACTTCCCCATTAAGTTGACTGCCGTCAACTAGCTTAATCACCTTTTGCGAGTTTGCATGAGCTGCTAGGCTAAACAGGCTGAATATAAAAAAGATCATAATGGAAAAAGCGCTAGAGCGAACACCAAAATATGAAGCTTGGTTTTTTGCGGTATAAGTCATCATAAGTTTTTGATCCTTTTATAAAAGTTTGAGGGGATAAGGAGTCATATAGAGTTCTATTGAAACACACTTGCTTTTAAAACCGTAAATAAAGATTTTCGGGAGGAATGGTTTTGTTAGGACGCGAGTTGCTTGGCCTCTTTTAAGTGCTCTCTAAATTCGATAGCAGGAACCGGTTTACTGAAGTAATAACCTTGAACTTGGTCACAGCCCAAAGCGGTTACGATATTCAGTGCTTCTTGGTTTTCTACGCCTTCCGCGACGACTTTTAGTCCTAGGTTATGACCTAAATTGATTGTTGAATTTACAATGCTGCGGTCACTTTTATCATGGTTGATATCGATAATAAAAGATTTATCAATTTTGAGCTCGTTAACTGGTAGGCGCTTAAGGTAAGAAAGGGACGAGAAGCCCGTGCCGAAATCATCAATTGAGAGTTGAACTCCAAGTTTATGTAGCTGGTTGAGCTGATCCAGACAAAATGCCAAGTTTTCCATCATCACGCTTTCAGTGATTTCAAAAGTGAGGTATTTAGGCGCTAAATGGTATTTTTTAAGAAGTTGTTCGACATTGGATGATAACTCGGTGTTGGATAAATCTGAGACGGAAAGGTTGACTGCAATATTGATTTTCATGCCTGTCTGGTGCCAGACGTTACATTCCGATAAAGCTCTGTCAATAATGTATAAAGATAGCTTTTGAATAATCCCTTGGCGTTCAGCGACTTCAATCACTTTATCTGGAGCGATAAATCCAAATTGAGGGTGGTTCCATCTTAAGAGCGCTTCTGCCCCGCATATGTCATGATCTAAAGCGGTGACTTTTGGCTGGAAGAACACCTCAAAACTCTTGTTTTCAAGTGCCTGTGAAAGCTCATTTGCGATCACAAAGCGTTCTTTATTGTAGATGTTTTCATTCGGGTTATATAAAGAGTATCCGGAACGTTTTCGTTTGGCAGAGTACATGGCCATATCCGCTTGTTGTAGGAGAACCTCAGTGTTTTCTCCATCTGACGGGTAGTCGACAATACCAATACTAATCGAGATATGCAGTGCTTCAGTATTGAGTTCAAAAGGTTGACCTGTGTAGTCAATAATAGATTGTGCAAGCTCCGTCGCTTGATCTTGTGCGGTGTTGGGAAGAATGACCGCAAACTCATCTCCTCCTAGCCGAGCTACGGTATCGGATTTTCTAATCAGAGATTGGATTCGTTTGGAGACCTCGACTAAAAGCTGGTCTCCCACAGCATGCCCTAGAGTGTCATTGATGTCTTTGAAGAAATCGAGATCCATTAAGAAAATCGAAAAATGAGTTTGGTCTCTTTCAGCAGAGCGGATTTGGTAATCAATCAATTGGTTGAGCTGGAAACGATTCGCTAAGCCGGTGAGGTGATCGTGAGTGGCTTGGTATTCTAGGGCTTTCTGTCGCTGAGTGACCTCTTCATCCATCTCTTTGAATGCCTCAATCAACTGGCTTAACTCATCAGTATTGGCAGATTCAATGTGAGGAAGGTCCAGATCAAACGCTTTTGATTTTAAAGCTTGGGTGACGCGTTGAATGGGGGTGAAAATCATCCAGTCCATTGAGAATAAAATGGCGACAATAAACAGTAAAAAGAGCGTGATAATCGCAAAAATAAGTAGGTTGAAGGTGGCATCACTTTGGCTGAGCGCGTGATCTGTGTAGCGTTTTTCATTTTTTACGGTTTCTGCCATTTTATCGAGTGAGTGAGAGATTGCCTGAACCAAGGGAAAGATCCTCTCTTTCATTAATAGCGTGTCGGTTCGCCATTGATTTGATTCAGATATTTGCCGCATGATTCCAAATAGTTCATGCCATGCCACAGCTAGTTTTTCTATCTCTTTAAGTTTTGACGTCCCTTCAAAGCTATCTTCATGAGTGTACAGAGCCTTTAGCCTTGTGATAGAACTCATAAAATGATTGTAGATATCGTCTAAGCTCTTTCCTTGCTGTTTGAGCAAATTGATTTCAAAGGCTGCCAAGCGATTGATTGAGTAAATCCTTGTTTGAGAGATTGCGCTAATCCATGAGCCATAGGCCTTTAAGAGGAGAGGGTATACCTCTGCTGAAACAGGTTCTAGATCTCCGGATTCAATTTCACTGATAAGGATTTTTAAACTAGATTTGATCGAGTCCTGTTGAAGCTCCATTTGATTGGCATTGATATCAAGGGCTGGGTAGAGCTTATTCATATCCAAACGGTATTCGACAAGTTTTTCGGTTTCTACTTTAAGTTGTTGGAAGAATTCGATGGTTGACTCAATTTCTTGCGGCGTCAGTTCGTGAAACTTATGTTGAGACTGCTTCAGTTTAATTAGGTGCGCGCTAGCAAACTCGGTGTCTGTTTCAATATTTTTAATTAGGTCTTTACTAGAGGGGTCAAGCAGCGAGAGGTTAATGTTTTGATTAATCTTGAGTAGAGTGTTTCGAATATCCTTTAAATGCGTTTGCTCGTCAAGAATTCTCTCATAGGCATGAGTTACCTCTTTTTTGGTAGCTGAGACATGAAGGTAGGTCACAGAAACAATTAGGATAACCACAAAACCCAATAAAAACGTCAGTGAGATATAACGCTGCTTTAAACTTGGTAAGGTGTTTTGTTGTTTTATAAAGGTCCCAAACATAGAGTCTATAGCCTAGTACATGCCGTTTTGCGATGATCAAAAGCTGTATTTTAAATGTTGAGGGGAGGGTGCAGTAATAAAAATTACTAATCTATGGATTAGTTTATATTGCTAAAAAGTGTTAAGACAGGCTTTGAGAAAAAAGGCTTGCTTCACATCAAAAGGTTTGGTCTGTAATAAGCAGATAAAATTGGTACGACCGAGTGGATTCGAACCACCGACCCCCACCATGTCAAGGTGG
>CAZJPO010000176.1:0-3514 GCA_964547865.1 uncultured Thiosulfatimonas sp.
GTTTCAGGGTTACAGTTAACCATAATGGTTTCAAAACCGTCTTCACGCATAGCCATCGCCGCGTGAACACAGCAGTAATCGAATTCAATCCCTTGACCGATTCGGTTTGGACCACCGCCCAACACCATAATCTTGTCTTTATCCGTCGGTTGCGCTTCACACTCTTCGTCGTAAGTGGAGTACATGTAAGCTGTCGTGGTTTCAAACTCAGCGGCACAGGTGTCTACACGTTTATAAACAGGGCGGACACCAAATGTATGGCGGAACTTGCGCACGGCAGCGGCATCGACGCCGACTAACTTAGCAATACGGTTATCCGAGAAACCTTTGCGCTTAAGTACACGTAAAGTATTTTCATCCAGGGCATCCAAACCACGCTGCTTGATATCATCTTCCATATCAATCAGCTCTTTGATTTGAGCCAGGAACCAAGGATCAATTTTTGAACTTTCAAAGACATCTTCTAAAGTCCAGCCCGCGCGGAAGGCATCCGCAACATACCACAGGCGCTCTGGACCTGGATCACGCAGTTCTTGGCGCAGGGTATTTTTAATATCCTGCTCGTCCATATTCGCCAAATCCATGATTTCATCAAAACCGTTCTTATCGGTTTCAAGGCCACGCAGTGCTTTTTGCACTGATTCTTGGAAGTTACGCCCCATCGCCATCACCTCGCCCACAGACTTCATCTGAGTAGATAGGCGCTGTTTGGCTTGCGGGAACTTCTCGAATGTAAAACGTGGCACCTTAGTCACAACATAGTCGATGGTCGGCTCAAACGATGCTGGCGTTGCGCCATTAGTAATATCATTTTGTAACTCGTCTAGGGTATAGCCGACTGCCAATTTTGCGGCGACTTTAGCAATTGGAAAACCGGTCGCTTTTGAAGCCAGTGCCGATGAACGCGACACACGCGGGTTCATCTCAATGATAATCATGCGGCCAGTATCAGGGTTGATCGAGAACTGAACGTTAGAACCACCGGTCTCAACACCAATCTCACGCAAGACTGCCAGAGAGGCATTACGCATGATTTGATATTCTTTGTCCGTCAGTGTCTGTGCTGGTGCAACCGTTATCGAGTCACCCGTGTGAACACCCATTGGGTCAAGGTTTTCAATTGAACAGACGATAATCGAGTTGTCGTTCTTATCGCGAACCACTTCCATTTCGTACTCTTTCCAACCAACAATCGACTCTTCAATCAATAGTTCTTTAGTTGGAGAAAGGTCTAGACCAAACTTACAAATTTGCTCAAATTCATCTTTGTTATAAGCGATTCCTCCGCCGGAGCCACCCAAGGTGAAAGATGGACGAATAATGGTTGGGAAACCAACGCGCTCTTGAATCACCCACGCCTCTTCCATATTGTGAGCCACATCTGAAACCGGCATATCCAAGCCGATTTTCTGCATCGCTTGGCGGAAACGGTCGCGGTTTTCTGCTTTATCGATGGCATCCGCATTTGCACCAATGAGCTCGACGCCGAACTTATCTAGAATACCGTGTTCATTTAGGTCTAACGCACAGTTCAGTGCGGTCTGCCCCCCCATGGTTGGCAAGATGGCATCTGGGCGCTCTTTCTCAATAATTGAGGCAACGGTTTTCCACTCGATAGGTTCAATATAAGTCGCATCGGCCAACTCTGGATCGGTCATAATCGTCGCTGGGTTTGAGTTGACCAGAACCACACGATAACCTTCTTCCTTTAAGGCTTTACACGATTGAACACCTGAATAGTCGAACTCACAGGCCTGCCCGATAATAATAGGGCCGGCACCAATAATCATAATACTTTTAAGATCACTTCTCTTTGGCATTTACTCTTCCCTACTACCTTACGCTTTTGCGCTTTTAATATTGTCTATAAACTGGTCGAACAGAGGTGCCACATCATGCGGCCCGGGGCTTGCTTCTGGGTGACCCTGGAAACTGAAAGCAGACTTATCCGTACGCGCAATTCCCTGCAGAGAACCATCAAACAGCGATTTGTGCGTTGCTTCAAGGTTGCTCGGCAGGCTATCTTCATCTACCGCAAAACCGTGGTTCTGAGAAGTAATCATCACCTGCTTTGAAGCTGTATCTTGAACAGGGTGGTTCGCACCGTGATGACCAAACTTCATTTTGACCGTCTTCGCACCGCTCGCCAAAGCCAATAACTGATGGCCTAAACAAATACCGAATACCGGCACTTCTGTTTCTAAGACTTTTTGGATCGCATTGATTGCGTAATCACACGGCTCAGGGTCGCCTGGACCATTTGATAGGAATACGCCATCGGGATTCATCGCCAGAACCTCTTCTGCTGGCGTTTGCGCCGGAACCACGGTTAACTTACAACCGCGATCCGCCAACATGCGAAGAATATTGCGCTTAACACCAAAGTCATAAGCGACAACGTGAAACGGTTGATCACCAGAACAATCGGCGTGTCCACTAGCCAGTGACCAACTTCCTTCAGACCATTCATAAGTTTCTGTAGTCGTCACTTCTTTGGCTAAATCCAACCCTTTTAAACCACTAAACGCTTGTGCTTTGGCAACGGCCGCATCGGCATCAATCTCGTCGCCGGCGACAATCACACCGGATTGAGCACCCTTATCTCTTAACAGGCGAGTAAGCTTGCGCGTATCGATATCTGCAATCGCGACCACCCCTTGCTCTTCAAGGTATTCTGGTAGAGACTTTTCTGCCCTAAAGTTACTCATCAATGGTGGACAATCCTTGATAATCAGTCCTTGAGCCATAATCTCAGGCGACTCTTCATCCTCCGTATTGACACCTGTATTTCCGATATGCGGGTATGTCAAAGTCACAATCTGCTTGAAGTACGAAGGGTCAGTCAAGATTTCCTGATAACCGGTCATTGAAGTGTTAAAAACCACTTCTCCAGTTGTTTCCCCTTGTGCACCTAGCGAGGTTCCCCAAAACAGGGTTCCATCTTCTAAAGCCAGCAATGCTTGAGTCATTTATTTGTCCATCCAAAAGTGTTTAGTAGTGTTAAGTCTAAGCGATTCTCATTTAGGTTTTTCATTGGCGCATATAAAAAAACGGAGCCAGCCTAGTTAAAGACTCACTCCGTTTTTTATATGCTAAATGACCTGTGTCATCTCTGCCAAATACCTCGTTATAAACCTATGACTTTTCCCAAAAAAGTCACCGCAAACTGATGAAGATCAGCTGCAAAAATTAATAACGCGAATTTTACTTTAATTACATAACTATGTCTATATTAATAACGGCTTAAATTCAGCTTATATTGCCGTTTTTTCAACACTATCGTCTTTCATCAAAATAAAGCATTTCTAAACCGCGTTTTTTTGTAAACAAAGCCTTCTCTAATACAAGACTCTACTTACCAAAACCCTCAAAAGAACTAAATCATGTTTTGAAACAAGTCAATCAACCTTTTGTCATTGCATTTAACCCTAACTAAAGGTAACTTTACCTTTAAATGTTTTCTAGAGAACTTCAATGGAAAGAATCCTTCAGATATTTGCTAGACTCGGCTATT
>CAZJPO010000177.1:0-3491 GCA_964547865.1 uncultured Thiosulfatimonas sp.
CCAATCTAATCTGAATATATCTCTGCCGGTGCTTTTGGGTGGCAGTTCTGCAAAGTAGGGGTGTTGCAGAAGCTTTTCTAGTAGCGTTTGGTTGACCTTTCCTTGTTGAGCTAAGTCACCGTTTTTGTCATAGTCCTGCTGGAAATGCCGTTGGCAAATTTCATCCATAATGCCATTGCCCGGGCCGGTATCCCAACCCTTTAATGTCTCGGTAATTGAGTCAATATAAGTCAGATTGGCAATGCCACCGATATTGACCACAAAACAGGCTTGATCATCAGAAAAGAGTTGTTGGTGAAGCGCGGGGGCGAACGGTGCGCCTTGTCCACCCAGTGCCATATCGTCGACTCTAAAATCTCCAACCGTGGTAATGCCGGTTTGTTTGGCAATAAAAGCGGGGTGGCCAATCTGTAGAGTCATTGGAATATCAGGGGCGTGAAAGATAGTTTGGCCGTGACTACCAATCGCCTGAATCTGCTCTGGTGTTAGGTTGTTTTTTTGCAGAAGGTTTTTAGTGGCAACAATAAAAATATCGGCGACTTCTTTATGCAGTTTTGACAGTGCATAAAGATCGATTTGTTGGCTTTGGTTGAGTTCTAGCAGATCACTTTTGAGTGATTCTGGTAGCGGGGTCTCATAAAAATCAATGAGCTTGATTTGTTCGGCATTGATTTCGACTAAAGCGGCATCCACTCCATCAGCACTGGTTCCAGACATTAGACCGATGAAGTGCTGAGTCATTTATTCAAAGCTCCGTGCAAATTTTGTACGGTTGTCGATGCGCTCTAGTTGAGTGAGCAGGAAGTTGCTCTTCTGCTTAAACAGGGTTCGATATTTTTTCGGGATCGGTCCAGCTGCGGGAAACTTCACCTTAAGCGGATCAACGTGTTTGCCGTTAATGCGGAATTCATAGTGCAGGTGAACTCCGGTTGCCATCCCAGTTTTACCCATATAACCGATGACATTACCCTGTTTGACATACTGGCCCTTTTTATAGCGTCCAAACTTATTGAAGTGGCCATAAACCGTCATGTATTTACCGGCGTGTTTGATTTTAATGTATTTGCCGTAGCCCTTTCCCCAGCCTCTGGCGATGATTTTACCGTTACCAGTGGCGCGAATAGGGGTATTTAGCGGACCGCCGTAATCGACACCGCGATGCGATCGCCACTTTTTCAGAATAGGGTGGAAGCGTCTTGGGTTGAATTTTGAGGTGATTCGAACATAGTCAACTGGGTTGCGTAAAAAGGCCTTTTTTAGATTCTTGCCTTTTTCATTGTAATAGCCAATGACTTCGTCTTGGTCTCTAAGGATAAAGGCATTGTGTTTGGTCTTGCCGGCATTGGTTGTAATCTGCGCGGCGAGAATGTCGCCATCACCAATATATTCGCCATTTAAATACTTGGTTTCAAAAATGACTTTTAAGGTATCGCCTTTGCGCAGCTCGCGTAGGAAGTCGATATCCCAAGCAAACATATCTGCCAGGTTCATAATGCTTCGAGCACTGAGTCCTGCACGTTTTGCTGCGGGATAGAATGCCCCTTCAATGGTACCGAAAGCGGTTTCGGTTCGGATCTCAATTGGGCGTTTCTTTTCGCCAATTCGATAACCGGTATCGGTTTTAATCAGTTCGTAAGCAAGGGTTTTGCTTTTTGGGTAAAGGATTTTCTGTAGTTGACTATTTTTGTCGATCCAGATGGTGAGTTCATCGCCCACCTTTAAGTTAGTCAGCAGTCGACTGTTTTTCAGCTTGCCGATTTGATAAGTGGTTTTGGCTGAGATATTGACTCGATCTAGAGCAGTACTTAGAGAGTCATTTTTACGGATTTTAACCTTATGGCTCAGCCACGTTGAGCTTTGGTTGGTGTTATTTTTGTTGTCTGCAGTTTCCGCTTGTTTTTTCTTTATCGGCGGCAGGGGCAGGGAGGTGGTTTCATAACCGGTATTAGCGGATGATTGGGGAAGTGCACCTATTGCAGCAATACTGGCTACAGTGATTAATGCAATTTTGAACAGTTTGCTCACGTTAGTTTTGTTTCTCTGGTGAAGGCGTGCAAATTCCTAGAAATATTATCAAGTTAGCAGGCCAAAATTCTTGTGTAATCGTGTGTTTTTATTTTTTTCGTAATTATAAACAATCTATAGCTAAACGGGGCAGGAGTTTTTGATATTCACTATTTCTTAAAGGGTCATTAAGGATTCAAAATTAAACGAAGATTTATAGCGATTTCACTTGGATGGTTATCTTGCAACCTGATGGGGTCTGTTCTAGTCTAATCCAGTTGTGTTTATTGACCTTAACCCAGCTGGCAATATCTTTTTCAGCACCCGGGTCGGTGCAATCAATACAGATAAAATCTCCGGGTTGGCTCTGTCGAACTTGTTGTTGTAGTTTTATGACTGGCATAGGGCATTTGAGCCCTTTGGCATCGACTTCAATCGGGTGGGTTTCAGAAGTTTCCGGCATCTGTTTGAGAATCCTTAAAAAACATACGTTTTTGTGCGTTTATGGGCTTTGAAAATACGTTATAATTGCCCGATTTTTCAGCATTTTTAAATTCGAATTTCCGAATAGTTTAACAGAGGTTTTGATTGTGTCAGCGCAAGCAGCAACAGATATTCGCACATTTCAGGGCTTAATCCAGACTTTGCAGGCCTATTGGGCAGAGCAAGGTTGTGTGGTTATGCAGCCTTACGACAATGAAATGGGTGCGGGAACGTTCCATCCATCTACATTTTTGAGATCAATTGGTCCAGAGCCATGGCGTGCGGCGTATGTTCAGCCATGCCGTCGTCCAACGGATGGCCGTTACGGTGAAAACCCTAACCGCTTGCAGCATTACTATCAATTCCAAGTGATGTTAAAACCTTCCCCTGACAATATTCAGGAGCTGTATCTAGATTCACTGCGTGTTATGGGTATTGATCCACTGGAACACGATATTCGTTTTGTTGAAGACAACTGGGAATCTCCAACACTAGGGGCTTGGGGTCTTGGTTGGGAAGTATGGATGAACGGTATGGAAGTGACGCAGTTTACCTACTTCCAACAGGTCGGTGGCCTAGAGTGTCGTCCAGTAACCGGTGAGATCACCTATGGTCTTGAGCGTATTGCCATGTACCTGCAAGGTGTGAACTCAGTTTACGATTTGACCTGGGTGGATGGCCCAGATGGTAAGGTAACTTACGGTGATGTATTCCACCAAAACGAAGTTGAGATGTCGACTTACAATTTTGAGAAAGCGGATACAGAGAAACTATTCCGCACCTTTGATGAGTGCGAAGAAGAATTCGCTAAGTTGGTAGAAGACAAACTACCCCTGCCCGCTTATGAGATGGTGTTAAAAGCTTCACATGCATTCAATATGTTGGATGCGCGTCACGCAATCAGTGTGACTGAGCGTGCCCGTTTTATTGGACGAGTTAGAACCATGGCACGCCAAATTGCTGAGGCTTATTATGAAGGCCGTGAGGCACTGGGCTTCCCGCTG
>CAZJPO010000178.1:0-1185 GCA_964547865.1 uncultured Thiosulfatimonas sp.
AGAATAATGAGTTGCAAACCAGTACAAGCTTAAACCTTGTGGTTAAGCAGTCTGAAGATATCTCTGAAGAGAGTATTCTGGTGCACCAGATTCGTAATGTCGATGTGACAAATAGTCATTTTGTATACTGTAGCGAACAAGAGGCTGTGGCAGACTTTCTTAAGTTTATTCGAGGCTCGACACTGGTAGGTTATTTTTTAGAGTTTGATGTCGCAATGGTGGAGCGGGTTGTCAAACCTTGGTTGGGCGTTAAGTTGCCTAACCCGCAGATTGATGTCGGTGATTTATACTATGATTATGCAAGAAGTCAGATTGTTCGCAGTTGTATTGAGCCGAATATTGATTTGAGTTTTGACCATATTTTGGAGAAGTTGGAACTGCCAAATTTGGGTCAGCACGATGCCTACAATGATGCTTTGATGACGGCTTTAATTTTTTTAAAGTTAAATCAGTCTGAATACCGAAGAGCTTCTTTTGGGTTAAACTAATCTAGGTTGTTGAATAAAAAGTAAAAAATTAAAAATAATTACTTTAAAAATTAAATATCTATTGCTTGACATAACGCGCTAAAAGCCTATAATTCACCGCATATTTTTTTAAACATTCGCAAGCGTGAACGGCTTTTTAAAGGTAGTTCGCGGTTTGTATTTAAAAAAACCCCGTTTTAACGGGGTTTTTTGTTATTTGACTTTTAACTTTTTGGAATAGTGCTCCGGTGACCATTGAAGAGAAATTAGAAAACGCTTTAAAGCCGACTGTTGAGTCAATGGGGTTTGACTGGTGGGGAATGGAATTCCTTCCTGCTGGCCGTCAAACCTTGTTGCGTATTTTTATTGAAAAATCTGACGGTACAGTGAACTCAGATGAAACTTATGATGTTTGTAAACAGATTAGTGCGATTTTGGATGTTGAAGACATTATCAGTAGCGAGTTTCGCCTAGAAGTTTCGTCTCCAGGTATGGATAGGTTGCTGTTTACACCAGAGCAGTTCAAGCGCTATGAAGGTGAGATTGTTCAAATTCGCAGCAGTATCCCAGTTTTAGGGCGCAAAAGATTTAAGGGCCCAATGCTAAAAGTGATGGACAACGGCATTGAGGTTGAAGTTGATAATGAGTTGTATGAAATCGAATTTGATTTGATTGAAAAAGCCAATATCGTTCCGAAGTTTTAAAGTTTTAAAGTTTT
>CAZJPO010000178.1:1285-3417 GCA_964547865.1 uncultured Thiosulfatimonas sp.
AAGTTTTGAATTTAAGAAAAATTACATTTTTACAGAATCCAACAGGGTGAGACAGAGATGAGTAAAGAAGTTTTAGCGGTTGTTGAAATCATGGCCAATGAAAAAGGCGTTGATAAGGAAGTGATTTTCGATGCAATTGAAGCGGCATTAGCGACAGCAACTCGCAAGAGTCATGAAGATGAACTCGACGCACGTGTGTCAATTGATAGAGAGACGGGTGACTATGAAACCTTCCGTCGTTGGGAAGTCATTGAAAACGATACTCTGATCGAAGATCACGTTGGTTGGTACATTCGTGAAATGGATGCGGTTGATGAAGATCCAAACATCGAAGTAGGCCAATTCATTGAAGAGCCAATGGAATCAATTGACTTTGGTCGTATAGGTGCTCAAACGGCTAAGCAAGTTATTATTCAAAAAGTTCGCGAAGCTGAGCGTAAGAAAATTGTTGAAGTTTATGAAAAGCGTGTAGGCGAGATCATGACTGGACAAGTTAAGCGTTCAGATCGTGGTGACGTTATCCTTGATATGGGTGAAAACGTTGATGCCATTATTCCTAGAAATCAGTTAGTTGGCCGTGAAACTTTCCGTGTGGGTGATCGCGTAAGAGCTTTTTTACAAGAAGTAAGTTTCCGCCCTCGTGGTCCACAGCTACAAATGTCTCGCTCATGTAATGAAATGATCATTGAGCTGTTCCGTATCGAAGTGCCTGAAATCAGTGATGACCTAATCGATATCATGAGTGCAGCTCGTGATACTGGTTTCCGTTCTAAAATCGCGGTTCGTGCAAATGACCCACGTCTTGATCCAATTGGGGCTTGTGTCGGTATGCGTGGTGGACGTGTTCAAGCGGTCACTAATGAGCTGTCGGGTGAGCGTGTTGATATCATCCTTTGGGATCCAAATGATGCGCAGTTTGTGATCAATGCGATGGCGCCAGCTGAAGTCACATCAATCATGGTTGATGAAGATACGCACACTATGGATCTTGCGGTTGAAGATGAGCAGCTGTCGCAAGCAATTGGTAAGAATGGTCAAAACATCCGTTTGGCTTCAGAGCTAACCGGCTGGGAGTTGAACGTGATGACTTCCTCAGAGATGGCTGAGAAACATGAGTCGGAGTCTCAAGGTCAGATTGAGATCTTTATGAACTCTCTCGATATCGATGAAGACTTTGCTGAAGTATTGGTTTCTGAAGGGTTCACAACGCTTGAAGAAGTCGCTTATGTCCCTGCGGCAGAGATGCTTGAAATTGATGGTTTTGATGAAGACCTAGTTGCTGAACTTAAGCAACGTTCTAAAGATGCATTATTGACTCAGGCAATCGCAGCAGAAGAGAGGGTTGCATTAGCTGAGCCAGCAGAGGATTTATTAGCGCTAGAAGGCATGACGCCTGAATGGGCTAAGCAATTAGCGGGTAATGGCATCATTACTCAAGAAGATTTGGCAGAACTGGGTACGGATGAAGTACTTGAGTATCTGGATATTGATGAAGCAACGGCTGGTGAATTGATTTTGAAAGCGCGCGCTCCATGGTTTGAAGAAGAATAATAGAAAGGGGAGTTCCAATGGCTGAAGTATCCATAAAACAATTTGCAGAGAACCTCAATCTTTCAGTAGAAAAATTGCTGTCTCAATTACAAGAGTCAGGTATTAAAGGTAAGAAAGAGTCGGACAATATCTCAGAAGAAGAGAAGCGTACGCTTCTAGCCTATTTAAAAGGTTTACACGGCGATTCATCCGAAGAGTCTCCTGAGAAAGTAACGCTACGACGCAAGCAGACGCTAAATCTTTCGTCTGGTAGCGGAGCTGGCAAGCGTACGGTGAATGTTGAAGTTCGCAAAAAACGCACCTATGTCAAAAAGCCTGAAACGGTAGAAGAGCCGGTTGAAGAAATTGTAGAAGAGCCTGTTGTAGTAGAAAAAGTCGTTCCAGAAACACCTGCAGAACCAAAACCAGCTGAAGCTAAATCTTCTAAGAAGACTGAAGGTAAAAAGCCTGTTGCTGAAGCAGCAAAACCTGAAGTGGTTGCGCCTACAGCGGCTAAGGAAGACCATTCTAAAGCGGCTAAGAAAGCTCAAGATAAGAAGCACCACAATACTGATAAAAACAGTAAGTTTGAAGACGGCCCT
>CAZJPO010000179.1:0-3367 GCA_964547865.1 uncultured Thiosulfatimonas sp.
AATGCATGTTTTTCCATTAAATCTGTTAAACCGTAGGTGTTTAGTTTGACGCCAATCGAACCTACCATCGAGCTTTCGTTGGCGTAGATTTTATCGGCAGCAACGGCAATATAGTAGCAACCTGATGCACAAACATCTTCAACGACAACGTAGGCGGGTTTGTCATACTTTTTCTTTAGGCGATCAATTTCATCATTGATCAGAGCGGATTGAACTGGGCTTCCCCCTGGTGAGTTAGCAACAATAATAACGGCTTTACTCTCATCGCTTTTGAAGGCCTTTCTCAGTAGAGGGTTAATTTTTTCAGCGCTGATATCGGTCCCTGGCATAATCGGGCCGTCTACTTTAACGATGGCCGCGTGTTTTTTACCTGAGGCAGCATCCTTAAGTTCTTCGGAATTGATTACCTTATCAGCTGCGTAGATAATGAAAAAGATCACATAAGCAGTAACAGCAAGTTTTAACAGGTTGGTGAATCTTCTGCTCCAGCGTTCTTGCTTTACCAGTGATTCTACCGCAATGGCTAAACGATCAAAGCCTTGCTGTTGGTTTTGAGGTTCTTGCTCCATTTTTTGTCCTTTAATTTATAATGTGAGTACAAAGCACTCTATGTATTTAATGTAGCCCCGAGCAATTTTACCTGTTTCTCCTTTATGACCCAAGATAATAAAACCGCCTCTCAAGATAATCTCAATAATGAGATTGAATTTGACTTAAAAGCCTTTCTTAAGCAACTGACAGAGAGGCCGGGGGTTTATCGAATGATAAATGCCAAAGGTACGATTATCTATGTCGGTAAAGCCAAGAATCTAAAACGCCGAGTTTCAAGCTACTTTAATAAAAAGCATGATGATATTAAAACCGCTAAGATGGTTGAGCAGGTTGCTAGAGTCGAGATAACGGTAACGGATACTGATAGTGAAGCTTTTATCTTAGAAAATACGCTCATAAAAAGACACAAGCCAAGATACAACATCCTTTTTAGAGATGATAAATCTTACCCTTATATTTTCGTCTCAACAAATAAGCAATTCCCATCTCTGAGTTATCATCGTGGAGCCAAAAGGAGGCAGGGCGAATACTTTGGTCCATTTCCCAATGCTTCAGCAGTCCACCAGACCTTAGACGCGCTTCAAAAAATTTTCCCGGTTAGGCAGTGTGCCGAGAGTGTTTTTAGTCATCGTTCCCGACCGTGTTTACAGTTTCAAATTAAGCGTTGTTCAGGTCCTTGTGTTGACGGGTATGTGACCCAAGAGCAGTATGAGGAAGATGTCGCTCATACGGTCGGTTTTTTGCAGGGTAAAAGTTTTGAGGTGATAGAGGACTTGGGGCAAAAAATGCAGGGGGCTTCAGAGGATTTAATGTTTGAAGAAGCGGCTCGATATCGAGATCAGATTTCCGCTTTGAGAGCGATTCAAAGTCAGCATTTGATTAACCAGCCGGGTTCAAAGGACATCGATGTGATTGCGCTAGCAGAGCAAACTGGGCAGGTTTGTGTCTGTTTGATGATGTACCGGGGAGGGAATCTGTGGGGCAGTGAACATTATTACCCAAGAGTTTCAGATAACACCGCTTTACCAGAAGTGTTGGCAGCCTTTATTACTCAGCATTATCTTGAACACCCCGTACCTGCGGAACTGTTGTTGCAAGCCCCGCTTGAAGAGAAAGAGGAGTTTGCAGTTTGGTTAAAACAGCAGAGACAAGGGGCAGTCAATATAAAAGTGGCCCGCCATCAAATTGATAAAGGGCTGGTTAAGTTAGCACTTACCAACGCCCAGGCAGGGCTTAAACAGCACCTCACTCAAAAAGCGAGTCAAATTGAAAGGGTGCAAGCTTTACAAGAAGCGTTGGCTCTGCCGATTCAGCCAAATTATATGGAGTGTTTTGACATAAGCCATACTCAAGGCCAATTAACGATTGGTAGTTGCGTGGTTTTTAATGAAGGTGTGCCTAATACTCAGGCCTATAGAAAGTTTAATATTGAGGGCATCCAACCCGGAGATGATTACGCTGCCATGCACCAAGTCATGTCTCGGCGCTATACCAGACTCAAACAGGAAAATGCCGTTTTACCGGATTTAATTGTTGTGGATGGGGGAAAAGGACAACTCTCTCAAGCTGTTGAGGTGTTAAAGGCGTTGGAGCTCGATCACATTCCTCTCGTTTCAGTTGCCAAGGGCGAGGGCAGAAAAGCCGGATTAGAGGTGCTTTATACACCCTATAACCTCGAGGGGATTGATTTAGAAACCGATGATATTGCGCTGCACTTAATTAACTACATTCGTGACGAGGCGCACCGCTTTGCGATTACTTCACACCGAAAAAAACGAACTTCAGTTCTAACAGACTCCAGTATAGAGTCAATTGAAGGGATTGGCCCTAAAACCAGAAAAATGCTGTTGATGCATTTTGGGGGATTAGGAGAAGTGAAACAGGCTTCTGTGAATGAACTGCAAAAGGTCAAAGGGGTGAGTCTTGATAAAGCTCAAAAAATCTATGATTTTTATCACGGTTCGCTATAAATTTAACTTAACCGCAATGAAATGCGGCTCTGATATGATAGTATTCACGCATAACTAAGCAATATTCAAATGCTAAGAAAATAAAAACACTGTAAGAACACTAAATTAGAGAAGTGAGAAGGTTTTGTCAGTCCAATCGATTCCTATGATGATGACCTGGGCCAGAGTTATTCTGATCCCGGTTTTTATCGTCTGCTATTACGCGCCTATTGAAGATGCTCGATTCTGGGCTGGTTTAGCCTTTATGATTGCAGCCATAACCGACTGGTTTGATGGCTATTTGGCACGAAAGCTGGGTTCAGATAGTAAATTAGGCGCTTTCTTAGACCCGGTGGCAGACAAGTTAATTGTTTCAGCGGCACTGATTGTGGTCGCTGCTGAATACCATGATAACTTGCTGGTAATTTTATCTGCGATTGTCATTATGATGCGTGAAATTGGTATTTCTGCTCTAAGAGAGTGGATGGCAGAAAACAATGCCCGAGAGGTTGTGGCAGTTTCAAGTCTTGGTAAAGTCAAAACCGCTTCTCAGCTAGCGGCCCTAACTTGGTTGCTCTATGGTGGAGAGCTGTGGGGGGTTAACTGGGGTGAACTTGGATTCCCAATGTTATATTTTGCAGCGACTTTGACCGTGATTACTTGGGTCCAATACACCAAAGCAGCACTGCCAGAAATCATGCGATCTACGCAACAATAAACGCCTGTTTTTAACGATTAACTCTTGTTAAAAGTAATTCCCCCTTTTTCTTAAAAAGAGCTTGACCTTTAGGGGCTTGGCCCTATAATACGCCCCATTAAGCGGGAATAGCTCAGCTGGTAGAGCGCAACCTTGCCAAGGTTGAGGT
>CAZJPO010000180.1:0-3340 GCA_964547865.1 uncultured Thiosulfatimonas sp.
AAAACTTGATCTTAGCTATTCAACTAAAGCTTATTAAGTAGTAAAGTTATCTGATTGTCGTGATAAAAGTTTCGGAGAATTCATGTCTTACAGTCTTGATCAAGTTTTACCTTGGAGCCCTTTTGTTGAGCGTTTAACCAATCGTTTTGAAGATTTAAAACAAGCAGATGCTTTTCAAAATAAATGGTCTACTGGAGAACTCTATGATCGAGTCTATTCAGTCCTTTCCAGTTCAGCGGACGAAGTTGAATTAACCAAGAATTTACGTGTGCAGCGCAACTGGATGATGGGGCGAATAGCCTTGAGAGATCTTCAGGGGCTCGCAAATTTAGGAGAGACAATTGCCGCGACGTCTGAGCTGGCAGATGCTCTGGTCGCTGGCGCTCTAGACTGGCATTATGAACGTTTTTGTGAGCGCTATGGCACGCCTATTGGGCGTGAAACAGGCGAGCCGCAAAAGCTGATGGTTATAGGTATGGGAAAGCTCGGTGGACAGGAGCTTAACTTTTCCTCTGATGTCGACTTAATCTTTACCTTTCCTGAATCTGGTGAAACTGAGGGGGCAGCGCGCAGTATCTCCAATGATCAGTTTTTTATCCGTCTGGGACAGGCTTTAAATAAAGTACTGGTTGATGTGACCGCAGATGGTTTTGTTTATCGTGTCGATATGCGTTTGCGCCCATTTGGTGATGCTGGCCCATTGGCTGTAACGTTTGCCGCACTCGAGCACTATTATGAAATCCATGGCCGTGCATGGGAAAGATATGCGTTGGTTAAGGCCAGAGTCATGGCCGGAGACAAGAGCAAAGGTGAAGAGTTATTTGGTATTCTGAGGCCTTTTGTTTACCGCCGTTACGTCGATTATTCTGCGATGGAATCTCTGCGCGAACTCAAGCAGATGATTGCAGACCAGGTCGCGAAAAAAGGCATGAAAGATAACCTTAAGCTTGGGACGGGCGGGATTCGTGAAATTGAGTTTATTACTCAGGCCTTTCAGTTAGTGCATGGGGGCAGACAATTAGAGCTTCAAGGTCGTTCTTTATTGCCTATGTTGAAGGTACTGAATCAGCATGACTTTATTGATATTGAATCCGCCACGAAGCTTGAAGCGGCTTATCGTTTTTTACGCACAGCTGAAAACCGACTGCAGATGTGGAATGATCAGCAAACTCATGTCTTACCGAGTGAAGAAAATCAACAGCAAGCGTTGGCAGAGTCATTAGGCTTTGCCAATTATGAAGCTTTCTATCGCGAATTAAATATTCATCGAGACTATGTCGAGTCTCAGTTTAGGTTGGTGTTTGCCGAAGAGCAAGCTTGTGATGTTCGCGATGAGATGACCGTGCTTTGGTCAAATGAACTTGAAAGTGAACAGCAGTTAGATCCTGATTACCCGCCAGAAGTCGCCAGAAAAATCATCAAAGCGTTAAATGATTTTAAAGAATCTAGGGCGATTAAAACGTTGAGTAAAGACGGCGTAGATCGGATTAATACAACGATGCCATTCATTCTTAAGGCGATTCTTCAACCGGAGGTTTCACTCGAAACCGTCAACCGGGTGTTGCAGGTGATTGAATCCATTACCCAAAGAAGTGTCTATCTGGTCCTGATTAAAGAGAACCCAGAAGCCATTAAACACTTGGTCGAGCTGTGTGAGTCGAGTGCTTGGTTAACGGAAATGTTGGTTAAGTACCCCGCGCTTCTTGATCAACTGCTTGATGAGAGGGAGTTGTATGAACCTCTGTCAAAACAAGCGCTTTTAACAGAAGCTTACAAGCTACTAGAGGTGGCAGATGGTGATGAAGAACGCTTTATGGATCAGTTGCGCCAGTGGCGACATGCACAGGTTTTTAAGGTTGCTGCAGCCGATGTGACTGGAAACATTCCGATTATGAAAGTCAGTGATTATTTGACTTGGATTGCGGAAGCGGTATTGAGTGTCGCTGTGGATTTTGCCAGTCAGTTAATGAAGGCTAAAAATGGTATTCCGGGTGGATTGCCGGAAGGCGTTGAGCGCAATCCTTTTATGGTGCTTGGTTATGGAAAACTTGGTGGCATCGAGCTGGGGTATGGCTCTGATTTGGATATTGTTTTCTTGTATGAAGGTGTGACCTCTGGTGCAACTACGGTTAACCCTGGTGGCCGAACTCTTGATAATGCCATCTACTTTATTCGCTTGGGGCAAAAAGTAATTTCTATTTTGAGTACGGTTATGCCTTCTGGCCGTCTCTATGAAGTCGATACGCGTCTCCGTCCAAACGGCAATTCGGGTATGTTGGTGACCGATTTCGAAAGTTATAAGGCTTACATTGAAAACAAGGCTTGGAACTGGGAGTATCAGGCTCTAGTCAGAGCCAGAGCCGTGGTTGGAGATGAGCAATCAAAACAGGCGTTTGAAAATTTCCGAAAAGTGTTTGTTCAACAGCCTAGAGATCAGCAAAAGGTGCGTGATGAAGTGGTTGAAATGCGCCAGAAAATGAAAGACTCCCTAGATAAGAGTCGTGACGACCAGTTTGACCTTAAGCAGGGTCGTGGCGGTATTGTGGATATTGAGTTTATGATGCAATATCTGGTGCTGGCTAATGCCGATAAACACCCGAGCCTAGCGGTATGGAGTGACAATGTGCGCATTCTGGAATCTGTCGCAGAGGCAGGTTTGTTGTCAGCTGAAGATGTTGTGGCGCTGACTCATGCCTATAAGACATATCGTTCCAAGTACCATCGTGTGGCACTGGCTAATGATAAGGCGGTGATTGAACAAACGTGCTATCCAGAAGATAGGGAAAACGTTACTCGTATCTGGCAGAAATTAATGCTGGATTAGATCTGGCTTAAGTTTAGATCAGGATTAAGCCGGTCGTATTCTATGTGCTAAGTTTCGGGCAGTATTTTTCAAGCATCTTAGCTGACTTTCGTGGCATGTTTATACACTCTAATCAGACCATGCATCTGGTTTTTGAGCTCATCTAAAGGGGCATACATAAACAGCCCGGAAAAACAGTTTTCCATTAACCAGCCAAGTTCTTGGGGTGACATTTCCAGAGATGAGAGGTCAATTAGGCCTTTTTCGCCTGCTGTCACCAGTTGGTTGGCAATGAATTCAACATTTTCAGCTTTCTTTTCAAATAGGATGTCTTCAGTAACTTCGTTGACGGCATTGTTCAAGTCTTTTAAAACATGACTATCTTTGATGTTTTCAAAGATAGGATTCGCTTGCGTCAGCATGTAGCGTTCGATGTTATGCCAGCAATCTTCAGATGGTTTATTTGTCAGTATTTGTTTTGCCGTCTCCATGGATTCTGTCAAACAGACTTCCACAACTGAGCGAAATAGCCCCTCT
>CAZJPO010000181.1:0-3273 GCA_964547865.1 uncultured Thiosulfatimonas sp.
CACCATCTTTAGATAGCTGAGCCATGGTCTCTAAGTACTCTGGCTTGTCAGCAGTGACTGATTTAACCAGGTTGGTACTCGCCTTCATTAGACCTGTCACACCCAGTGACAATTCATACATGGCGGTTTCAGCATTACTGTATTTGTATGAAAGGACTTCGCCTTGTTCAGTAAACTTGATCGATCCACGAACGGTTCCTGTTGGTTGTGACAGGATCGCAAAGTGAGTTGGCCCGCCACCGCGGCCAACCGTTCCACCACGACCGTGGAATAGACGGCAGTCAACACCGTGCTGATCAACTAGATCCATGATTTCACGCTGCGCTTGGTAAAGGCTCCACGCTGAAGACAGGTTACCACCATCTTTAGCGGAGTCTGAGTAACCCAGCATAATCTCTTGCTCGTTCCCCGATGCTTTTAGTAGTGCTTTATAGGTGTCGTTTTCAAACAGTGCTTGGGTAACAGGAACGATGTGCTCAAGGTCAACAATCGTCTCGAATAGGGGTGAGATGTTGATGTCGCAATATGGCTCACCGGCGTTATAGCCCGCTAGACCAGCTTGGTGCGCAAGGAATAGAACTTCCATCACGTGGCTAGCTTGGTGAGTCATTGAGATAACGTAGTTGTTAAATGCTTTCGGACTGATTTCATTGCGCATTTCGCGAATCACATTGAAGACTTCAAGGACTTCTGTCGTCATCTCTTTCAGCGCAAGATGCTGGGTATCAATAACAGTAGCCGATGCAACGTGCTCTGCCAGTAGAGATAGTTTTTCTTCTTCACTCAGTGCGTTATAGTCAATGTTTAGGTGAGATAGCAGGTCAGCTACCGCATCAGTATGAACATCAGACTCTTGACGAATGTCTAGGCGCATTAGATAGAAACCGAATGTCTTTGTTAGACGAATTAAGTCTTGAAGGTCAGCATTGGCCACGTTTTCATCGCCGTGATCACAGAGTGATTTGTAGATCAGCTCTAGGTCTGCTAGGAATTCATTTTCTGACTGGTAAGCAAAGCTACTTTTATCAATAGGTTGGTTGTTTAGCTGAGCTTCCACATATTCGATATTTTGTGTCAGGCGGCCTTCCATCAGGTATAAGAAACGGCGGTATGGCTCGTTTTTAAAGCGTTCTGGGCGTGTTTTAAATACCGATTCGATTAGGTCTGAGTCTACAATTGTTGAGCGGTTAATGACTTCTTGTGAAATATCGCATAGGTGGCGAGAGTGAGTCAGTTTTGAGCTCAGGTCAAACACGCGCTTTTTATATTCGTATAAGACTGAACGCGTTTGCAGTAATAGTGACTTAACTGTGGTTTTGTGAGTAACAAAAGGGTTCCCGTCACGATCTCCACCAATCCAGGAGCCAAAGGTTAGGAAGTTTGGTGTTTCAATATCATCGTCTGGGTAATGCTTCGCCAGAGCGCGTTCCATATAACGATAAACTTGTGGAACTGCATCAAAAAGTGACTTGCGGAAGAAGTAGATTCCGTTGCGAATTTCATCTTCAACTGTTGGTTTTTCACGACGGACTTCATCGGTTTGCCAAAGCACCTGAACTTGAGTCTCAAGCTGTTGATAAATAGACTCTTTCATGTACTCATTGTTGTAAGCGTCAGCTTCATCTAACTTGCCGATATCCAAGAAGATACGGCGCAAGTTGTCCATGATGGAGCGGCGTTTAGACTCGGTTGGGTGAGCCGTAAAGACAGGGATATAGTGAAGCTTGTTTAGAAGTTCTTGTACCTGAGATGCGTTAAGGCCTTGCTCTTTGAATTCACCGACTGTGTTTAAAACAGAACCTGTCCACAGTGGGCCGTCAGATTTCAATTGGCTCTGTCTTTCATGGTATTGGTGCTCTTCTTCGGCTAGGTTTACCATACTGAAGTAGAGGTTGAAAGCACGGATGATAAGGTTGAGTTCGTCGGCACTGCGTGATTCGATAAAACTTTTCAGCTCTTTACGAAGTTCTGGGTTGTCTTTTTCTTGAAGTTGAATGTAGCCTTGACGAAGCTTTTCAACCGCTTCAAAAGTCTCAACACCTTCTTGTGAAGTGATGACTTTGCCTAAGATATTTCCCAGTAATTTAACGCGAGCCCTTAAGTGCTTATCACGATTTTCCGCTGCCATTTTTACTCTCAGTTTTCTAAACAAAATTAGTAAAGCATTATATCAGAAAATGTTGTTATTGAACTGTTGGCAAGCAGGTTTTTTGGGGAAAAATAGGAGGTGAAATGGGAAATAAAAAAGCCTTCATAAAGAAGGCTTTAAGTAACTAAGCAAAGTGGTTAGTTATTTTGCTTCAAACTGCTTAACGCCGTTCAAAATTTCTTGGCGAGCATCTTCAACATCACCCCAACCGTCCACTTTTACCCATTTACCAGGCTCAAGTGCTTTGTAGTGACTGAAGAAATGTTCAACTTGCTCTTTAAGTAGTGAAATGTCTTCAACCTTTTCAATTTTTGAGTAGATTGGAGAAAGCTTGTCCACGGGTACCGCAATGACTTTAGCGTCTTCACCACCGTCATCAGTCATTTTGAAGATGCCGATTGGACGACAGCGGATTACAGAACCGATCATTAGTGGGTGAGGAGTGACAACTAGAACGTCAACTGGATCACCGTCGTCAGAAAGGGTGTCGTTAATGTAGCCGTAGTTAGCAGGGTAAGAAAGAGTAGAACCCTGTAGACGGTCAACCCAGACAAGATCCGTGTCTTTATCTACTTCGTATTTGATTGGTGGTGCAAACGCAGGGATTTCGATAATTACGTTTACATCATTTGGTACATCTTTACCAGCAGGTACTGCAGCGTATCCCATGATATGTTTCCTTAAATTAGTTTTTGATAATTCGGTGTTAAAAGCAAAACACCCGCAGGTGCGGGTGTTGAAAACTAAAGTGTATTTTAGTGATTACTTATTGTGGTAAGCAACAACTTTAGCCACTTCGTTTTTAGAACCTAGAACAACAGGTACACGATCGTGGATACCTTCAGGTGCTACGTCCATAATGTCCATACGACCTGTTGAAGAAGCACCGCCTGCTTGTTCAACGATCATTGACATTGGGTTACCTTCGTACATTAGACGAAGCTTACCAGCTTTTGATGGGTCACGGTTGTCGTAAGGGTACATGAAGATACCACCACGCATTAGGATACGGTGAACTTCAGCTACCATTGAAGCAACCCAACGCATGTTGTAACGCTTACCTAGAGGACCTTCTTCACCTTGTAGGCAATCAGCAATGTATTGCTGCATTTGCGGTTCCCAGA
>CAZJPO010000182.1:0-3231 GCA_964547865.1 uncultured Thiosulfatimonas sp.
CCTATTGGGATAATTGCTCTAAAGACGTGGCCAAATTTACTTGACCACTACACACCAAAGCATAATCTTTTGAGCTAAATTGAGTATTTCGACGTGAGATAGAACGACGATTTCGGGTACGAGAGGCCGCTTTTGATGATCTGTAGCGTCCATCATTGCATCTGTTTCTACGAACCTCTCGATAAATGGTACTGCGATGGCGCCCTAGGTATTTGGCGATATCTCTTGGAGAATATCCTTGCCTTCTGAGAGTAGAAATTGTATACCTTTCATTCTGGGTGATCTGATGATAGTTCATGGCTTTATCCCTTTACTTGGCGGTGAGAGTAAAAGCCATTATTACAGATCGCCCTCTTAATTAAATTTGGTGTCGCACTTAGTATATGAATTCGCGAAATATAACAATGCACTCAGCCCGACCGCGCTAACGCGCCGCCGATTCCCTTAAACGTTAACCTATTGACCAATCTCGTATTTGCTTAATTTCTTCTGGCTCAATGCCAAGCGATTCCAAAAACTCTTGATGTGACTCCGGTTCCATGGTTTCAAACTGCTGATGCCAATTCTTCATATCAGCTTCACTTAAACCTGCTGCCTGCATTATTTCTACCCAACGTTCTTTATTAACCATATTTTGCTCCAGTAGTGAGGGTTGATTTAATAACATCACAATGGCTTTCTGCTGTTGTCGCAATTTTTGTATCTCTTTTTCAAGAGAGTCAAATTGTTCTTGCAGAATATGCTCTTGTGAGTGCTTATCATTTCGTTCAAGCAGAGAGACTATATTTGCAATCGGTACGCCTATCGATCTGTAAGAAAGAATTTCTTCAAGTCGCTTAATTTCATCTTCACCGTAATATCGATAGCCCTTTTCAGAGCGTGTATGAGGTTTTAATAAACCTTGGCGCTCGTAATAAAGAATCGTGGTACGAGATAAATGATATTGTTTAGCTAATTGCGATACTGTGAGCATCTGAATGTCTCCGTTGAACAAGACAAGATTATCAGGTCTACACTTATAGACAGGTCAATAGCAGAATGTAGGTTTATTTTGGCTTAATAAATTTCATCACAATCAACATAAATAGAACTCCCGCCAAAAACATAAACAGCATGGCTGGCCAGAGTACGACTAACACATCCCAGCCAGACTCGAGTTCAACGGGAATGACATCGACAATTTCAATCAGTTTGTAGTTGAGTATTTGTGCAGAGAAATAGAAAAACAGCAACAACATAATTGCTGCGATAAATAGACACATGGCACCGTCCTTTTGAATGACTAGATTGATTGATGTCTTGAAAAGGCATCAATCAAAAACCATTCTATATTTTAATGTAGTCCTCACCTTTTTCTTTGAGGAACTCAAAGAACTCATTGGCGATAACCGACAGTTCTTTACCGGCCGGATAGACAATATTCCAACTCTTCTGAATCGGAAAACCTTCAACGTCCAGTTCAACAATTGGTCCCTGTTCTTGTTCGAGGTAAAGGGTGTGCTTAGATACGCATGCCACCCCGAGTCCGCCAACGACACAGTGTTTGATGGCTTCATTGGTGGACATAGTCAGACGCTCTTTGACTTTAAGGCCTTTCTCTTCAAACGCTCTCTCAACTGCAGAACGAATACCAGACCCCTCCTCTCGAACAATAAAGGGTTCCTCAGCAAGGCGTTCCAGTGAGACTTTTTTTCCCACTAGGGGGTGCTCTCGGTTGGCAATAATTACCAGAGGGTTTGGGGTGAACGGCACGATTTCCATATCCATATTACTCGGGGGAACATGACCTAGAATGTAGAGGTCATCCAAATTTTGTTCAATCCGTTTAAACACCATGTCACGGTTACAAATCGTCAAAGACAATTCGATATCAGGATATTTTTTGGTAAAAGCGCCGAGTGCCAGCGGCATAAAATATTTAGCCGTTGTAATAACAGCAAGCCGCAAACGGCCTCGTTTCATGCCTTTAAAATCATCAAGCTTAATATCAAGGTTGTAAAAGGTATTGATAATTTCACGACAACTAGAAGCGACCGCCTCGCCGACTTCGGTGAGATAGATTTGACGTCCGACCTGTTCATAGAGTGGCAGCTCGATTGATTCAGCAAGGCTCTTAACTTGAGCGGAAACAGTCGGTTGAGTTAGATGTAACTCTTCTGCGGCGCGCGTAAAGCTAAGGTTACGAGCAACAGATTCAAACACCTGAATTTGGCGAAGTGAAGCGTGACGAATCAAAAAATGATTATGCTTCTGAGCTTGTTGGGTTTGCTGCCCTTCTTCGGGTTGAGACTCTGGTTTTTCCATATAACTTCCTTTGCCAAACTTAATAGGACGACCCTACATAGGCGACTGCTTACAAACATAAGCGTAAATTATGATGGATAGATTATATCAGATGGATAAAAGCGAATATATAGACGATATGCTTAGCCCGGAGGTGTATGACCTTGACGACAAGTCAAACGTTCTAATGCGGCTTGTGCTGCACGAGCGGCTTCATGAACATCGGCTTCTTTACCAGCCATGATTAGACGACCGTAGGCACCGACTGCTCGGGCTTCTACCAGCGTCACATTCGAGGCTTTTTCAGCTTCGTTGGCGGCGTAGACGATATAACCAGCAGGGTCGCACTCCATAATGAAGATACTTTGTCCTGGCATGATCATTGAACCTTTACGGGTATCACGGTTGATTAGGGTCGCGTGGTCAGCGGTAATACTTGGAATCACCTCGTGCCACATGATGATACATGGGTGACGATCGTATTCTTCGGTATTGAGGTGTTGCAGTACCTTGTTACCCGCTTCCAAAACATCACTTTGATCGCGATGGTTAAATACCATTGAACCGTAAGCACGTTCTACGATTTGTTGTGTCAGACGAACATTAGACGCTTTCAGGGCGATATCAGAAAGTCTATGTACTGCCATCCCCGGAGACACCTCCATCCACAGACAAGAATCTCCAGGTATAGGAAGGAAGCCCATAGAGGCTGTACCCATGTAGGAGGCTAGCTGAGGTTGTAGTGAGTCCAAGAACACATAGGTTCTTAATTCAATCATCATGGTTGTCTATTCCTAAGCTGTTCAAGAATCGTTTGTACAGCCTGAGTTCTATGACTAATCTGTAGTTTTGTTTCCAGTGAGATTTCTGAAGCACTTCGTACCAGTCGGGGGACCCAAAAAATTGGATCGTAACCGACACCGAACGAGGTTCTTCTTTCTTTTAAAA
>CAZJPO010000183.1:0-3220 GCA_964547865.1 uncultured Thiosulfatimonas sp.
ACTAAGATATTTAGGTCACTAAAGAAAAAAAGGGCATTTTAAAAATGCCCTTTTTTCGTCTAGACGTAATTCAAGTTGATAATTATCATTCTAAGTTAGCATGTCTAAAAGACAGTTCTTGCTCTGGTATTTTATTACGCTGAATCACATCACCAACCAATGACTCTAAATAAACTAAAGCAGAGATTTCAAACACCGTACCCAAAGGGGTAATGTTGTTTCTTGGTTTTTCATGCACCTCTTCCGCAAACTTTAATCGACTAATTGAGTCTACGCGACGATCAAGCTTAACGCTTAAGTCAGCGATTTCACTCAGTGGTGAGGCATGCCCCTTTTCTGTTTCAAGACCGATGACCAAAGCCCCTACACTCTGAGCTTTTTCAGCAAGTAAAGTCACATATGGTGTTTTACCTGATCCTGAAACAGCAATCAAAATATCGCCTTCACGAATCGACGGCGTCGTTGTATCACCTACAATAAAGGCCTGCTTTCCAAGGTGAACCAAGCGCATGCCAAAAAAACGACAAACTAGGCCACTGCGCCCTGCGCCAACCAAAAAAATACGGTTGGCTCGGTCAATCATTTCAATAAAACTATCAAAAGTATCCATGTCTGCATTATTAAGAACACCTTCAACCTTACCTAAAAAATGGTTTCCGATGTGCTGTGCAAGATTTGGCTGGGGCTGATATGCTAAAGTTTTCATCACCTATCCTCCGATCAATTAATTTAACAGGGCTTTGAACTGCTGAGCGACAGACGACGCATCTTCTGCAGAGGTGATCGCACCACCAATAACAACAACATCAGGCTGACAATCGACAATATTATTAATCGTGTTCATGTTAATACCGCCTGCAACCGCTGTAGGCACAGTTGTTTGGTCAGAGAGCATTCGAAGATCTTGTAACGGAGACTCACCGCGATTTTGTTGATCGATCCCAGAGTGGATTCCTACATAGTCAGCCCCCCATTCAAGAGAAAGTTGCGCACGCTCCACTTTGTCATCGACATTAATTAAGTCAACCAGCACCTTTTTGCCATAGTTTTTTGCACTGGAGATGGTCCCCTTGATGGTGTCATCATCCGCAACACCCAGTACCGTCACAATATCTGCCCCATTCTGAAAGCAGAAATCTGCTTCATATTGACCAACATCCATTGACTTAAGATCAACTAAAATTTCATGGTTAGGGAATCGTGAACGTAGTTTTTTTAGAACGCTGATACCTTCGTGCTTAATGAGTGGTGTACCAATTTCAATAATATCAACTGAATCACCTGCTGCTTCAGCGACTTGAATGGCTTGATCGGTTGATAACATATCCAATGCTAGTTGTAACTTCATGGTATTCCCCTTGATAATTCTTTTTATGTAATAATCAAAAATTAAAATAACAAACGACCTTCAGCATAGACTAGGCCAACTTTACAAAAAGCAGCATAACCCACTGAAACAAAAGGAATTTATTAAGGGAAAAAGAAAATTCTTATATGTTTATTTATGCCATTATTCTGTTATTTTATGGACTAATGATCATATTATTAGAAGAGGAACTGTAAAAAAAATGACAGTGCCAAAACAGAAGAATACTGCGTGTCAATTTACATAGATAACTGGAGAGAATCAGGGTTGTTTTGAAGAATCAAATCGATATAGTCTTGTTCGGGAAGAGGTTTTGAAAACAAATAGCCTTGATAAATTAAACAGCCTTCGTTAATCAGTGCTTGACGGTGCATCTCAGTTTCAACACCTTCAGCGACGACCCTCAATGACAACGCTTTACCCACGCCTATAATGGCGCTAATGATAGCTGCTTTAGTGGGATCTTTATCTATTTGATCAACAAACGAACGATCTATTTTAATGCCATCGATTGGAAGTTTATTAAGATATGATAAAGAAGAATACCCTGTACCAAAGTCATCCATATCGATCTCAACACCCAATGTTTTGATCTCTTCTAGTCTCTGAATCGCCTTACTCTGTGAATTTAGCATAATCGTTTCAGTGATTTCTAAATGGAGCTGCTCAGGCTGAATTCCTGAAGCCTGTATGGCATTTTTAATAATGTCATACAAACCTTCAAACTGAAGCTGCCGAACCGAGATATTAATGGACAAATGCATTTGATTGTTGGTCAAGGCATTAAACTTAGCAATTACCTGACAGGCATGCTCTACGATCCAGCGACCAATTTCTAAGATGTAGCCCGTATTCTCAGCTAAGTTGATAAATTTGTCTGGATAGATCAACCCCTTCTGAGGATGTTGCCACCGAATTAAGGCTTCAGCCCCAATGAGCACATCATTTGATAGCTGAACTTTTGGTTGGTAGTGAAAGATAAACTGATTGCTTTTTATCGCCTCCTCGATATCTTGAGACAACTCCATCTCTTCGTGGATATGTTTATCAAGTTCAGAGGTGTAGAAACAGAAATTATCTTTACCCAATTCTTTAGCTTTATAGAGAGCCGTATCAGCTTTTTTCATCAACTCATTGACAGTATCGCCATTGTCAGGAAACAGTGCGACCCCCATACTTGCCGTGATGTTTAGTTTGTATCCATTAATCTCCCAGCCCTGCCGCATAATAGACATTAGCTTTTGTAGAACCGTAATCAAAGTGGATTCACAAATATCATTAACCACAATAACGAATTCATCACCGCCAAAACGACCAAATACATCTCCAGATCGAATACTCGGCGTCATTCTTCTAACCACTTCCACGAGTAAATCATCACCAAAGTCATGACCCAAGGTGTCATTAATATGTTTAAAATTGTCCAAATCGATAAACAACATTGCCAACTTTTCATTATGACGGGATGCCATATTAATCAGTTGCTCTACCTGCTTTTCAAAAGTATGACGATTTAGAATTCGGGTTAAAGGATCAATTTGCGCTAAAAATTTTAATGCTTGGTGGTTTTCGTACTCTTTAGAAACATCACGAGCTATACCATTTAAACCTAGCACCTTGCCATTTTCGACAACCGGCGCTTCGGTTAATTCAAATATCCGTTCCGACTGGTCTTGGTGCAAAAAGCTTGCCACATAGGGAGGCTGTGTCTTACCTTTCAGCCCAAGCGAAGTTCGCTCTTTGGCATCAATATTAAGAATATCTTCGGTGAGAAAACATTGATAATGCAGTAAGAATTCTTCTGGCTTATACCCTAAAAAAGCTGTAACAGAATCACTGACCTTTGTGTATTTT
>CAZJPO010000184.1:0-1147 GCA_964547865.1 uncultured Thiosulfatimonas sp.
GTTCTTTACTTAAAAAGTAGCCTGAATATTTCTAGCTTTGGCTAGAACCAAGTTCTATAAATACATAGGACAAACTCAAATAGTTTGTATTTGAGCCTACGTTAATTTATCTAAATTATGCCGTCTGAGTCTGAAGATAAGACTCATAATCGCCGTGGAAATCTTCAATCCCGCCTTCTTTTAAAATCAGTAAGCGCGAGGCGATTGAGGAGACAAACTCTCGGTCGTGTGAGACAAAGATAATCGTACCGGGGAAGTTTTCCAGTGCTAAGTTAAGCGATTCGATCGATTCCATATCCAAGTGGTTGGTTGGCTCATCCATAATTAGAATATTTGGTTTTTGTAACATTAGCTTGCCAAATAGCATTCGGCCTTGCTCTCCGCCTGAAAGCACCTTGACGGACTTGTCGATCTCTTTTTGAGAAAATAGCATTTGTCCTAAGACGGCTCGAATCGATTGTTCGTCATCGTCTTCCTGCTTCCATTGCATCATCCATTCTAGCAAGTTTAAATCTTCTTCAAATTCGTAAGCGTGGTCCTGTGCGTAATAACCAATATCAACATTTTCAGACCATTTAACCATACCGTTTGTTGGCGCTTCATCACCGACTAGGGTTTTAAGTAGAGTAGTTTTACCAATTCCGTTGGTACCGAGTATGGCCAGACGTTCACCGACTTCCATCATTAGGTTTAGATCTTTTAAGATTTCAACCGTTTCACCTTCGTTATCGTAAGTCTTGCCTAGGTTTTCAACCTCTAGAGCTAGACGGAATAGCTTTTTATCTTGCTGAAAGCGGATAAATGGATTGACACGACTTGAAACCTTGACCTCTTCAAGTTGAATTTTATCGATTAATTTAGCGCGAGAAGTGGCCTGTTTTGCTTTTGAGGCATTGGCCGAGAAGCGGCTGACAAATCCTTTAAGTTCATTGATCTGCGCCTGTTTTTTGGCGTTGTCTGAAAGCAGTTGTTCTCTTGCCATGGTTGAAGCAGTCATGTATTCATCATAGTTACCTTGGTAGAGGTTGAGTTCTCCGTAGTCCAAATCTGCCATATGTGTACAGACACTGTTTAGGAAGTGTCTATCGTGGGAGATGATAATCATGGTGCTTTTACGATCATTGAGAATATCTTCAAGCCAGCGAAT
>CAZJPO010000184.1:1247-3207 GCA_964547865.1 uncultured Thiosulfatimonas sp.
CCGTCTTCTTCAGACATCTCTGGAAGAGAGTAGATGCGGTCGCGTTCTTTTTTGACTTCCCACAGCTCCGGCTGACCCATAATGACGGTATCCACTACGCTGAAATCTTCGTAGGCGAACTGATCCTGTTTTAGTTTACCGACACGTTCATTGATATCGACACTGACGGTACCGCTGGTTTGCTCTAGATCACCACCGAGTATTTTCATAAAGGTAGATTTACCGCAGCCATTAGCACCTATTAAGCCGTATCGGTTTCCATTACCAAACTTAACTGAGATGTTTTCGAAAAGAGGTTTTTCACCAAACTGCATGGTGATGTTTGCTGTTGAAATCAAAATATTTTCCTTAGATATCTTTGTTTGGGTTCAGCCAAGAGAGTTTATAAGGTGTCAAAGATAGGCTGATAAAAGTTTGTGCGTATTGTGCCATGAATTTGAGGTGCGTGATCTTAAAAATCATTATCAAAAAAATTATCAACAAGCTAATGATGTCCTTTTTATTTTCAATTTAGGGTTATCTATGAAAGTGCCTGTTTATAACTGTTTTCAGGTTTTTAAATGAGTTATTTAAAAAATAATACTTTTAATTCAAAGGCTTATTTTTACATGGAAAGCTAAATCAGAATCATTATTATTTGCATCAGTAGTGTTCTTGTGTAATGATAAGCAAACTTTCTGTATCAATTAGCTAAATTTATATAATAAAAAACTGAAATAAAGTCGTGTTCTGGCGAGGGTCGATAAGAAATTTAATGAAATAGAATTTTAGGTAAATAAAATGTCGATTTTTACAACAAAATTACAAGTAAATAAGCTATTGAGTCTGACTTTAGTGACTCTTTTAGCTTCTTTTTTAACTGCTTGTGACTCGGAGCAAAAAGCAGAGTCAAAGCAGGCCGAAACTTTGAATTTTCAAGTTTCTCAAGAAGCTGAAAAAACAGCGAGTCTTGACGCATTACAATCTTGTTTTGCTGAGAAATACTATGTTAATGAGGACTTGGAAGCGTCAACTCGTGTGATTGCACAAAAAATCCGTGGACTGTGTTCTGATCAATTTACACATGTGAGAGCATCAAAGTTTAATTATGAGGCGATTGATGAAGTTACTGCACCAAATCAAAAAATGATTGATGGTGAGATTGCTCTAACAATGTTGTATGTAGAGCGTTCTAGAGCAGACATGCGCCGTTATATGGAAAGCTATAGAATGCCTGCTGAAGGTAGTCTTCCTCATGGCCACCCACCAGTTGACAGCTTCGAACAGCCATATAAGAAAAAGGTTAGCTTTATCTAGGTTGGTATTGCTAAAAACTATCTAACAATTTTAGTTAGATAGTGTATTAGAGAGCTGGCGTCGGAACTCTCCCGCCAGCTCTTTTTGTTTAAGGTCAAGCAAGTTAATCACAACAACCGCCAGCTCTTGAGCGCCGCCGCCTTTGGCATTAGGGTTTTTGCCAAGCATTGAAAAAATTATATCCATGCCTTCACGGTACTGTTGATTTGCAAACAGGCATACGGCTAAATCAAACTGTGCGTCTTCATTATCTGGCTGTTCGGTAAGCTTTGCTTCGGTAGCGGCAATACCGTCAGTATCCAGAGCCAGTTTCTTGAAAGTAATCTGACCAATTAGGTATTTACCTGTATCTGTTTCTTTGATTTTATTTGGAAACTTGGTGTATAGGCCCGCGCCTTCTGCCAGCATATTCATGTCTAAGAAAATCTGACACATGTCCATTGCGACATTTACGTTGCCTGGAGACATCTGGATTGCTTGGGTCAGCATTTGGATTGCTTCTGGTGTTTCGCCATTGGCATGTTTCTCTAATGCTTGTAAACGAAGGTCCTCTGCGGGGTCGAAGATGTCAAACTTTTTAAAAGTTGCCGCAAGTTCTTCTTCCGTAATAGCCCCAAGTTCTTGGTGAACCATTTCGCCATCTTTATAGATTTTTAGCATCGGC
>CAZJPO010000185.1:0-3173 GCA_964547865.1 uncultured Thiosulfatimonas sp.
GGTAGCTTTAAAACCGGTTCGACAACTTGCGCATAGTCATAACTAAAATAGGCAAACCAACCACCAGTAAATGGCAAATCCGAATCAACTTGATTGGCCACCATATCATCTGCAAATGCCTGTTGTGCCAAGCTGACAAATTCATCCATTTTACTTGTGTCGTTTAGGCAAATGGTCTGCTGAGGAAAAGCAAACAAAACATCATGCTGACCGAGCTTTGCATCACTACCAGGAATAGGTGTGCTCTTAGCCACACTCTCCAGTAAAAATGGATAGCGCTCTGGGTTGAGTTCATGAATCCGCGACAAATCCAAAGACTCAACCTCTGCTAAATCTAGCTCGTAGATAACAGGAGAATACCCAGAGTTGTTGGCTATTTTATTGTCAGAAGTGTTCATCTATTTTGAAGTGAGGAGCATTTAAAATTCATGGCGTACAGTTTACTTGACTAGGTAGATATTGACCACGTTTAAAAACAAAAAGCCCGTTGATTTTCATCAACAGGCTTCTTATCTGAAGTGGCATTAAAGTTAAATTAAACTTTACCCAATACAATTGTCGCGTTGGTTCCACCAAAACCGAAAGAGTTCGATAGAGCGTAGTCGATTTTCGCTTCACGAGCGCCATCCGCTACGTAATCTAGATCACAACCCTCTTCAGGGTTGTCTAGATTAATAGTTGGCGGCAAGATTTGGTTTTTAATTGCCAGAGCGGTAAATACCGCTTCCATCGCACCTGCCGCACCTAGCGCGTGACCGGTCATCGACTTAGTAGAACTCATTGCAAGATTCTTCGCATGATCGCCAAACACGGCTTTGACTGCGCTGGTTTCACAAACATCACCCGCTGGTGTAGATGTGCCATGAGCATTGATATAATCAATTTGGCTTGGCTCTACACCGGCATTATTCAATGCTGTTTGCATACAACGACCAGCGCCTTCACCACCTGCCGCTGGTAGGGTCATGTGATAAGCATCGCCACTCATACCAAAACCTAAGACTTCAGCGTAAATCGTTGCACCACGTGCTTTAGCATGCTCGTACTCTTCAAGTACAACTGCACCCGCACCATCGGCAAGAACAAAACCGTCGCGGTCACTGTCCCAAGGGCGGCTGGCTTTTTGTGGATCGTCATTGCGAGTTGAGAGTGCTCGCGCTGCAGCAAAACCAGCCAGTCCTAGCTCAGTAGTTGCGTATTCCGCCCCACCGGCCACCATCGCATCAACATCACCGTATTGAATCATTCGCGCCGCATCACCAATAGAGTGAGTACCCGTGGCACAAGCTGTTCCGATTGCCATATTTGGCCCTTTAAGACCGAACATAATCGACAAGTTACCAGAGATCATATTGATAATAGAACTCGGCACAAAGAATGGAGAGACGCGTCTAGGGCCAGACTTTAACATGGTGCTGTGTTGAGTTTCGATCGAACCAATCCCACCGATACCAGAGCCCATAGAAACACCAATACGGCCAGCATTCTCATCGGTAATTTCTAAACCGGAGTTGCGAATCGCTTGAGCACCCGCGGCAATACCGTAATGGATAAACGGATCCATCTTTTTGGCTTCTTTTGGCTTAATGTACTCAGTGACATCAAACCCTTTTAACTCACCGGCAAACTTAACCGCGAAAGACTCGGTATCAAACTTTGTAATGTAGTCAATTCCACTTTTACCAGCCAGAATGTTGTTCCAGTTCTCTTCAACATCCAAACCCACAGCGGATAAAACACCTAAACCAGTAATCACAACACGACGCTTAGACATTTTGGTACCTCATTTAAATAATAAAGAATTATCAAGCAAATTTATGTAACTGCTCAGATTGCCTCCAAAATTCACAACCTCAAGGAAGAAAATGTGAGTTTACAACCCGTAAATGTCCATTTTTAGACGCAGAAATTGTGGGGTTTAGAGGTGAACTGTGAAGTTACAGTAACAAAAACAAAAAAAGCCGTGTAACACGGCTTTTTTTTACTAATTGAACTGAATCAATTATAGGTTAGCTTCAACATAAGCTGTCGCTTGAGCTAGAGTTGAGATCTTTTCTGCTTCTTCATCAGGGATCTCACAATCAAACTCTTCTTCCAACGCCATTACTAGTTCAACAGTGTCAAGAGAATCCGCACCTAGATCATCAACGAAAGAAGCATCAGCTGTAACCTGATCTTCTTCAACACCTAGTTGCTCAACTACGATTTTCTTTACGCGTTCTTCAATACTGCTCATGGAATTCTCCAATGTTATGTTTGTGATAAAAATTAAATTCTAAAAATTTGGGCATATTTTCTCTTTATCTATAGAGTTTTTCAAGCCCTTTACTAAGCATTTAACCATTAAATTATTATGGGCATGATTAGTAAACAAGTAACTGTTTGATATTTAAAAGTTTTAACAATTAAACCATGTACATTCCGCCATTAACGTTTAGCGTTTGACCGGTAATGTAAGCTCCGCCATCTCCAGCTAGGAACGTCACTGATCGCGCAATATCTTCCGGCTGACCCAGCGCCTGTAGAGGGATTTGAGAAGCGAGAGCTTCACGCTGCTCTTCTGGTAACGCTTTAGTCATATCCGTTTCGATAAACCCTGGTGCAATCGTGTTTACAGTAATGTTTCGAGCCCCGACTTCACGTGCTAGAGACTTACTAAACCCAATAATGCCTGCTTTTGCAGCGGCATAGTTCGTTTGACCTGCGTTCCCCATCACTCCAACAACCGAAGCGATATTGATAATTCGGCCACCCTTGGCCTTCATCATGCCGCGCAGACAGGCTTTGCTCATACGATAAACTGAACTTAGGTTAGTTTGGATAATATCGTCCCACTCATCGTCTTTCATTCTCATCAATAGGTTATCGCGAGTAATCCCCGCGTTGTTTACCAGAATAGTAGGAACGCCAAACTCTTTCGTTACTTCTGCCAATACTTCGGTAATCATCTCTGCATTAGTAACATTCAAGCATTTACCTGCGCCTGTAGCACCCGCTTCCGCTAGATATGATGAAATTGATTCTGCTCCAGACTCAGAGGTTGCTGTACCAATTACCGTTGCACCTTGTGCAGCCAAATCTAAAGCGATCGCTTTACCAATACCACGACTTGCACCAGTTACAAAAGCCACTTTTCCTGTTAACATTTTTTCCACCTTGCTTTCAATGAGAAC
>CAZJPO010000186.1:0-3147 GCA_964547865.1 uncultured Thiosulfatimonas sp.
TCATCTGAGTTGGCGGTTTTTTTTTGCCCGAGGGAAACGTACAATACGTGTCTCTGAATATGATGAATAAGAAGAATAATATGACTAAGTTGTTTCTCGATATTGGCAATAGTTTTGTCAAATCGGCTTCAATGAATGATGGCTACTACACCCTTAATCAGGCTGTTAAATTGACTGAACTATTGAGCAGAGGCCTAGAGATATTAGATCTAGAAACGACTCCTGATGAGGTGTATTTTTCATCGGTAGAGAATGCTTCAGAAATCGATAAATTAAAGTCTTTAATTCAAAGTGAGTGGCATCTACTCGCGATTCAATTGACCTCACAGAAGAGCTGTTGTGGGCTGGAATCGGGTTATAGTGATTTTAGTGCCCTAGGGGATGATCGATGGTTTTCAATGCTTGGCGCTATTGAAATCTATAAGGAACCCGTGCTGGTGGTTGATGCGGGGACAGCCCTGACTGTCGATGCGATTATCGATGGTCAACATAAAGGCGGTTTTATCGTTCCGGGCCTGCATACGATGCAGCAGTCTCTATTAAAACAGACCGCAGACCTAGAGAGGTTGATGAACGAAGCAGACTCCTCGGTTGCCGAAGATTCTGTCCTAGCGCGCGATACTCAGTCAGCCATATTGGGTGGGACCATGTATATGGCAGCATCTTTTATTAACCATTTGGTTGAAGACTTGAATAGTCAGTACGGAACGGTTTTCAAATTGGTTTTAACAGGCGGAGAATCTTTACAGATTTTGCCTCTATTGGACAGTGAATATGAGTTGATTTCAGACCTTGTTTTACAGGGAATGGTGTACATGGAAGAAACTGTAAAAAAACAGTAAAAAACGGTTGACAGCTTTTACGGATTATTTATAATACGCGCATCTCGCCGACATAGCACAATTGGTAGTGCAACTGATTTGTAATCAGTAGGTTTCAAGTTCAAGTCTTGATGTCGGCACCATTATTTTAAAACCCGTAATTTCAGATGAGATTACGGGTTTTTTTGTATGTGTCAGATGCATTGTACTGAGCTGATTGCAACTGTTATAATGCCTACGATTTTATGAGAAAAACTGGTAAGCCTAAATGGAACAACAATCTAGTTATACAAAAGAAGAACTTTTAGCCTGCGGTCGAGGCGAATTATTTGGTCCTGGTAACGCACAATTACCACTTCCTCCAATGCTGATGTTTGATCGCATCACGCACATCTCTGAAGAGGGTGGCGAATACGGAAAAGGACAAATCAAAGCTGAGCTAGATGTCACAAAGGACTTATGGTTTTTTGAGTGCCACTTTAATGAAGATCCTGTTATGCCGGGCTGTTTAGGATTGGATGCAATGTGGCAGCTGATTGGTTTTTATTTAGGCTGGACAGGTGGCCCAGGTCGTGGCCGTGCACTGGGTTCTGGTGAAGTAAAGTTCTATGGTCAAGTTCTTCCTACCGCGAAAAAAGTCGAATACGTTATCGATATGAAGCGTGTGATTAAGCGTAAACTTTATATGGGTCTTGCAGACGCTAAGTTGTTTGTAGATGATCGTGAAATTTACAGCGCAGCAGATTTGAAAGTGGGTCTATTCACTAATACGGACAGTTTTTAATATGAGAAGAGTCGTTATTACAGGGATTGGGGTTGTTTCTAGTTTGGGGAACAATGTAGATGAAGTCACTGAATCTTTAAAAGAAGGGAAGTCAGGGATTGTTTTTGCACCGGATTATGCCGAGAACGGTATGCGTTCACAGGTACACGGTGCAATCAAAAACTTAGATTTTAAAGAGCACATTGATCGCAAGCAACTACGCTTTATGGGTGATGCAGCGGCTTACTCTTATATTGCGATGAAGCAAGCAGTTGAAGACTCAGGTTTGAGCGAAGAGCAGGTTTCAAACCCGCGTACAGGTCTGATCGCCGGTTCAGGTGGGGGATCAAACTCCAATTCTACCCAAGCGGTAGAGGTTGCGCGTGATCGCGGTGTAAAACGTGTTGGACCTTATATGGTTACTCGTACGATGGGCTCGACTGTTTCAGCTTGTCTAGCGACGCCTTTTAAAATCAAAGGCATTAACTATTCCATCAGCTCAGCTTGCTCAACGTCTGCACACTGTATCGGTACTGCAGTTGAGCAGATCCAAATGGGTAAACAAGATGTAGTATTTGCTGGTGGTGGTGAAGAACTAGATTGGACGATGTCAGTTATGTTTGATGCGATGGGTGCGCTATCTTCAAAATATAATGATACGCCTGATAAAGCGTCTCGTGCTTATGATGCAAGCCGAGATGGTTTCGTAATCGCTGGTGGTGGTGGAATGGTCGTAGTTGAAGAGCTTGGCCATGCACTGGCACGTGGTGCGAAAATCTACGCTGAAATTACCGGTTACGGTGCTAACTCAGATGGTTACGATATGGTTGCTCCGTCAGGAGAAGGCGCGGTACGTTGTATGCAGATGGCTCTGTCTACAGTAGAGGGTGATGTCGATTACATCAACCCACACGGTACGTCTACACCTGTTGGCGACACGAAAGAGTCTGCAGCGATTCAAGAAGTATTCGGTGATAAAATTCCAAATATTAGTTCAACGAAATCTCTATCTGGTCACTCTCTTGGTGCCGCCGGTGTACACGAGTTTATCTACAGCTTGTTGATGCTTGAGAATGATTTTATCTGTGCTTCAGCGAATATTGAAGAGTTGGATGAAGCTTGTGAAGGTATGCCGATTGTAAGAGAGCGTATTGATAACGCTGGTCTGAATCGTGTGATGAGTAACAGTTTTGGTTTTGGCGGAACCAATGCGAGTGTTGTCTTTGAGAAATTCAAAGCTTAAGCCTTATTCATTGCATATAAAAAAGCCGGTCTTTGACCGGCTTTTTTGTTTATAGCGCTTAGCTTAGAGAAAGTGCTGGTAGTGAAAAGGCAACAAAGGTTTTAATGGTTGCAGGAATAGCCGCTAGGGCAGCAGCGCCAACCCCAAGCATTGCGTGTCCGTTCTTTGCGATAGCTTTTGTAAAATTTCTACGATTCATATTGATCTCCAGATAATTAAAAAAACAAATTAGATATAAATAATATTTATCTGTGATTAATATACTTAATAATTCTTCTGTCATCAATAAGATTTATGACTAGTCATAAGTCCTTAATGGT
>CAZJPO010000187.1:0-3124 GCA_964547865.1 uncultured Thiosulfatimonas sp.
TCCCTGAACGATCTTGAAACTGGCCATAGGCCTTAGTTTCACCTTTAAAGTAGGCGAATAGATCAAGTCGCGGTGTCTCCGCTTGATAACTTTCTATACTCATGGTTGAGCACCCCTGTAGTAGAAGGATTCCAGCCAGTAAGGTGGCTTTTAAACCAAGGTTAAGGCGTTTCATGATTTAGATGCCTCGCGACTTAAGACAAATTGATTAACTGAAATTTGCCCGGTTTCAAACCCTACTGTGCAGTAATCCAAATAGTAGTTCCAAAGCCTTTGAAAGGATTTTTTATAGCCCATTTTTTCTAAACTATCGGCCCGTTTATTGAAACTTTGTTTCCACAGCTGGCAAGTCACGCCGTAATCCAAACCAAAGTCTTGATTTTTCTCAACCATAAAACCGTGTTTGGCAGCATATTCACCAACTTGACGAACACTCGGCAGGAGACCACCGGGAAAGATATAGGCTTGAATAAAGTCGACTGAATCCTGATAGGATTCTGCTCGAGCATCATCGATGGTAATCACCTGTATTACAACCTTGCCATTGGGCTTAAGGCTTGTTTTTAGTGTCTGAAAATAATCATCCCAATACTCCTTACCGACGGCCTCAAACATCTCTATGCTGACGATATGATCATACTGTTGATCTTCCAGTCGGTAATCTTGTAAGGCAACTTCATAGTCGGCTGGTGAGAACTGATTAGAAAGTCGTCGAATTGCAAACGCTCTCTGCTCTTTGGAAAGCGTTAACCCTTTTACTTTAGCTTGGTTTTCTAGTGCGAGCTCCATAAACCCACCCCAGCCACAGCCAATTTCAAGAATTTCATCGCCCTGCTTAACTTCAAGGTTATCGAGAATATTCTGATACTTGTTGCGCTGTGCATCCTGTAACGTGTGGGTATTTTCATCGAATAGACCGCTTGAACAGGTCATGCTCTCGTCTAGCCATAACTTATAAAAATCATTACCCAAATCATAGTGATAGGAAATATTTCTTTTACTATTCTTCAAAGAGTTGTTATTTCTTCGATGACGCCATAGTTCGAATAGATTTAAACGTTTACTTTCCAGTAAATCGCCAAAAACAGAGTAGTTATCTTGACCGATATAAAACAGTTCGTAGAGAGAGGTTGTATCAATTACCCCCTCATAATAAGCCTGTGCAAATCCAAGCTCACCTTGGGTTTTAATCAACCAGTATGCACGAATTGGATCAATAATACTCAACTCAGCATGGTGACCAGCCTGCTTGCCTTCAAAACGCTAGGTTTTACCAAATAAATTGAGGTTGATAATGCCCTTTTCTATTTTGTTGAATGGAAGGCTTAGTATCTTTTTTTCAATCAAACTGCTTGGAATGAACTTGGTCAAAGCAGAAAATTGTGGGACGACGTTGGCTCTTAACATAACTTCATCTCCGTGTGACTATAGTTAACTTTTTCTAAGTGTTTTGGGGTTCGGTGAAAGGTGCCGCCTTTGATCCAAATTTTCAGAGCCCACCAATGAATCAATGCCATAACCTTTAAGGTATTAAGAGGCAACATCAAGGCGACTTTGAGTAAGTTTTTAGTATTTAATTCAACCGCTTTGCCAACTTGAATGGCATTCAACACTGGTTGCTGATCCTCTGTTTCATAGATACCCACTCGATAGTGATCACTCGGTCGACTCAATTTAAAACGGTATTCACAATTCATATTCATAAAAGGCAAAACATGAAAAACTTTTTTGGCTGTCGCGATGACGGTTTCTTGCAAGGGTTTGCCGTCATTGGTCAACACATAGTGATGCCACTGACCAAAAGTATTGCTGACTTCGGCCACCACAGAAACCAGTTCATCTTTGTCGTTATAGCCGTACCACATTGCCAGAGGGTTAAAAGTAAACCCCAAATATCTCGGCATACACACCAGCTCAATTTTGTGGATTTTTTGATTGATTCCATAACGATTCATTAAGCCTTCAAACCAGCTTCGCCAACTTTGGGTTGAGCGAGAACCATAATCATTTTGATGGATACTAATGAGGTTGAAGCGATTAAAACTCAGACCGAGTACTGACTTAAAATCGTTTTCAAGCTGATCAACATCCACCTTCAAACTGAAAACCTGGTATTGAAATCGATAATTCATCGGAAAAAAACGTTGGTGCATAACTTGGCCAATGTAGATTTGACTTGCCGTTTTTCTAGCCATGATCTTCTCCTCACCCTGCTTGTTCCAGAGGGGCTGAATCCTGACGGGAATCGACCGGCCTGTTAAAGGCTAAGATCATTTGATCCTCTGAACCCTCTTCTTGAGCATCCCAAGGCAGCGCTAAATTCCACAATCGGGCTAACTCTACCGAACTCTGAAGACCATCTTCGTGGAAACCATATCCTAAGTAGCTGCCACAAAACCAGACACCGTGATGTCCCTGGCGTTGACGAATCATTTCTTGTGAATCCATTGCTGCCTGATCAAACACTGGGTGTTCATAAACGATTTTTTTGATGGTTTTTGCGGGGTCTGGTGTACTAATTGGATTTAGTGTGACCAAGTATTCCTGGTCACTTTTCAGGTTTTGCAATTGGTTCATCCAGTAGGTCACTGCAACATGGGTTTCTTTATGGTTCATGTCCCTTAAATAGTTCCAACTAGACCATGCTTTTTTTCGTTTTGGCATTTGCGCCAGATCGGTATGCAGATAGGCAATATTTTGCTGGTACTTAAAATTTTCTAGCGGGGCAAAAGACTGTTTGAGAGCGTCATCCAACATGCCCCATGCCTGATCGGCATGACACCCCAAAACCACAGCACCAAATAGCTCTTTTACCCTCTTCAGTTGTAATACAAACCCCACCTTCTTGCTTTTTCACCGTCTTAACAGGCGAATTTAGGCGAATCTCAAACTGGCTTTTGTCTAAAACTTTTTGAATATAGGTTTTAGAGCCATTTTCGACAGTTTCCCACTGCGGCCTATCTTCAATATTGAGCAAGCCGTGATTTTCGAAAAACTGCAAAAAACTTCTCGTCGGAAACTTCATCATGGTGTCAACCGGACAAGACCAGATCGCGGCTGCCATTGGCAAAAGGTAGTAGTTTCGCATCTTGTCTGAAAAGCCATTTATCTGAAGGTAGTCGCC
>CAZJPO010000188.1:0-3073 GCA_964547865.1 uncultured Thiosulfatimonas sp.
CTCCGGGTCGCGCCTCCATTTATTTTTATTTCAAACAGCCTCGAAATCCCCCTGTTTTCCTTGATGGTATTGTTTTTCCATTTCTAAACCGTTAATACTCGTTCGGTTGTGCTGTTATATTCTTTTTTTGCACCTTTCTGGTTCGCTCCGAACTCATGTTTTTATTCTGAATCCTTAACTATTTGATTTATCAATGTAATTCAATGTTGGTATTTGTTTGGTTTATATAGGTATTAAATTGATAAGGGTAGAGAATAGTGTCACAAATTGATTCAGTACTTTTAATTGGCGAAGAAGAAGTTAAAAGTGAAGGCTTAAAGAAAGGCTTACGATTAGCGGGTGTAGGAGAGATCTATTTTTGTCATCTTAATGAGAACTTTTTAAATGTCCTAAATCGTGAATCGGTGGATTTTATCGTGTTAGATCTTATTCAGGTTGATGAAGACTTGTTTGAAAGGCTTTCCGTCGTCGATGAGTACTGTCCCAAACCGGTGATATGTTTTAGCAGTGATGGTGATGCTGAAGTCATTGCCAACTCGGTTAAGGCTGGGGTGTCCGCCTATATTGTCGATGGTAAATCAGAAGATAGAATTAAGCCTATTATGGAGGTCGCTTTTCAGCGCTTTAAAGCTTGTCAGGCAATGAAAAAAGAACTCTTGCTGGTCAAGGATAAGTTGTCAGAAAGGGCTACTATCGAAAAGGCTAAAGGTCTATTGATTCAGGAAAGAAAAATGTCTGAGGACGCAGCCTATTCGATGATGAGAAAAATGGCGATGGATCAAGGTAAGAAAATTTCTGTCGTGGCCCATGAAATACTGACAGTTTATCTGGGCCTAGATGAGAAGTTAGATAACATGAAGTTATGATTTGTCCTTGTAGAGTTCTGGTAAGCTAGTCGTTTCTGCGGTAATCATCTGCCCATGCCATATCAAATTTGATTTGATTTAAGTCGAGTTCTTTATCGGTCATCTGTTTTTCTAGACTTCGCATCTCTGCTTTTAAGTCGATCAATGCAGAGCTGTTGCCATCGAGTTTGTGCATCTGTTCTGTTCCAAGGTGGTAGAAGCGTAAGATTTTAAGGGCTTGTTCATCGCCACTTTCAACCGCCTCTTTAAGCGGCTCCATGACGTTGTATATATACATCAAATTTCGCTTTAATTTCCATGCATAGATGGCTTCTTCCATCCAAGGTTTATCGGCAAAGAATGCCTTGGTGATGCCGCCTGTAATCAGCAAGCCGACAAACGCTCCCATAAAGTTAAGCACGATATGATTGTTTGAGTACTCACCAAACCAATACACTGCAAGTTGTGCGGTGGTGAAGCCAATCACCAGAAAGATCCCCATTACAATAAAGGTCGCTTTGCGGGTTTTTTTTCGATAGATTTCAGGGTCTAAGTTTTGAATTTTAAACATAATAGTAGCTTTGAATAGGTATTGTTTTTACGGGGTTATTTATTGGTTTGAGAGCGCTTAAAAAAATCAAGCAGATTAGCGTTTAGTTCCCAGCTCTTGAGCGAACTCTAGTTGGCTGTCGAGTTCAAAATAGAGTCTACAAGCCATTAACAGGTTGCCTCTACAAGCCTCACCATAATGCATTTTAGCTTCGGCTTGATCCCTTGAAACCATTTTGCCTGTATCGTAGAGGCTGCCTAGAAGAAGATGGGCTTGAGGAGACTTTTTATCGGCAGCACTTTTAAGCAGGCTTAATCCCGCTGTTGTGTCTTGTGCAACGCCACCCGTTCCCTGTAACATTTTTCTGGCCATCACGACTTCGGCTTCTGTATTTTTAAGGTCAATTGCCTTTCTCAACCACTTGTTGGCTTTCTGAGGGCTTTTGTCAGTTCCCAGGCCAACCTCATAGGCATGGGCTAACTTTACCATGGCGTGAGCTGAGCCTTTTTCAGAAGCTTTTAGAAACCAGAAGAAAGCTTTTTTATCGTTTTTATCCGTACCTAGTCCCTGATGGTAAAAAATACCCGTGTTGTATAGGGTTTCAATATAGGGGTCATCATCTAGGTTGTTTTTTAGAATGCTGCGAGACAATTTTAAGTGCCAGTGAAATGAATATTTAAAGTTGGCATGCCCTTCATTGTTTGGGTCTGCAAAGTATCGAGCAATGATGTACTGTGCTTTGGGGTCACCTTTGACAGCGTTTTGGCAGACAGAAAGAGGTTCGCCGCTAAAGTTTTTTTGGCATGTTTTGGAGCCAAACAGGACTTGAGCTGAAGCGGTAGGAATGTATGCAAAAAGCAAGAGTGTGATAAATTTTTTCATATGATTTTGATAACTTCTGAGGAGGTTCGACAACGCCGAGCGTTTTATTATTTTAGTTCTATTTTTATAGGATGCATAATACTAATCTATTTTGTTTTTTAAGTTAATGCTTTTGTTCAACAAACTAATCACCTATAATTGTATTTGGTTTTTGATTGTCGGAGTGCCCTTAGACGTAATAACTGGGCTGAGATCGCAATTTGCGGGATCCGTAGAACCTGATCTGGTTAAAGCCAGCGAAGGGAACAAGCAGATATGTAAGAACTAGCTAAAGAATTCTGAGTCATTAAAAATACATAAATATAAGGCTCGCTTGGCTGTTGTGTCTGGTCTACACATCATTTTACGTCTAATAGCTCACTCCGCCTAAACAATTTATTAAATAAGGCAGGGTCTATGAGTTCTAATCACCAAACAACAGATCGTCGTCAAAGACGAGCGGAAGCAGAAGCGTTTATTCAAAACGTATCTGGTCAATCTTTTCCAAATTCTAAGAAAGTCTATGTCGATGGAACAATTCACTCTATTAAAGTGGGGATGCGTGAGATCGCGGTAAGTGATACTTTTGCTGGCGGAACAGAGGAAAACCCTATTTTAGAACCGAATGAGTCGGTTCCTGTTTATGATACTTCCGGCCCTTATACTGATCCAGATGTCCAAATTGATGTCTATAAAGGCATTCCAAAACTTCGTCAGGAATGGGTTGAAGCGCGTGATGATGTTGAAGAACTTGACTCTGCGACTTCTTCCATGTCAACAACAACCAACTTTCTTCACATGAACAACAATCAACCTT
>CAZJPO010000189.1:0-3060 GCA_964547865.1 uncultured Thiosulfatimonas sp.
CGGTTGAGCTTTCTGCAGATAAGTACTGCTCAGTTTCAAAAATGCTGGAAAAGACGGCTGAGATGACTCACTCTTATGAGATTGTTGAATCTTAAATAACTGTAAATACATCAATAAAAAACCCGCTAAAGCGGGTTTTTTATTGGACAAATCCAGTTCATAAACATCAACTGATTTTAAATTTACCCATGACCTCTTTGAATTGTGAAGCATCGTTGTTCATACTGTTTGCTTCGGTAGAGGCCTTGCTTACGATTTCTGTGGTTTCTTGTGTGTCTTGATCAATCTGGGTAATGGCACTGTTAACTTGTGCAATGCCTTGAGACTGTTCCTGGATAGATTGTGTGATCTCTTCAATTAGACTACTGACATTGGCTATATTGCTATTAATGCCATCGAATGATTCGCTGGTTTGATTAACCAGCTCAGTTCCGGCACCAATTTGGTCAGTAGTTTCATCTACTAGCTGCTTAATATCTTTTGCGGCATCGGCAGATTTTTGTGCCAAGTTGCGAACTTCCCCGGCCACCACAGCAAAGCCTCGACCATGCTCTCCGGCTCGGGCAGCCTCAACAGCGGCATTCAAGGCAAGCAGATTGGTTTGGAAGGCGATACTGTCGATAAGGTTAACAATGTCGGCAATTTTGGCACTGGCTTCCTGAATTGAGTTCATGGCATCGGTTGTATTTTTCATGACCGTGACACCCTCTTGAGAAGCCTGTACTGTTTTCATTGAAAGCTCATTGGCGTTGCGGGCATTATCAGCATTTTGCTGCACAATCGCGGTCATCTCTTCCATAGAAGAGGCGGTGTCTTCTAGGCTGGCTGCTTGCTGTTTTGAACGCACTGATAGGTCTTGGTTACTGTCAGCAATCAGTCCGGCAGAACTGGCAACTGAGTTAGACAGGTTATTGGCGTCAGTAATCAAATTACGGATTTGGGTAACAGAAGCATTAATGCCTTCTTGTAGTTGTTTAAGGTCGCCCGAGAAGTTGCCTTGTACAGTTACAGTTAGATCTCCCTGACTGTTTGATGTAACCGTTTCTGAGATTGCTGAAACCGATTCATTAACCTGGGAAAGGGCATCGTTTAATGCAGTTTTAACTTGGTTTAGAGAGCCTTTCATGTCCGCAGTGATTTGAGTATCAAACTTACCGTCGGCCATGCTTGAGGCAACGTCATTAATTTCAGAAACGGCGGTGTTCACTTGGGTCAGAGTTAGTTGAGCAGACTGTAAAAGCTCACGGAAAGTGCCTTGAAACTCATCGCTAATATCTAAGTTTTTATCGAACTCACCATTTGATAAATACGTTAGACCGGTTTCTACTTGCAGCATTGCTTTTTTTACAACACCAAGACTGCTGTTCATTGAATCTCTTAGGCGGTTCATCTCTCCACCAAGCTCATATTCAACATGGTGATTAAAGTCTCCTTGAGCTAGCTTTTTCACAGCTTCGTTTACGGAGTTCACAGCAAACTGGCTTAAGTTCATCATGTGATTAAATGACTGGGTGATTTGATAGATCTCATCTCTTGATGTAGCAAGTTTTACACGCTTATCCAATCGACCTTGGGACATGAATTCTTGCATCATACTTAGAGGTCTAGTGATTGAGATAATTGAACCAATCAAAAAGATAGATGAAATTAGAACCACTAGAATGAGTCCAATAATTGCAATTGTTAGATCACTCTGGCTTTGCTGTAATTGATTTTGAACCAAGCGCTGAATGTCTTTTGCAATCGAAGTGTCTAACCCTTTGAGCTGTACAATCTTTTGACTGATAGTGTCGAACCAAATGTTTGGGTCTGTATTGAAGCCGCCAGATATCGCTTTCTCCTGTGCGATTTTGCGGTAGGCTTCTACCTCAGAAAAGGATGGGTGTTGTATTGTATTCTGATATGACTCTAACATCTCTTTAGTTGCATGGTTTAGATAGCCATCCATATAAGCGTCTTGTTCGGCAATAAGCTTTATGAACTTGTCATATAGTCCAGTTCCAAAAGCATCTTTAGCAAATGCGTTTGTTAGAACAGCACGCTCAATACCTGCTCGCTCTTTCGACTTTAGAAATGATTCATAGGCAAAAATTTCATTGGTAATAAGAGGGTCAGTAGATTCTTTAGCAAAGATCGCAACAGTATCAAGCATGAGTTTGTTAAGGCTTGTATAGTATCCAAGAGCTTCGGAAAGCGGAGTGGTTTGCTGAGTTACACCCTGACGAATTTTATCCAGATTCTGCAGTTTCTTTTCAATCAATAGGCGGCGTTCAATCATTTTGGGAACATCGACAATATGGCTTTGAAAAACAAAATCTTGAAGAGCTTTATGTTTTGTGTCGAAAAGCTGTCGTTGCTGAATAATTTTATCTGCAAATTTCTGGCCTTTTGATCCTAGGTAACCAGCAGTCATTCCGCGTTCTTTTTGAGACTCATGAACCCACTCGCTCAGAAGTTCAATAACAATAACTTTTTCAGCAAGCAGGCTGTTGTTATTAACCAATTGATAACTATTGTTGATGCTTTGCCCCATATAGAAGGCCATGGCAATCAGTATTGGTGTTAATGCAACGAAAAATTTAGATTTAATATCAAACTTTTTCATCCAGGATAATGGATTGAAGTAGTTCATTATTTTTGAAGTTGTTTTGATCTCTACGCCTCTAACTAATGTAGACGAACCACTCTCAACTCTTTTATAGAGGGCTTTTGCCGCTTCAATTTGTTCATCGGTTACTGCAGCACGGACAGAGACATAACCAATATGTTTTCCATCCTTCATAAGAGGTGAAACATTGGCCTCTACCCAGTATTCATGACCATTTCTGGATTTATTGACAACAATGGCGTTCCAGTCATGTCCCTGATTGATAGTTGACCACAAATCAGCAAAAACTTGCTTTGGAACTATAGGGTTTCGAATGATGTTATGTGGTTGGCCAATGAGTTCTTTGGGGTCGCTGTAACCGGAGATATGAACAAAATCTTCAGATGCAGAGAGAATGGTTCCATGCAGGTCTGTTTTGGACATTAAGACGGCATCATCAGGAATGACAATTC
>CAZJPO010000190.1:0-3048 GCA_964547865.1 uncultured Thiosulfatimonas sp.
TATGATGGCCTCTCATTTGTTGAGGCGGTTGAATCTCTGGCGGGACAATACGGTATGGATGTGCCGCGAGAGAAAATCTCTCCAGCGCAACAGAAAGCCCAGCAGGAAAAACAGCAGAAACAGCACGACCTTTATGATGTTATGCACTTGGTGACAAAGTTCTACCGTCACCAGTTACGTGACCACCCAAGTTCTGAAAAAGCAAAGCAATACCTCAAGCAAAGAGGGCTGAGTGCCGAAGTCGCCAAACAATTTGTAATTGGCTACGCGCCTGAAGGCTGGGATGTTTTGACTAAGGGGCTTCAAGCAGATCAGCGCATGCGTAAACAGTTGGTTGAAGCGGGAATGTTGATTCAAAAAGACGAGGGGGGTGCCTATGACCGTTTTCGTGATCGAATTATGTTCCCAATCCGAGATGGTCGCGGCCGAGTAATCGCATTTGGGGGTCGTATTCTCGACGATGGTCAGCCAAAATACTTGAACTCGCCAGAAACGCCCATATTTCATAAGAGTAACACGCTTTATGGGCTCTATGAAATGCGCCAGAGTCGTGAAAAATACGATCATATCTTGGTGGTTGAAGGCTATATGGATGTGGTCGCTCTGGCGCAGTTTGGTATCCGTAATGCGGTCGCTACGCTCGGGACCGCGACGACCATTGAGCATTTAGAGCTTTTGTTTAGGCAAGTTAAAGAGATCGTCTTCTGCTTTGATGGGGACTCTGCTGGTATGAAGGCCGCTTGGAAGGCTTTAGAACTGGCTTTGCCAATGATGGAAAATGAACGCTCGGTAAAATTTTTATTCCTAGCTGAAGGAGAAGATCCTGACTCTACGGTTCGCCATGAGGGTGTGGACGGTTTTAATGCTAGGGTTAGAAAGGCGCTGTCTATGTCTGATTTCGTCATGCAGGGTTTGCAGGGTAAGTTGAACTATCCGGTTAACTCTGTTGAGGGTCGTCAGCAGTTGGTGGCGTTTGCGGAACCCTATATCAAGTTGAGTCACGGTTTATATCAGTTCTTATTGGTTGAAGCCTTGGCTAACTTAGTTGACCTGCCAACCTGGCGCCTGGAAAAAGAGATGGGTGTGCGTTCTGGTTTTGCTCAATCTAAGAAAGGTCAGCAGCAAAAGCCTAAAAATCAGGAGCGACCTGCTAAACGAGTCATGACGGTCGCGCTTAAGCTTGTTCGTGTGTTGATGCTACGTCCACATTGGGCAGAGGTTTTTGAAGCGCAACTAATCAAAGATTTACTTAAGTCTGATGATTCTGATTACAAAATTTTAGCGGCATTTATTAAGCGGTTGCAACAGTCTGACTACCTGATCGAACCGGTCTTGAAAGTTATGGCAGATGCGGGCTACCAAGATGTAATTTCTTTGTTAGAGGCCTTTGAAATGCCAGATCAGGATCAGTTCTTACAAAATGAATTTGAGGCTGCACTGCTGGCTGTCGCTGCCAAAATTGATGAAAGTAAAATTGGTCAGGGCGGCTGGAGTCCGGAAGAGATGGCAAGGCTGCAAAACTTATTGAATAACAAATAGTGGTTGTATTTTTTTAAGCGGTATCGAATAGCTTGAAATAACTGGTGTTTTTTAAACAAAACGGGCATTAATTTTAGTATAATTGCGCGTTACTTTTTTTCTCTGGCATCCGGTCAGGGGGCGGTTGGGTAGATGTTCACTACCGCTGATGGAATAAAACTGAGGCAAAGCATGACTAAAGTCGAAAGAAAACAGCAGTTAATTGATTTGATTGAACGAGCGAAAGAGCTCGGTTATCTGACGTTTGCAGATGTTAAAGATGTTTTGCCGGATGATGTTGAAGAAGATCAATACGGTCAAGTCTTAACGATTCTACAAGACTTCGGAATCAAGCTGTTTGACTCTCCACCAGATGAAGATGAATTACTAACATCAGAAGGTGGAGCCTTTGATGATGCGGCTGCAGAAGCGGCAATGGCAGCTCTGGCTGAAGTGGATGGTGAGTTTGGTCGTACAACAGATCCAGTTCGTATGTATATGCGTGAAATGGGATCGGTTGAACTGCTGACGCGTCACGGTGAGATTGATATCGCTAAGCGTATCGAGTGGGGTATCCGCGATATGCTGGATGCCTTGGCTAAATATCCTAATTTTGCCCAAGAGATTTTAGATACGTTTGCTCGTATGGAAGAGGGTGAAGGTAAGATCGCTGATGTGGTTCAAGGTTTTATCCGTCCTGAAGATTTGGTTGATGTTCCGGTAGAAGAGCTATCGCCGGACAGCGATAATAATGAGCCAAAAGAAGACGGTATTAACCAAGAAGAACTTGAAGCTTTCTTGAAAAAACTGAAGAAGCTAAGTGATGCAGCAGTTAAGTTAGAAGCGGGTGATTTTGAAGCGGCTAAAACGACTAAGAAGCGTATGGAAGTGGTTGAGCATCTTCGCGGGATTAAGATCACCCCTATATTCTCAAATAGAATCATTCGCCATATTAAAGATCGCATCAAGCAAATTCGTGAGCAAGAGCGTGTCATCGTCGATATCGTTCTGCGTAAAATTCGTGTACCGCGCCCATTATTCTTAGAGACATTTGTTGGTTCAGAAACTGATTTAACACTGGTTGATCAGCTAATGGAAGCTTCGAAAGATCATGCTGATGCACTTGAAGCGGCAAGAAGTGAAGTGAATCGTGCCCAGAAGCGTTTAGCAATGATTCAAAAAACGGAACGTATGCCGATTGCGGTTTTCAAAGCTGTCTATAAAGATTTGAGTAAAGCAGAAAGTAATGCTCGTGTGGCTAAGCGTGAGATGATCGAAGCCAACCTGCGTCTTGTAATTTCGATTGCGAAAAAATATACCAACCGTGGCCTGCAGTTCCTTGATCTGATTCAGGAAGGAAATATCGGTCTGATGAAAGCGGTAGACAAGTTTGAATATCGTCGTGGTTATAAGTTCTCGACTTACGCAACTTGGTGGATTCGTCAGGCGATTACCCGCTCTATTGCGGATCAGGCGCGTTCCATCCGTATCCCGGTACACATGATTTAAACCTTCAACAAGCTGAATCGT
>CAZJPO010000191.1:0-3013 GCA_964547865.1 uncultured Thiosulfatimonas sp.
ACAATAACAATAACAATAACAATAACAATAACAATAACAATAACAATAACAATAACAATAACAATAACAATGGTTCTAATAGTTGCTCTTTTTCAAATGATCCCTCTAATGAAGAATCCCCGGTCTTAAATAATAATGGGCAAGGAACTACTTTTTTAAGCTCGCAGTTTTCACAATTATTAGAAAACGCTGCCGATATTATTTATGCTGATTATCAATCACTTAATACATCTACACAAAACCTTAAATTTGCAATTGATGCCTATTGTACCGATCAAAATTCTATTGCTGATTCAACAAAACGAACTGAAGCACAAAACGCATTTATAAATACGATGGCTAAGGTTCAAACCTCACTGGTACATGCCGCAAAATCTCAAGGAATTGGTCCAGGAGCAGATGCATCAACAGGCATGGAGTTAGTTTACTCTTGGCCATTAACCAATACTTGTAGTGTTGATAAGCGAATTGCTGTTAATGACGCTGAACCAGGGTTGTCTTTGAATAGAAGAGGTCTTGATGTTGCAGAGTATCTGTTGTTTATCCCAGAAACCGCAAATAGCAGTTGTGATTTTGAAAAACTCACACAATTTGAACAACAAAAATACACTGAGTTTAATGAATTATCTGGAGAACAAAAACAATTAAGAAGGTGTAATTATCTGAAGAACATTGTTAATAATGCCCATGAAACCGTAAGTGTAATTAAAGATCGTTGGGATCCGCAAATAGGTAATTTTATTAATACTGTTAAAAATGCAAATGACCCACTTGTTATGGTTAATCAAATCACTGATGGAATGTATTATCTCGCTGACGTTGGTAAAGAAGATAAGCTAGCACAGCCAATGGGCTCAGGTCGAGCCAATACAACGCCTAGTTGTGGGTTAGGAAATAAATGCCCTCAAGATGTTGAATCTCCTTATGCAAATTTATCTTTAGATAATCTAATTAATAATGTAACGGCATTCCAAAAACTCTATTATGGTGGTGTGAAGTCAGATAGAGGTTCCAATATAGGTTTTGACGATTGGTTAATTACGATTGGTGAAGTTGAGGTTGAAAATAAATTAACCTCTGATATTGATAATGTTTTAGTTGGTTTAAGTAGCATAAAATCAAATCACACGACTTTATATAATGCTGTTGATAAATGTTCAACTGAACTTGAAACATTTTTTGATGGATCCTACCAGAGTTTGACTAGAGGGTTTAGAGATGATTTTTTACGAGTACTTGGGCTTCAGCCACCTCAATCCTCCGCTGCGGATACTGATTAAAGCTCAAGAGTGAAAGCTATCATGAAAACTAAATCATCTAGAAGATTGTTTTTACTAGGTCTGTCTGTGCTTTCAATTTTCCCAAGATTAGTCAATGCTACCCCAAGGGCAGAATTAAAAACCTCAATTAAGAAAAAAGCGAAAGAGATCTTTGTTAATGGTCATCATGATGAGGTCGGGAGTTTTTTTATAAGCTCACTGGATGAATTTGGCAATGAAAAAAATAAATTCAAACTGCCAGAAATGCCGCATGGGTTTGCAATTGATCCATATAATAAGAATCGCCTTGTCACCTTTCCTGGTTTAACAGGGGTTAAATCAATCATTGTTGATCTGGGCAGTGGTAAAGAAATAGCTCAGATCAATATTCGATCTGGACGAAGTTTTAATGGCCATGGTGCTTTTAGTATAGATGGAAAACTACTTTTTGCGACAGAGAATGTTAACGCAACCTCTGAGGGAATTATTGGTGTTTATGATGCTCAAACTTATGAGTTTATCAAAGAAATACCTGCCTATGGTTTAGGACCACATGGTATGAGAGTAATGCCCGATGGCAAAACGATTGTTGTCGCAAGTGGTGGATTGAGAACACGCCCCAAAACTGGCAAATACTATTTTGATATGAATAAAATGGTTTCTTCGGTTAATTTTATTGATATTGAGACAGGTAAGTTAATTGCGAAACGAACTATTCCAGTTCACAGGTTGTCTATCAGAAATGTTTATCCAGACCAAAACAATAATCTTATTGTCACCTGCCAATATTACGGAAAAAGAGATGTGCCTGGCGTCGTTGGAATTATTCATGAGATGGGTGAGATTGAAATGCTCGATATTGATGAAGATAATCTCTGGCTAATGAATGGTTACACTGGCGGTTCTGTGATTGTTGGTAATACCGCGGTTATTAGTTGTCCAAGAGGAAATCAACTTACGTTTTGGGATATTAAAAACAAAAGGTTTATAAAAGCGGTAGAAATTGTCGATGTCAGTGGTGTTCAACCTTATGAGGATGGTAAAAGTCTTATTGCGACCGCTGAGACCGGTAAACTTTATAAGGTAGAAATGGATTCGTCTAAAGTTACTTTGTTAGGTGATTCAAACAATAGATGGAAAACGGCAAAATGGACAAATCATATGATTAAAACATGGGTTTAGATTCTTGTGAATTTAAGAGTATTTAAAGCGAATAAATTATTGGCGTTGTTGATATTGATAGTGGCATCTTTTTTCAAGCCTTGTTATGCAGATCAAGTCAAAGAGAACATCAATCATAAAGTAAAAGATAGAGCAAAACTTGAAGCGATTACAATTACTGGTGATGAAGAAGACAGAAAGCGAGCAACAGGTTCAATTCATAAAATTGAAGAAGAAGTTCTAAAAAAATGGCACTACACAGATGTTAATCGAGTTTTAAATGATGTGCCAGGGGTTTATCTGCGCCAAGAAGATGGCTATGGCTTAAGGCCTAACATTGGAATGAGAGGGTCGGACTCTAATCGAAGTAAAAAAGTGACCTTGATGGAGGATGGTGTTCTATTTGCACCAGCTCCTTACTCTGCTCCAGCCGCCTATTATTTTCCAATGTTATCCCGAATGCAGTCTGTTGAGGTTTATAAAGGTTTATCTTCTATCAAATTTGGTCCTAATTCTGTTGGAGGCGCTATTAATTTTGTAAGTAGAGAAATTCCTATTAATACTAAACCTGGCGGTAGTGGTGAAATTGACGT
>CAZJPO010000192.1:0-2948 GCA_964547865.1 uncultured Thiosulfatimonas sp.
TCCATCATCACTTTATGGCCCGTTGAAGACGTCGCTTCAAATGCTTTGTTTCCTTTCCATTCAACCTTAATCGACATACTTTTCTCCTATTTAAATCTTCTAATAATGGCTTCAATTGAGAAGTAGAGCACAATCAAAATCATGGCGCCAAACACCAGTTCCACTTCAACCATAGCCGGAATATCCATACCTGTCTCTTCAATAATGTCAAACATATCACTGAATGCGGTAACAGATAAAAGAATCCCCATAAAACCAACGACAGCATCAAACCGCTGACTCGATTTTTCGCCCAATTGATCCAAGGCATTGGAGATCTGCACTCTTAAGAATCTAGTCGCATCTTGCGATTCTTGCATAGTTTTTTCCAGAGCTTTACGCTCATCATCAACGCCAACCGCATTAAATAACTGTTGAACAAATCTGCCATGGTCAGGGAAGCGCATCAAGCCTCCAGTATCCATTAGGTGCAATAAGTCGCGCACCTCTAAATTCAAAAGGTGAAGTTGCTTGACCTTTCGGCGGTAGCTTTTTTCCTGCTGACGAAGTTCATAGCGGCTCTTGTCTTCAATATCTTCATTGTCATGGTATTCCAACTGAATGTTGCGTACATTGTTAAACAGCATCTTACCGAGCTGCTTCATATAGTATCGAGCACCAGTGGAGACCAGAACATTTTCTAAGGCTTGATCCGTTACCCAGCTAGGCTGGTCCAATAAGGCAATCACCGCATAAGAACCATCGGCCTGAACCCAATCATCTGAGTGATAGAGATCTGGAGAAATATCTGTAATACCTGAGTGAGGTTTTTGTACTCGCCAGTTTTCAAAGGTACTGCGTACCTCTCTAGGCGGCACTTTAATTCCCAACCAATCAGGGTGCTGTTCCACTTCAGAAAAGCTCAAAAGTTTACCCGCTTGCGCTTGATCTTCAATGGTTTCCAATAGCATGGTACTACTGATGTGTTCACTGGTGTTGTATATCAAACTTGCGTTCCCACCAAACCAATCTTCAACTTTATTAAACACATCGTCTGCCAAGTCTCTTAAATAAAGATAGTCTTGACCGTTCCAACTAATCGCTTCATCTAGGGCATTTTCCAGCGGTAGATTGGTCAAGTGGCGAATTTTATTAACATCAGCCCCCACTAAATCGGTTTCAAACTGCAGCTGTAATAAACCTAAACTATTGAACCTTAATCCCAGCTCAAAGTTCTGACCACTGTCACGAAACTGCGGCAACAGGACTTCAGCCAGATCAAACTGCCAAACATGAAATTGTCCACTCTCAGACATATCGGAGAGAATATCCGGTGGCTCGGGTTCATAGAAGGCATCGGCCTGAAGTTCATCAATTAACTGTTGACGCTGGTGCTCATTTTCCAGCGCACCAATCAAACTATCGACCTGCATCGAGTTAATCGTTGCATAGTAGACGGAGACTAAACGCCCCTCGCGCACAATCAATTTATTTGCCGGCACTTTACGTAAATAATCGATCGATATTAGATAGGCCTTTAAAACCGATGAATAAACCTTCAGCTCCAAAGTTATTTCATAGGCCGACTTTAAACTATCCTGCAACCTATCCCACTCCGAGTCAGAAATGACCTCGCCTTGATCGCGACGAAGCAATACTTCGCTGAGCGCTTTAATCGCTGAAATATAGGCAATCTTTTTGTCTAACTCAGCACGACATTCGGGGTGCTGATCAATCAAATCCAGCGCTTCATCACAGGCTCGCTTGGTATTCACAAAATGATTATTATGCATTCCCCGATCTTCATCCACTGCCATAACAGCTATGCGCGTGCGCAGCTCAACACAAGGGGTCGGGCGCAGAGCTTGATCACTCATCACTTCGAGTTGCTCAACACCCCAGTTAAACGTTTTGAAGGCCATTAAAAAATCATAACTTTGCTCAATTTTCAAACGGGCGGTAAAGTAAGCAAACCAAAAACCCGCGAGCTTTTGTTGATCCGTTTTCAGTGCGGCCGCCATTTCATCAAACTGGCTGTTCGCATTAAACTGCAACTTAAAGTTCAAGACCTCTGCGAGAGCTTGTCGCCCGACTTCAAACTCTTCTTGCTGATCAAACTCATCAGAAATTTGATTAATATCCATCATCATCCTTAAACAACCTTCACTGTGCTTTTAGGGTAATCTCTTATAATTTTCATCTGTCGCTGATAGCGCCAATCACTTTCTTTAATGTCATACCCAGAAAGTAACAACTCAGAAACAAACGCCTCCACCTGACCTTTTTTCAATTCCGCCACCGACTTGTCTAACCGGACAAATAACCCCATTTTTTCTGAACCAGAACTGTAAAACTCGGGAATACGATACTCAAAATCTAAACGCTTAAATCCAAGCTTGGCATAAAATGCCCAAAGCTTTGGGCTGGCTTCCAGCCAGAAATAAGGTGTCTTTTCGCCGAGAGTTTGATTCACCAAACTTTCTACCATCTGTCGTGCTAATCCACGGCCCTCAAATTCTGGGGCAGTTGCTAAGTAAGCCAGCAAAACAGAGTTACCGTAGTACTCATACTGGGTAAAACCTGCCCAGCGATTATTGGCAGAATTTATAAGACCTGTTATGACCGCATTCTCTTTGACTAGAGAGCGTGCAATAGAAGTAACTGGAGCTAGCTCCTGATAGGGAAACCGCCGATGATATAGGTGCACCCAGTGGCGAAAATGGATATGGTTTGGGGTGCTTAAAGTGAGGGACTTTAGTGCCTGTAGTCTATTCCGAAGCAAGCTCATCTGAGACAATCTCTTCTGCATAAAGTACAGGCTCCAATCAATATCTATTACTGAAACAGTTCAGCCAGCTTTTCACCAGGGTTATCCGCGCGCATAAAGGCTTCACCCACAAGGAAAGAGTTCACGTGGTGTTCGCGCATTTTGGCGACATCTTCTGGCCCTAAAATGCCACTTTCAGTGA
>CAZJPO010000193.1:0-1168 GCA_964547865.1 uncultured Thiosulfatimonas sp.
CTGCCCCCCGAACGGCCCAGCCGTTGTCATGTGGAACCACATGTTGGTTTCGTTTAGTCATCTTCGCTTTCCTTATAATAATTGCGATAAATTGATATACACATAAAAAATAGCTAAAAACAAGCTATAAAATATACGATATTACTTGATTATTTATATTTACTCCATTAGAGGTTTCGTGTAGGAGGCCCAAATGAAACGAACAATGACACTAAACCTAACCGAAACAGAGATGTCTGTGTTGGCCGTGCTTTGCGAGCAAAAAGGCTTATCGAAAACCGCACTTCTTCGGCAGGCTCTGAGGCTCTACAAATCTGTAGATGAGCGTTTAGAGCGTGGTGATAAGGTTTTCATTGAAAGTGCCGATAAGTCTGAAAAGGCTGAGTTGATGGTTCTATGAAAAAGGCCATTGAAACAGTCGAATTACACCATGTGGAAACAGATAAGGCTAAGCCGACGCAACTTTACCATGGTATTGACGCAGATAATTTGAAGCATATTGACGAGCATTGGCGGCCCATATTTGATGCTGCACCAGGAGCTCAAGATGGGCACTGGCGGTGGGAGTTGAAAAAACTTTCTACAATCACAAACCCACTTGTCTACGATATTTTTGCTTTGGAAACTGATAGTTCGACCCAGGCATTGATGCTAACGGCGAAGGGTGGGCTGAATTGCTTTAGTAGGCATAATGACCACACACGAGCACCACTTGTTTATGTTGAACTTTTAGCGACAGCTCCCTGGAACCGCTCAACAAAGGTTGGGGTTGCAAGATACAAAGGGTGTGGAACCGTTATGCTAGCGACTGCTGCAAGTCTTAGTCTCAATGAAGGCTTTGGGGGGCGTATCGGTCTTCATTCATTAACGGATGCGGAACCATATTACCGAGATTGGATGGGCATGACCGAATTTGGAAATGATTCATCCCACCAAAACCTAAACTATTTTGAGTTTTCTACTAAGCAGGCTCAAAGTTTACTAACAAAACGTAACCAGACATAAAGGAGGATAACCATGCAATTACATTTTAACGCCGATTGGCTTCGTAGCCAAATCGTAAATGAACCAGATATCAGTTGTGATATTGGAACCCCTGTGTGTCGAGCAGAAGACTTCATAGAAAGCACGAATGAAGTGGTATCGGCAGATGTATCGCACACTCAGC
>CAZJPO010000193.1:1178-2918 GCA_964547865.1 uncultured Thiosulfatimonas sp.
CGCTTGGCCTTTTCGTTCATCAGTTGAGGCGGCGCGATAAGCTTTCAATCAAAGAGCTCGCTGACCGTATTCGTGTAGATGAAGAAGAAATTGAAGGAATGGAAGTAAATTCAGCTCATGATCCTGAACCGCGAACATTCCACCAATTAGCGGATTATGCTCGAGTGTCCGCGACTGGCCTTGTGCGGCTGTCACAAAAAGCGGCAAATGCGGATGAAGAACTTGGAACTGCTGCTTTGAAATTTGCGGCCAGCTCAGAAGATTTATCAGCTTTAAGCCGCACTGAACGTAGGGGATTAAATGATTTTGTAAGGTTTCTTTCCAATTATAAAGGTAAGAAAAATACAAATGTCAGATGAAACTCAAGTTATAAGTAAACGAGCCTCGCAGGATATTGATGATGTTATTGATCGTATTCTGCGAGACCTTGGAAATCCAGAGCCACCGTTGAAATTGGAAGACGTTCGGGAATTACTTAAACTTGATTTGACCTATTATAGCAAAACAGATTTAAACCTTTTGGATGAAATGTCCCACCGAGTGCGTTTGGCAGGGCAAACTATTATTAATACGACACGTCGAATGAAGGATGTCATTGAAAAAGTTGGTCTGCGAGCGTTAATTCTACCCGGCGAACGCCAGATATTTATTGATAACGAAGTTGTCCAACTTAAACGCCGCTTCATCATTTCACACGAAATTTCCCATGATATAATACCATGGCACCAATCTATTTTGCTTGGTGATAACGACGAAACACTTAGCCCAAAATGTTATCATACAATGGAAGCTGAGGCGAACTATGGTGGCCGACAGTTATTGTTTATGGGAGAGCGCTTCCAAACTGAAAGCCGAGATCAGGGTGCATTTGATTGGAAAACCGTGCAAATTTTTCGAAAGCAATATGGAAACACATTAACTACCACTCTTTGGCAAACTGTGCACTCAAGTGATCCTGCCAGCCCAACACTTGGAGCTATTAGCCGCCATCCGAAGCATCCGACAATCGGGGGACAGCGAGCGGGAAACGACAATGTTGCATACTTTTTTGGGTCGCCTAGTTTTCAACAGCAATTTTCAAACATCAGTTCAGAACAAATTTATACGGCTATAACATCGTATGCGGGATTTCGAAAAACAGGTCCTGTTGGGGAGGGGGTTTTTACTCTTCGTGATCGGAATGGCGATGCATTCGATTTTAACTTTTCAAGCTTTTCAAATAGCTATGATCTTCTGACACATGGCACGATGATAGGGCCGCATAAATTAGTAATAGGTTTTTAGTTTCTTTTTCACCCTCAAATATCTTTCCTCACCAAAACCCCGATTTTCCTACTGAAAACTTCATGTGAAGAATGCGTGAAGCAACTTTCATTTGACACCCTCTAAATTTTCCTCAAAATATGCAGACGAAGTGCATTGCAAGATTGTAAATTCGTAACGAACAGTTTTTGAAGCCTCGCGTTGCTGGCTCAAAAATGTCCGTCGAATTCACATCTTGCCAGGGGGTTTTCACCCCTGCACCCCAGACAAGGGATATCGCTTAAGGCGCGTTTCCCTTTGAACCCTTTTAGCCTTTTTGAAGCATGATGGACAGAAGCGACTACCAGAAAACCTACCGCGAAAAATACAAGGATCAAGCCAAGCGCGTGAACCTTACTTTTTCTTTGCGGGAGTTTCGAAGCATTGAGTTATTGTCAAATCTGGTGTTTGAGGATTGTTGGTCATGCGGCGATCTGG
>CAZJPO010000194.1:0-2883 GCA_964547865.1 uncultured Thiosulfatimonas sp.
GTCGCCTTCGCTTTTCATTAGGTTATTAAGCTTCTGGATAGTGGTAACGATGATTTTATTGTCATCTTTATCCAAATTTCGCTTGAGCCCGGCGGTGCTGTCAGAGCCATTGACGCTATCAGGTGAAAAACGCTGATATTCCTTCATTGTCTGGTAGTCTAGGTCTTTGCGGTCCACCACAAAAAACACCTTGTCGATAAAGTCCCGCTCTGTAACCAGACGGGCCGCCTTGAAGCTGGTCAGGGTTTTGCCCGAGCCGGTGGTATGCCAAATAAAACCACCACTTTCGGACTTGCTCCAGTTCTTGGATTCAAATGAGCTATTGATCTTCCACAAAATGCGCTCGGTGGCGGCAATCTGGTAAGGGCGCATCACCAATAAGGTATTGCCAACATCAAACACCGAATAATGCAGCAAGACATTAAGCAAGGTATTCTTCTGAAAGAAAGTGGCCGTAAAGTCTTTTAAATCTTTAATCAGAGAGTTATCAGCCTTCGCCCAGTTCATGGTGAAGTCGAAGCTGTTTTTATTGCGCTTGGTAGTGTTGGCAAAATAACGGCTGTCTGTTCCGTTGGAAATGACAAATATCTGCAGAAATTTATAGAGCGAGTTTTCGCTATTAAAGCTCTCTTTGCTGTAGCGGTGTATCTGGTTAAAGGCCTCACGAATGGCAACACCACGCTTTTTCAGCTCGATCTGAACCAAAGGCAAACCATTGACCAAAATAGTCACATCATAGCGATTGGCATGTGTTCCTGCTTGCTCAAATTGCTTGATCACCTGCAGTTTGTTGCGAGCAATGTTCTTTTTATTGACCAAATAGATGTTCTGAATATGGCCATCATCAAACACAAAATCATGAATGTAGTCATCATGGATTTTGCGGGTTTTATCGACGATGCTGTCGCTGGGTTTGTCCAAATAGGTTTCAACAAAACGCAGCCATTCTTCACCAGAAAACGAGACGTTGTTCAGTTCTTCCAACTGCACCCGCACGTTCGCCAGCATGGCATCTGGTGTGGTTAGCTCTGGCAGGAATTCATAGCCTTGATTTTCCAAATCCTGAATTAGTTCGCGTTCCAGATCAGCTTCGCTTTGATAGCTTTCTACAACTTCCCAAGCTTTGGTGTATTTATCGAGAACGATAAAATTCTTGGATTCTGCTATAGCTTTGGTGTGCTCAACCATTTTGTTCTTCCTGCTGCCAGTAGCCATAATTATTACCCAAATGATCCAGTAGAAACTTTACGGTTTGCTTCTCTTCCCGCGTTGGCTCGGCAACGGCCTCGTTAGATAGGGTGCTATGACTGGTGAACTGAATAATGCGGTTTAAATATGCTTGTTTATCATCGGGCAAAAGTTCTGACCACCTTGGATAACCCAGAAAACTGGCGGTTTTTTCATATAAGTTTCGTAACAGTGTAAAGTGGTATTTTTGAATTCTATTTTCGGCAATCGCCGCCTCCAACGTTCGCTTTAAATGCAAATGGTAGGAAAAGCTCTGGTTGGAATCACCCTTTTTTTCAGTCAGAGCAAAGGAACCATCCTCAAAGCGCTCTAATAAGTAGCAGGTTTTACTATTCACCTCATTGTGCAAGACATTATAAAAAAGCGGGCTGTGCGTTGTGACAATGAACTTCAGATCAGCTGGTGCCGCTTTGATTAACGCGGCTAAATTTACCACCAACTCAATCAAATGGTTTTCATCGAGCGAACTAACCGGATCATCAATAAACACATATTCCAACTGATCAAACTGATTGGTTTCCCGATCATTGGGCTCGGCAACATCCAGAACGGCAACCACCTGTTCCAGCAGCGTGTAGAAAACACTCCAGATCAAATTACTTTCTTCACCTTTGGAGATTTTCAGGTTGCTCAGGTGCTCATCTGTGCCGCGTTCAAGTGAAAATTTCACTTCTGAAAAGTCCGTCGAAAACTGCGGGGTTAGTTTATCATCCGTATAATGCTGAAAGTTGGCAATGATATTTTGGTCTTGTCCCTGATCTTTCAAAATCCAGTCGGTAAATGAATTACGATGGATTTTCAGCTTATGTTCGGCATCACTCTCTAAATCATTGTCCCAGAAAAACAGATCTTCGGTAAAGGCATTGTAGTATAGGATTTTGTGGCGCGACAGCTCGGCTTGCTCGGCATCGTCATCCTCGTTTTTGGGCGCAATCAGATGTTTCAACTCGCGCGAAAGGCGGGTTTTGCCGGTGCCGTTGAAGGCATAGATCAGCTGCACCTTTTTATCGGTGTCCCGCAGCGTTTCCGCGATTTGCGTGAGTGTCTGGCCCATCCTATGCCGCCTCCTCAGGTTTCGGGAAGCTCAGCAGCAGATCGCGGTAATATTCATATTGCTGCTGGCGCAGCTTGATTTCGCGCGGCAGGCCCTCGCTGAGCGAGGTGGTCAGCGTGTCGAACTTGTCGAGGATGGCAACGATGCGAGCTTGTTCGGCCAGGGATTTTTCGGGGTCGTTTGGGTAAGGAATTGGAAACTGCGTGCTTTCAATCATTGGGCGCGTCAGTTGTGGAATACCAGCTTCAGGAACCTTATAGTTCTTCTCAATTGTTTTCATGAAGTAGTAGGCGTATCTCAGATTTATGTCAGTTTTAGGTGTGAGAACGATAAGTCGAACGATAGGGAAAAACGGTTTATCTCTGTAACTTGTCCAACCGATCGTACCGCGCGCAGAGACTGTCAGGCTTGGCTTTTCGACCTTTGCTTTGTTGGTCCAGCCGTACAAAGATTTGTCCCCGATTCCATTCGATAGGATCGGCACTTGAAATTCGTCTGTCGGTTCTTTGGACATCGCTCTCTTAGGAGCATCTCCACCCGCGAAGATGTCGAAGACCTCACCCAAAGTCTTCCATTCCACA
>CAZJPO010000195.1:0-2881 GCA_964547865.1 uncultured Thiosulfatimonas sp.
TTAGAGTCAAATCAATTTACTCTAAAATAACTTAAAAAAGCCCGCCTATATTGTGGGCTTTTTTGTTTTTCACTGTCAATTAACCTTTAATCACAGTAAAATGTCATACGTTGCCTTATGTTAATTTAGTAACACGACTGCCCTTCTTATTTAATTTTGGACACTTAATGATTGATCAACACCTTAATGGTCAAAAACTTATCGGTGAATTGCAAACCATCCTTTACGACCTCCACCGATACGCTTCTACGGTCAATCATTACGTTATTACTTCTGCAACAGACCTTGATGGCACGATTATCTCAGCCAGCCAAGCATTTGCTGAAATTTCTGGCTACTCAGAAAAAGAGCTTGTTGGCCAAAAACACGATCTACTTAAACACCCCGATGTAGACCCTGAAATTTATGATCAACTCTGGGAAACGATCTCTGCTGGAGACCCTTGGCAGGGTGAATTAATGAACCAGAAAAAGAATGGAGAGACGTTCTGGGTAGATATCACCATTGAGCCTTCTATCAACGAAAAGGGCGAAATGGTCGGTTACATCTCTATTCAACAAGATATCACTGATAAAAAACGGATCGAAGAGCTCACAATTACAGATGATCTCACTGGCGCCTACAATCGTCGTCATTTTGATAAGACCCTGCGTATTGAAATGGAAAGAGCACGCCGCAGCAAACACTTTCTATGTATGCTAATGGTCGATGCTGATAACTTTAAAAAATATAACGATACCTATGGCCACCAGGCTGGAGACTGGGTCTTAAAAGGGATTGTTAAGCAGATGAAATCCACCTTTCAACGCGCCGGTGACAGCTGCTTTAGATTGGGAGGCGAAGAGTTTGCGATTCTGTTCCATGCCGAAAACCCCGAGCAAGCCCTTTCAATTAGTAACCGACTCCGTGAAAATATTTTCGAAAACAATATTGAACACTCAGGTAATAAGCCACATCAGAGATTGACCATTTCAGGTGGTTTAATGACCTTAGAACCTAGTAAAGTCTATATTGAAGAAGAAATTTACAAGTATGCTGATGAAGCGCTTTATAAAGCGAAGAAGAGTGGTAGAAATAGAATTGAAATTCATGAAGAAGGCGAAGTCGAGTTCTTCTAAAAATCTTCCTATCTCGCAGCCTTTCTTCTTGGCCCTTGTTAACAAACCAACCCCATATCAATCGCTTAGTTATTTTCCTTTTTTAGCCATGTATAAGACAAGGATAATCCATTATGAGCAAAACCATCTTTATAACAGGTTCCACTGATGGCATCGGCTTAACAACCGCAAAAAAACTTGCCGCCTCTGGCCACAACCTGCTTATGCACGGTCGAAGTATTGAAAAGCTCAGTCAAGCAATGGATGAGGTCGAAGTTTATCTAGCAGGCGGTTATATCGAAGGCTATGCAGCTGACCTATCAAAACTAAAAGAAGTACAAGCACTCGCAGAAACCATTCGTGATAAACACGGCTTGTTAGACATTCTCATTAACAATGCAGGCGTATTTAAAACTCAAGATTCGACTCAGATAAACGGTCTTGATATTCGCTTTGTGGTCAACACCATTGCCCCCTACTTTCTTACTCAAGAGCTGCTGCCTATTCTGAATACAGACGGACGAGTTATTAACCTATCTTCAGCGGCACAGGATGGCGCTAATCCGGTCAATTTTAAACAAGAATTTGATTCTGGTGATGACTTTAATGCCTACGCTCAAAGTAAACTTGGAATTACGATGTGGACCAATAACTTGGCAGACGCATTAAAAGGTAAAAATCAAGTGATTGTTTCCGTCAACCCAGGCTCTTTACTCGGTACTAAAATGGTCAAAGAAGGTTTTGGAATGGCTGGGAAAGATATTCAGATCGGCGCAGATATAGTGATCAAAGCCGCCCTCTCTGAGGAGTTTTCCAGTGCCTCTGGACAGTATTTTGATAATGACTCTGGAGAATTCAGAAAACCACACCTAGATGCTCAAAATCATCAGAAGTGTGCCCTGATTGTAGAGGCCATCGATTCATTAATTGATAAGCTTCTATCCTAATAAAACTTGTACACCTACAGGGTTTAAGCCACTCCCTGTAGGTGATGCATAAAAACTACTTTTTAAATACCAAACTAAAAGAGACTGGAACAGAAGTACTGATAACCGGTAAACCGGCCACCTCTCTCAACATCTCAACCCCCTTAACCAAAGCATAATCTCCCGCTTTAACAATCACAGGCTGCTCACTGGTGATAAGCAAGTTATCATTGGCCAATTTAGAAACTCTTACCGGAACCTCAATTTCTTTCGTCACACCATGAAGATCTAAAGTCAATTTTTGCTGATCTCGATAAGTTTCACCCGCTTTCATTTTTGAAATTTTAGAACTATTGATTTCACCTGAAACACTGGCTTTGGCAAACTTTTCTACTTCAAACAACATCAACTTCATACGTTCGTTTCGGATTGGGATATTTGACTCGACACTGGATAAATCGATACTAACGCCAGCTTTCCCTTTATCAATTTCACCAGATAAGTTTTTAAAATAACTCACTTCACCTACTGAAGATTTTTTAATACTGACAAAGCTAACCTTGGAATTGTCATTATCAAGCTGCCACTGTGATAAAACCGATAATGGCATTAACAAAACTAAAAAAAACAACGAGATTCGTTTCATAAAAGTATCCTTTATAACTATGAGTTGTCACCAGTTTGTTCGCGCCACAAAACCTTAAAGCGCACTTAAACCAAAATAAATAATACACCATACCAAATACGTACTATCACTCATAATAAAACGCTAATATTTATAACCCCTAGTCAAGCTTTAAGTAAAGATAATTTCTGGGCACGGCTGAGCTGTTTAATCGCAAACTCTCTTTTCATCGC
>CAZJPO010000196.1:0-2864 GCA_964547865.1 uncultured Thiosulfatimonas sp.
TTTGGCCGCTCGGGAAACCCTCCAAATTGTGTGTGCGTATTCTATAGAATTATTAACCCCTGTCAATAATAAATTTCACAAATATTAAAATTTATTGAACAGCTTTTAACAACCCCTTTTAAAACACAGACTTACACAAAAAGGCAGTTAATATTAACAATCGGACTTTCAATTGTAAAGCATGCCTAGCCACCTAAATTACTCACCTTTTGATCGCCTTTTAAGTACGCTTCTAGCGCACACATATATAATGAGAGACTAAATCACAAATCATTCAGCATCGTGACAGGCACAAAAAACATGCAAACCCATTGTCAGCTTGACCAATTTTCTATTATTTACAAAGACGAATACCTAGTCGCGATACATAAGCCCGCCGGATTACTGGTTCACCGCTCCCCCATCGACAAACACGAAACTCAATTTGCGGTTCAGATAACCCGTGATGCGATTGGGCAAAAAGTCTATCCTCTACATCGACTCGACAAACCGACCTCGGGACTGCTGTTGTTCGCGCTTGATAGCGACACTGCTCGATTGATGGGAGAGCAGTTTATGAATCACTCCATTCAGAAAACCTACCACGCCATCTGCCGCGGCTGGACGGATGAGTCAGGCCACATTGATCATGCCCTAAAATATAAACGTGACAAAATTGCAGACAAACACAAAAAAGACAACGACACCCCACAGGAAGCCATCACAGATTACCGAAGAATTGCAACTACGACAGTAGACCACACTATTGGTAAGTTTGATCAACAACGCTACTCATATATTGAGCTTTCCCCCAAAACCGGCAGAAAACATCAGATCCGGCGCCACCTGAACCACATTAACCATCCGATTATTGGCGATGTAAAATATGGCGACCGACATCACAACCATTTTTTTTATGACAGATTAGAGCGACACCGCCTTTACCTGGCAGCAACAAAACTGAAATTTAAACACCCAATCACAGAAACAGAAACGTTGATTGAGGCGCCACTGGAAAAGAGCTTTACACAGGCCTTAGAAAACTTGAAGCTTAACCCCTAAGATATCTAAGCCTCAAGCCAAACAAAGCGGTTGCTATACCCCTCGCTCTTGAAAGCGGTGATAAACATCCACCACCTTTTCACGCTGAGCTAAAAATACCGCAACACACTTTGGATCAAATCTTCTGCCCGCGTGACTTTCAATATAATTAAATGTCTCATCAAGAGAATACCTTTCGCGATACACCCTTGAAGAACTCATGGCATCAAATACATCTGCCACTGCAAGAATTCGACCTTCAAGGGGAATATCTTCACCCGACAAACCATTTGGATATCCCAATCCATCCCAACGCTCGTGATGAGTTGAGATCATGTTTTTAAGAATATCTGTGTGATGTAAATGCTGGAACTTAAAATCCTCAAGAATTTGAGTCATGATATCGACCCCCAGCTGAACATGCTTTTTCATAGCATTAAATTCAGTTTCGTCTAGTCGCTCAGGCTTTAGCAATACATCGTCAGGCACACCAATCTTTCCTAAATCATGAAGAGGTGCATAGAGCCACATATACTCAATAACCTCATCCAGAATAGGCATATCCATAGCTAACTCTGTTGCTATCATCTCCACATAAGATGCCACACGAGCAATATGTTTACCTGTATCTCTATCCTTTAACTCCGTCAACCGTCTCGATGAGGAAATCATTCCCATCAAAGCTCGAACGGGCAAAATATCTAAGGCCAACAACGCCTCTATCAATTTGACATAAACAGCGAGGGTATTGACGATATTTTCTGAAAAATAGGCCTCTTCATTCGAATCGAAAAATACAAATCCCAGCAACTCCGTTCCCAAAAAGATCGGAACCGTATAGCTTGATCGAATGCCATTTTCAGAAACTTCTTGAGAATGAAAAGAGTCGCCACCAACACTTTTGATATCGTCAACAACGCGTGAATTACCTGTTTCAGCCAATAACTTAAGAGAAGGAACTTCATCCAAAGACACCGTGTAATGTGTCAGTAAATTACTTTCCACCGGGCTTTTCAAAAATGTGTGCAGTACCCCGCTTTCATTTTCATACAAAGCGACTGCCATTCGGCACAGCCCTGGCATAGCCTCAACCAGGCTAAGATAAAGCTGGCTAACCTCATCATTGACTAGCTCTTTACGTTTTGAAAACTGGGTTGCCATCATTAGAAATAACCTACGGAAAAAAAGAAATAACCCTGCTATTTATACCAAAATAACTTCACATATTTAAAGCAAACAAATTTTGAACCAAATTCTCTTATAATAGCTTCAACATTCAAACCGATTTAACCAATGCAAAACAATACTCCAGACTGGCAAGCACTGCTGCAATTTGACCAACAACATATCTGGCACCCTTATGCCAAAATGCCTGCAGACATCCCCGCGATTGGTGTCGCAAAAACCCAGGGTTCAATCATCACTCTAGCTGACGGCACCGAACTGGTTGATGGCATGTCATCCTGGTGGGCAACCCTGCATGGCTACAATCATCCAAAAATTCAACAGGCCATGCACGAACAGATCAATACCATGCCGCACATTATGTTTGGAGGGCTGACGCATGAGCCGGCCATTGAACTGGCCAAACGTTTAATTGAACTCTCGCCCGTAGGTTTAGAAAAAGTCTTTTTTGCCGACTCGGGTTCTGTCGCGGTTGAAGTCGCTATAAAGATGGCAATGCAGTACTGGATTAGCCAAGACAGACCAGAGAAAAACAAATTGCTCACAGTTAAAAACGGATACCACGGCGACACCTTTGCCACTATGTCAGTCTGCGACCCAGTCAACGGCATGCATAGCCTATTTTCAAGCGTGCTCAATCAACACTATTTCGCCCCCGC
>CAZJPO010000197.1:0-2833 GCA_964547865.1 uncultured Thiosulfatimonas sp.
TTAATTTATACTCCTGTTTATTGACGATAGCAAATTATTATTTTTTAAGGAAATTTAAACGGTTAAACCTTTGTTATTTGAAGGGGCTTTGAGGACTGACGGTCTGTGATAAATATAGTGGTTATGGTATGCTCGGTGTGAATTTATATATAGATATTCTTGGTAGTTTTGACTGTTTAACTTGGCATAGGGAAATTAAATGAAATTTGGGAGCATAGGTATTGTTATGGTCTTTATTACGGCACTCTCTGGGTGTGCAAGCTTGAATCTAGGGTCTGATCAATCAAAGAAGATAGCGTTAAGCCAAGTTGAAATTGATTTAATGATTCAAAAAGCTAAAGAAGAAGAGCGGTTGAGAATTCAGGCTGAGTTGGATCAGCAAGAGAGTCAGAAAATTGTATTTGATGAAATGTTAATTAGGCAAGGACAAGCACCAAAATTTTCGAATTTCTACCGAGTTATTCGTGAAAAAAGCCAGAACCCAGAGTTCGATATTAGCCCTAAAAAAGTAAACGATGATTTTTTTCAGTCTAGGAGTGTTGAAATAAACAACCGGGGGGCTCAAGCCGCCCATTTGCCAGAAAATTTTTCACAAGTTGTCTATTCAGTTATTCCGGTCGCAAGAGTCCATTTATTTGGGATTGAATAGAGGGGAGGGGGCATAATTGGCTTCTTTATTTTGAATAGTTTGAATTTGTTAGAATGTTAAGGAACTCTTGTCTCTAGAGACAGGCATTTATTACAATCTTTTTTACGGTATTTATGCTGGCCCCGTGAGCTCTAAATAGGATGGAGGTTATCGGGTAATACGCTTTATTAAAACTAGAAAGGTCTTCAATGTTGATTTTTAGGTTAACCGCTATTTTTTTCTTATTGTCATTCGTTTCTGGATGCTTTTTTAGCAAAGCGGAAAAGAACCAAGATCCAAATAAGATCATTTTGTCTCAAGCTGAATTGGATTTAATGTTAGAGAAAGCGCGTGCAGAAGGCAGGGCGTCTGCAGACGATGAGACGACAAAACAAGAAGACCGAAAAAAGGTCTATGACAAAATATTAATGAGTCAGGGAAAACAGCCTAGGTTCACAACTCTTGTCAATCCTCAAACACAGCCCCGTTCTACTAAACAAAATTCAGATTCCCCGCAAGCACCTCAGCCAAAAGCTGCAGAAAGTACACTGCGTAAAATCATACCTGACAACCGCAAACCTCAGTTCTATAGGACCGTAGAAGGAATTCAGCTATATCGCTGTGCTGCCAATTCGATGACTCCAATCGTAAGCTCTGAAGGAGAAGTTCAGTATTCTGCCCAAAATGAAGAACTCAGCGCGACACTTTGTAAGAAAAGTAGAACAAAAAATATCATCAAAAGACTACAAGAGCGTCTATATGAACTTGGTTTTCTAAAAGAAAAAGGTTTATCTGAAGCCCAGCTAAAAGATGGCGTTTGGGGAAATACGACATTATATGCAGTCAGAGACTATCAGAAAGAAAATGCCTTGCTGTGGGGGCAGTTAACGATTCAGACGCTTGAGCATATTAGGGTTTTTCCAGCTCCTCAAACAGTAGAAGCTTATTTAACATCGGAGCAAAATGCACAGTCCGTGGGGGGCACCAAAAACCTTGATCAGAAGACAACCGGCTTAATTAAAAACATCATTAATATTCGTCCAGAATCTAATGAGCCTGTTTTCTACCGAAAAGAAGGCGGGGCAACCTATATGCGGTGTGCCGCAAAAACTTTAACGCCCCTGAAAAAAGAAGAGGGCAGCTGGAAATATAGTCCCAACCATCAAATACTGACCGCGATTCTTTGCAAAGATAGCAGAGATAAAGCCACAATGACCGATCTTCAGTATGAGTTGTATGAAAAAGGTTATATGCCAGATGAAGGCATGCCTATAGGACAGTTAATCAGTGGTGAGTGGGACAACCGTACTCTGGAAGCGGTAATGAGATATCAAAAAACCAATGGTTTGTTGTTTGGTGAGCTGACAATTGAAACACTTGAATATCTTGGGATATTTAAGCCTGATGAGCAAAGAATCAAAAACCAGGACGAGCAAAACCCTTCGAAACAAACGGCGCAGGTTAAGCCTGCTGTCGAAGAAGTTCAGATGCCAGCCATTCAAAAAATTGACCTGGAGCAAAGTCAAGCTGAGATGGAAAATTAGGCTAAAGAAGCCATTGTGTTAAACAAGCGGGATCCTTCTTCAAAGTCAGAAGAGGGCAAAGCGCCAGTTGTTTTACAAGAAACTGTGGTGTCTACACCTCAAGAGGTAGCAGATATAACGCGGCAGGAAGAGAAAGCGGAGATTGTGCCATTTCAAGCCTTAGAGGTTCGTCTAGCAGACCCAAATTTAAATGCAGCTACATTTGAACCCAAGACTGCTGAAAGACAAGTCTATGCTTATATTAATAAATTTAAACTTTGGCGTTGCAGTGCTGGGGCGCTAATTGCAGAAAAAGATGAGTCAGGTCGGGTATCTTATGGCACAAAGCCGCTAAACAGAGCGACTGTTTGTAAAACCAATCGAAACAAAAAATTGATGACGCGTTTACAGACCGCATTACGAGATAAAGGCTTCTTAAAAACGGTTGAAGGTGAAAGTGGAGTTCGAATCGATGGCCTTTGGGATAAGAGAACGCTAGAAGCACTGAAGGCTTATCAAAAGCATCATGGTATTGCCTATGGTCAGTTGACGATTGAATCGATGGAGCACTTAGGTGTTTTTGTCGCCAAGCAATAAAGCTGAGTGAAGTGCTAGATATAAAAAACCCGCATTACAGCGGGTTTTTTATGCGCGACTGGTAAGTTAAATATTAATTCATAGT
>CAZJPO010000198.1:0-2790 GCA_964547865.1 uncultured Thiosulfatimonas sp.
CTTTGTGAACCATACAAGAGCCAACAAAACCAAGGTCAACCGACTTGGTTCCGCCATAGTATGAAAGGCTTCTGATCACATCGTGCGTATAGCGCTTAGACACGTCTTCGTTGTTGACATCTGGATCAGCAATCATTGGCTCGTTGATCTGGTCTAGATCAACCACCAGCTCAGCGTAGTACTTAGCGTTTTCATCAGGTCTCAATGCTGGCTCTTCACCAGATTTGATATCCGCAATACGCTTAGAAGCTTTATCAACTAGTCCTTGCAGTACTTTAGCGTCGTTGTCCATACCCTTATCGATCATGATTTTGATGCGGCTCTTAGCGATTTCTAAAGACTCAATTAAGGTGGCGTCTTCAGAGATATTGATAGACGCTTTGGCTTTCATCTCTGCGGTCCAGTCCGTGAAGGTAAAGGCTTGGTCAGCGAGTAGGGTTCCGATGTGCACTTCGATAATGCGACCTTGGAAAACGTTCTCGCCAAACTCTTTTAACATCTGCGCTTGAGTGGCGTGAACCACATCTCGGAAGTCCATATAATTTGGCATATCGCCTTTGAAGGTGACTTTGACGGATTCAGGAATCGGCATAGAAGCTTCGCCTGTTGCCAGTGCTAGTGCGACGGTTCCGGAGTCCGCCCCAAACGCGACACCCTTAGACATACGAGTATGGGAATCACCACCGATGGTAATATCGCGGTCATCAACTGTAATATCATTCAGTACCTTGTGAATAACATCCGTCATTGGGTGGTATTGATCTTTAGGGTCACGACCTGTAATCAAGCCAAAGCTATACATAAAGCTCATCAGTTTAGGAATGTTTTCCTGAGCTTTGCTATCCCATACCGAAGCCGTGTGACAACCAGACTGGTATGCACCGTCAACCGTTGGCGAGATGACAGTCGCAGCCATGGCTTCAAGTTCCTGAGCCGTCATTAGTCCCGTGGTATCCTGAGACCCAACAATGTTTACTTTGACGCGAACGTCAGATCCTGTGTGTAGTGGTGTATCAGAAGCGACACCTACGGCATTGCGGTTAAAGATCTTCTCTACCGCTGTCAGGCCTTGATCTTCATTAGAGATCTCTTTAGCAGGCGCAAATACCAATGGCGCTTCTGTTCCAAGTGTTTCAGCAGCAAATGTCTGTAGCTTCTTACCAAATACCACCGCGTAAGAACCTCCCGCGCGCATAAACTCAACTTTTTGTGGCGTGAATGAAGCAGAGATATCGGCAAGTTCTTGATCGCCGTTATAAAGTTTTTTCTGTTTGGTGTTAATCGTCAGAACCGTACCGGTATCAACTGGGTAAACCTGTTCAAGAATTGGCTCATCTTTATCGTCCAAAACTGGCTGACCGTTAGCATCGGTTTTCTTGCCCCAGTTTTTCAAATCGACCCCAATTCCTCCGGTTACATCAACCGTCGTTAGGAAGATTGGAGAAATACCGTTCGTACCCGCAACGATTGGCGCATTATTTACAAATGGCACATAAGGGCTGATTGGCTCACCTGTCCAAAGTGCAACGTTGTTGACACCTGACATACGTGAAGAGCCCACACCCATGGTACCTTTCTCAGCGATTAGCATCACTTTTGCATCAGGGTTAGCTGCTTGCAGTTCTTTGATCTTATCTTGGGCTTCAGGCGTTATTAAGCACTGGCCGTGCAGTTCGCGGTCAGAACGAGAGTGCGCTTGGTTACCTGGAGACAGCAAGTCAGTCGAGATATCACCTTCTGCCGCAACGTAAGTTACCACATTAATCTCTTCTTTAAGATCAGGTAACTTTGTGAAGAAGTCTGCACGAGCATAGCTTTCAAGAATATCTGTTGCGATAGCGTTGCCCGCTTTAAAAGCGTCTTCTAAACGAGCGGTATCTGCTTCATAAAGGAATACTTGTGTTTTTAGAACTTCAGCCGCAGGTTTTGATACACCTGCGTTATCAGAAAGCGCTAAATCAAGAAGTACCTCAATAGAAGGGCCACCTTTCATGTGAGACAGCAGCTCGAATGCGAAAGTTGGTGTAATTTCTTCAACAACTTCTTCACCCAGAATAATCTCTTTTAGGAACTTTGCCTTAACGCCTGCAGCTGGAGTGGTACCCGGTAGGGTGTTATAGATAAAAAAGTTAAGCGAATCATCACGATACTCGTTGTTGGTATCTTTGATTTGGGCAATGATTTCCGCAGTCAATTCTGCGCTGTCTATCGGTTTTGGGTGTAAGCCAAGCTCGCTTTTACGAGTCTGGATTTCATCCATATATTCTGTATATAAGCTCATTCGAACCCCTTTGGTATTTTTTGCGGAAGTATAGCTGAATACGCGGTTTTTCACAAAAAAATTGTTGCAAATGATTCTTATTAACTAGGGATATTTTTCAGATATTTTAAGGGGTTACGTAAAAATATCCTGTTCGGTTTATGCCGTTTGGTTGTCTGAGAATGAAGTAATACAGTCAGCTGTTTTCGCGCTTACTTCAGCGAGAGAGTTTTTGTGAATTAATACTAAGAATTAAAAGCTTAGTCGCCCCAAATTTTGATAGAGCATAGTCTGTTATCTATTCCATAAATTGGATAGATTGCTCCAACGGCTTAAACCAAGGGTTAAGAGGGACGTTGTAAGTCTCTTTTTCGCAAGTGACCTTAGCGGAATAAAAAATACCACCATTAATACTGTCTTCAAAAATGGAATCGATAGAAATGATCCCCTCGTTGAGTGAGCAGATAGTTTCCTTTCGATTCTGGTCGGATTTCAATTCGATGTGGTACCTACCGTCTTTAAACTTTTTT
>CAZJPO010000199.1:0-2789 GCA_964547865.1 uncultured Thiosulfatimonas sp.
ACCCACTCGATCAGGGGAAGAGCCTCTTTTTTTATTCAGCCAGTCTTTCATCTGTAAACAGGACTGTCTCAACACCCATTCACCAATTTTCAAAATTAGACCGGAATCTTCAGCCAAAGGAATAAACTTAGCCGGGCTAATCATACCCAGTTCAGGATGCCTCCATCTAATCAGTGCTTCTACACCTGTGAACTGGCTAATCTGTACTTTGACCTGTGGTTGGTAATGAAGAACAAACTCTCCTTTGTCTAAAGCCTTGTGCAGAGAATTCAACATAAACAAGGTTTCAAAACTGGATGAAGTCATGTCTTGCGAGTAAAACTCGAAGGTATTGCGCCCCAAGTCTTTAGCGCGATACAGTGCCGTGTCAGCATTCTTCAAGAGCTGAACTGATTCCATACCATCATTGGGCGCAACAGCGACTCCCATACTACAGGTAATCATTATTTCATTGCCCTCTATAGACAGAGGCTCTGAAAAACTTTCAACCACCTGTTGAGCCATAATGCTGATTTCTTCTAGAGACTCTACTTCCTCAATTAACAGAACAAACTCATCTTCGCTCACGCGAGTGACGGTGTCACGGTCCCTAACTAATTTAATAAGGCGCTTTGCAACTTTTTTTAGAAGTAAGTCGCCATGAGGATGGCCAAAACTATCATTCACATTCTTAAAGTGATCCAAGTCTAAATAAATTACCGCGAGCTTGTTGCCATCATTTGAAACCTTAGTTAATGCATGTTCAATTCGGTCATTCAATAAAACTCGGTTGGGTAACTCTGTTAATGGATCATGATGAGCTAAAAAACGAAGCTCTGCTTCATTCTTTTTCAGCTTTGAAATATCGTTGAACACTGCGATGTAGTTAAGCACATTTCTTTGATCATCATGAATTGAACTAATCGATAATAGTTCAGGAAAGACAGAACCATCTGCTCTTAGGTTCAATATTTCTCCCTGCCAACTACCTTTATCTTTAATGGTTTGCCACATATTCTGATAAAAGGCTTGGTCATGTTTACCCGACTGAAGAAAACTTGGCGTTTTACCTTTAATATTTTCAAACTCGTAACCCGTAATATCGGAAAAAGCAGGGTTAACATAAATCAGTTTAGTCTCAGCATCACAAATCATAATACCCTCAGCCAAGCTTTCCATAACTTGACTAGAGAGTTTTAAGGCCGCTTCATCTTGCTTTTGTCGGGTAATATCTTCCGCAATTCCTAACAGGTATTTGGCATTCCCCTCTTCATCATTGATACAAACATTTTTGGTCTTTACAATTTGGTCACCTCTAGGAGTTCTGATTATTTCTTCGGGAATATTCACAACGCCACCACTTTCAAGCGTTGCCGAATCGAACTCTTTTACTAGATTGGCTTGCTCCAAAGGTAAAATATCAAAATCATTTTTACCCACGCCTTCTCGATGATCGAGTCCCAGAAAGTTTTCACAGGCAAGGTTCATCCGTAAATACTCTCTGGTTTTGGCGTCTTTAACAAAGAGAATAAGAGGGATAGATTCGAAAATCGTATTGAGTTCCGACTCTTGTTGGATAAGGTATTGTTCGGTTTTTTTCCGATCAGTAATGTCTTGCATGGAGCCAAAAGAACGTATAGGAAACCCTCGCTCGTTGTAATCTGTTTTACCATACTGTTGTACATACTTAACTTCGCCATCAGGCAATTGCAAACGGTGTTCGATTTGATTGAGGGTTTTGTTTTCAACCGAATTTAAATAGGCCTCTTTGACGGCTTCACGGTCATTGGGGTGCACTTTGCTAATAAAGAGTTCAAATGAGGGGGGAATCTCATTTGGCTCAAGTCCAAATATGGCCCATGTCTCATGTGACCACCAGAGATGATCTGTATCTAAGTTATGATCCCAGCTGCCAATCTTGGCAATTGATTGACTTTCGATCAGCTGTGAACGATTGATCTGTAAATCACGATGCTCTAAACATGATCTAATTGCTCGGACAAGTTTTAAATTCACTTTTTCAAGTGCGTGAAGCACCACTTCATCGAGACAGCCTCGTTCCTTGGTTAAGACATAAAAACCAAAGTTTTTCAGAGAAAACAGGTAATAATAGTGTGACCCATGCTGAAGATCAAGATAAGAACGGTCAGATGAAGTAAAGGATTTAACTAGAGATTTTAAAACTTCATTGAAGTTATCAGTTTTGGTCGCAAATTTGGGCTTAGAGTAGATTAATTCCGTATGATCTGCATTAGACTCGTAAAAGGTAATAGATGAGGCGTTTAATCGGCTGAGAATAACTTGAGAGACCTCGTTTAACATCTTTCTCAGATCATCAGAGTTCCCTATTGAAATAGAAATTTCATACAAAGCTAATTGTAAAGCTCTTTTATCCACTACCTAAATACCCAACCACCGATGTTTTATTAAAAAACTCTAAGTACTCACTACCATCATTGGCGATTTCACCAAAGGTTAAAGCACCCACTAAAGGTCCTTCTCCATCAAAAACAGCATCCAACTCCTTTTGGTACAGTTCCTCTAAAAATAGAGAACGGGATATGCAATCTATAAACAGGACAAAATCTTCTTTAAAGTCCTTTTGATTTGAACTCTGGAGTTTAGCATCTCCAGTGGCTTTAACCAAGGATTCAGAATCTCCATGAAGGATATCGACGTAGCATCCCTCTTCAACATTTCCGACACATACTATTTTTTTATCTTGCAGTACAATCGGGTCACGCACAATTTTGTCACCAGACAACTTATTAATTCCCAACGGAAAAGATTTTGCAAGGTCAAAAAAATTA
>CAZJPO010000200.1:0-2774 GCA_964547865.1 uncultured Thiosulfatimonas sp.
CTTCAGCGGGTCTTTTGATCTCTGCAACGTCTTCACTGGCGCATGACCTTTATAAAGGTGTTATCAATCCTAACTCGACTGATGAGCAAGAACTTAAATTTGCAAAAGTGGGTGCTTTCTTCCTAGCGCTAGCAGCGATTGGTATGTCTGTATGGCTGAAAGAAGAAAACGTAGCAATGCTTGTTGGTATGTGTTTCGGTATTGCAGCTTCAACTTTCGCGCCAGCATTGGTATTTGCAGTATGGTGGAAAGGTCTGACTAGCCAAGCGGTTGTATACGGTATGGCGACTGGTCTTGTACTATCTCTACTATTCACATTCTCTAAGTTCTTCGGAGCTGAGACGATGCTTGGTCTAGATGTGCTGGTTAACCCTGCTCTATACTCTGTTCCAGTTGCTGTTTTAGTCACGGTTATTGTTAGTAAAATGACAGGTGACAAAGGCAATACTGAAGAGTTCATGGCTAAGGCACATGGCAAGTAAGTTACTGCAAGTAACTCACGTAAATAATAATTAGATTATTTGTCAGAAAAAGGGTGCGTTTGCACCCTTTTTTATTAGTTAATAACTCATACCCGATCTATCTCCAATTCCTTTGTAAGGGAGTATGATGAGATAGATTAGGTATGATTTAATTGATTCCATTTTTAATTGTCACTTTTGAGGTTCTCATGGCAATCACACAGCAGCGAGATTTTCTTTCGCAAATTACGCCCTTTGATCTATTAGATGAGGTAACCCTATTTGGGTTGGCAGATGCGATGAATGTCGCCTATTTACCTGAACTGTCCAAGCTTAACTTTGAAGACGCATCACAAGCAGGCTATCTGTATATCATTATTAAAGGCAGGGTTGCTGAACTGCAGGAAGAGGCGATTGTTTCACATTACAGCGTAAGAGGTTTTTTTGGCGATTCAGAGATTCTAGGCAAGGCAAACAAAACGACTGTCTATGAAATGCTTGAAGAGACAATTGCCTACAAGTTGTCAGCGAAACTGTTTATGAAGGCTTTTGAAGAAAACAGTAAGTTCTCAAGATTCTTCAGTGCCTCTATTGTCGATAAGCTCAACCGTATTCATAAATCGATTCAATCGGCAGCTTCAACAGAGGTAATGATGGATACGGTTTGCAGTGCTCATATTCAAAACTATGTTGGGGTTGATGAGCATGCCTCTCTGCTTCAGGTATCGCAAAAGATGGTAGAAGTTCGCTCTGACGCCTGCTTGGTAGAGTTCGATGATGGCACAGTCGGTATTGTGACCTCGTCGGATGTCTTAAAGTGCGTGGCTACTGAGCCTCATGAGCTACTCAGCTCTCCAGAAGTTTTAAATCGGATCGCTAATAAACCCGTGCACTCAATTCATGAGTTTGATTATTTATTCAATGCGCTCTTGAAAATGACCCGCTATCAAATTGACCGCTTAGTGGTCAGAAGTGATGATGGCTTTACAGGTTTCCTGCATCAGAAAGATTTAATGAGCATGTTTGCTAATCAGTCTGGTCTCGTTCTCTTAAAGGTTGATCAAGCCGATAGTATTGATGATTTGATCCAAGTGGGTCCTCAGATTGATCAGTTAATTCACAGCCTTAACCGCAAAGGGATTAAAACCCACTATATCGCTAAGCTGGTTAATGAGTTGCACCGCAAAATGATCTATAAGCTAATTGAGTTCTTACTGCCTAAAGCACTCAACGATAAAGTTTGTATCTTTGTGATGGGGAGTGAAGGGCGTTCTGAGCAAGTGATTCGTACTGACCAAGATAATGCACTGATTTATAAAGATGGTATCAGTGAGCAAGATTTATCTCTATTGGACGCATTTGCAGCTAGATTTGATGAAACGATGCAACAAATAGGTTTTCCACCTTGTCCAGGGAACATCATGCTTTCGAATCCAGAGTGGCGTCAAAGTCAGAGTGATTTTAAAGCTAAGGTCGACCAGTGGTTCAAAAAGCCTTCAGATGAAAATTTTATGTATGCCTCGATTCTTCTAGACGGGGAGACAGTTTATGGCGTTGAGTCCTGGTTAAATGAAGTAAAAGCGGTTTTAAGGAAAAGTCAGGAAGATTATCCTGTGTTCTTAAGGCACTTTGCCATTGGTGTTTTGCAATTTAATACCCCTATCGGTTTCTTTGGCGGCTTGATTACTGATAATGAAGATAAAGAGCATAATCATATCGATATTAAAAAGGGTGGTATCTTCCCTATTGTGCATGGGGTACGCTGCTATGCTTTGGAAGCCGGGGTTGAACAGACCAATACGCACTGGCGGATCAAAGCGCTTATGGACAAGGGAATTTTTACCAAAGAATTTGGTATCGAGTTAGGGGAGACGCTTAATTACCTCAATACCTTGCGCCTAGAGTCAATGCTGCACCAAATTTCGGAAGGTAAAGAATTGCCGAATAATAAGGTCAAGCTCTCAGATCTCAGTCATATGCAACAGGATGTGCTCAAACAAAGTTTCGGGGTGGTTGATGCCTTTAAAAAACGGGTGACTCAACACTTTAATTTGCAAGAGATGCTGTGATGTTGCAGGCAATTAAATCTTGGATAGATAAAACCAAGCAAGTCAGAGAGCGCTCTAGGCTGACGGACCCTGATTACGAGTTTATTTTTGATGATATTGAAGAGGGTAGCTATGTTTGTTTTGACTGCGAAACGACGGGGTTAGATCGTAAGAATGACCGAATCATCACTCTGAGTGCCATCAAAATTCAGAATAATGAGTTGCAAACCAGTACAAGCTTAAACCTTGTGGTTAAGCAGTCTGA
>CAZJPO010000201.1:0-2773 GCA_964547865.1 uncultured Thiosulfatimonas sp.
CTGATGCATTTTAGCATCTCCAATTAGGTGGCCAATTTCACTGTACCACTACAGTGAAACGTGCGGTAAGCACCGTGTCAGACGTATTATGTCAAAACACGGTATCTCTGCCATACGAGGTTATAAACGCCATCCAGGCTTTAAAAATAGTCGACAACACACCGCAGCTCCTAATACATTAAACCGTAAATTTGAAGTCACACAACCTAACCAGGCCTGGGTTACCGACTTTACCTATATTCGAACCTATGAAGGTTGGTTGTTTGTCACTGTTGTAATTGATTTATTTTCAAGGCGAGTGATTGGTTGGACAATGAAAAGTACACCAAAAACGGACTTAGTTTTAGATGCTTTATTAATGGCTGTGTGGCGAAGAAGACCAAAAGAAAAAGTGCTGATTCATTCTGACCAAGGCGTTCAATATACCTCTGGTGATTGGCAAACCTTCCTAAAAGACCATAATTTAGAAGCAAGCATGAGTCGAAAGGGTAATTGTCATGATAATGCTGTTGCAGAGTCGTTTTTTTCATTACTCAAGAAAGATAGAGTTAGGAGAAAAATCTACCGAACCCGTGATGAGGCTAGGGCTGAAATATTCGATTATATTGAAGGCTTCTATAATCCAAGACGAAATCATGGTACAAATAACGGGCTGTCTCCAGTCGAAATTGAAAGACAATATTTTGAGAAGCTAAAAGGTGTCTAAACTTTTAGGACCTTACCAAGACTCTATAATCCCCTGAATGTACTTACCTTTACGGGTGCTATCGACTTTCTTTAAATGATCCGTCGCACGACTGCCAGTACCTTTCCCAATGTAAAAAACTTTTGAAGGTTTGTCTCGTGGATATTTTAATGAGTAAACATAGAAGGTTGTAGGATTCATTTCTTATTATTGTCTTTAATAGAATGCCAGTTTTAAGTGAACTATTATCTGTTGGTTAAACTATTTGTTTTTAGTTTTTTGAGATTTTATCAGTAGTTTGTCGTAATTTAAGTGTTTTTATACTTTTATTTTTAATTCTATTGAAATGGATTTTTAGCTATTTTCAAGTAATTAAGAGTTAAAGTTCTATTTTAGTGGAGTTTTGTTTTAAAATAGCGTATCCTTTATTTAAATTCCATTTAAGTAGAGTTTTGTTATGAAAGGTAAGCAAGTTGTTGAACAGCCTAAACCGAGCTGTAAAGCTGTTGGTTTAGTTGAGTTGGGGCTAATGGTTCGCCACAAGCGTACTGCGAATGGTTTGAAAATTAAAGATGCAGCGAACTTATTGGGAGTGTCTGTTACCACTTTGATTCGAATTGAAAAAGGTGAGCCAACCGTATCGAGTGGTAATTTGTTTAAGGCCTTGAATGGTCTTGGCGTTGAGTTAGATATTACGGATTAACAGTGAGAGAAACCATGTTTGAGCAGCGTTTTTTGAATTTATTTTATGGTTCGGTATTTGTTGGTCGTTTGTTTTCAAATGAAGGCAGTACGGAGTTCTCATTTGAATATGGTGCTGATTGGCAGACAACAGGGTTTGCCTTAGCGCCTAATTTGCCGTTATCTGGTGAGTTTTCCAATCGTGATGTGACCTATTTTTTTCAGAACCTTCTGCCTGAAGGTAGCAACTTGGATGAAATTGCGCTGGCGTTAAAAGTGGCAAAGTCTGAAAAATTTGAAGTATTAAAGCAGATTGGTGCCGATGCTTCAGGGGCTTTTGTTCTGTTGCCTGATGGTGTGGATCTGACAGAAACTGGTGGTAAGGTTTTTGATCGTCCGCTCTGTTTTGAGGAGTTGTCGGGGCGCCTTGCTTTAAGGGAGCGCCGAAACTTTCAGGTTTGGGATCATAAGGTTCGAGTTTCTGTGGCTGGTTTTCAGGACAAGATTGGTATTAAGGTGGTGGGTGACCGATGGTTTTTACCGAATGGGGTACAGAACCATACCAGCCATATTTTAAAGCCGCCTCCTGTGAATGCCCAATTTGAGAGTATGGTGGTCAATGAGGCTTTTTGTATGGCTTTATCGCAAAAAGTGGGGTTGCCTACTGCAAAAACAGAGCTGGTTGAAGTACCTGAGCCAGTTCTATTAATTGAGAGGTTTGATCGCCAATTAGCAGCAAACGGTTATTACCTTAAGCAGCATGTAATTGATGGTTGCCAGCTACTAGGCTTACCGACGAACTTTAAAATGGAGCGGCCATACGGTGCAACAGGTGAGGTTTCCCAAATTAGAGAGGGGGCGACGATTGCCAAACTGGCCGAAGCGATTCGCAAACACTCAAGTGCGCCTATTGTCGATATTAAGCATTTTATTGATTGGATTGGTTTTCAGCTCTGTATTGGTAATGTGGATGCGCATGCTAAGAACTTGAGTTTTTTTGTGGATGCTAAAAGCAAAATTCGATTGGCACCTTTTTATGATCAGGTCTGTATTTTAGATTTTGGTCAGTTGGAAGAGCGTATGAGTTTGAATGCGGCTGACCTTGATACCGACTTGGCCATGGCAATAGGTGATGAGTTTAATATCGCTAAACTGCGTGCTTATGATATTGCTTTGATGGCGCAAGAAGCGGGTTTGCCAATTAGGGCGGTGGTCACTTCTTTTCAGCAGATTGCCACAAGTGTTTTAGTTGAGATGAAAAATAAAAACGCGTTTGAAGTGGTAGATGCTTATGGACGCTTTGATTCCATTAGAAAGATTATTGAGCGGTTATCAAAAAACCTGTTAAAAGCCTTAGAAGACGTTGAGCAAGCGTACCGCGATTTAGATGAATTGAGTTGACTTGAG
>CAZJPO010000202.1:0-2708 GCA_964547865.1 uncultured Thiosulfatimonas sp.
CATTGGTAAGGCGAGCGCTTTTGACGATTTAAGATCCTGTTTGGCCAGCTTGTTGAATTTCATGATTTGAAAAATCATTGACCAGTGCGCTGCCGATAAAAGGTTGGTTCTCTGAGCAAACAGGCCATTTAAGTCGGTTCCCGAATATTCCAGAGAACCTTGATTGATCGACACCGCAAAACTCATATCGGTATCTTCAGTCTCAACTTGTAGATAGTCAAACATAGCACTAAGGTTGGGGTAGTTTGGTCGATTGAAAACAATGAAACCGGTATCAATATTGAGGCTTTGATCGTTTTCTCTGACCTCAACCGTATTGGTATGCCCCCCTAACCGATCATCTTTTTCAAAAAGCACCACATCATGCTTTTGACCTAAAAACCAAGCTGCGCTAAGGGCACTGATTCCACTTCCGACAACCGCAACCTTCATTCTGCTTCCTTGATGCAAAAGGTTATGTTGATTATTTTAGGGTTCATCCTGCCCCTTGATTTCGTTCATTGGTATGTCAGTCATCGTCTTTGCCCTATTGAATTTCCTTTATTAATATCTATACTCTTATTGTACAAATTGTCAAATATTGTTATACAATAGAATTAAAGACAGAAGAGATGCGACATGAGTAAGCAAGCTTCAAACAAAAATCAAAAGCAGACAAAGTCCACAAAGTTTTGGTTGGTTGGCGGATCGCACGGAATTGGTCTGAAACTAACGGCCAAACTTTTAGATAGCGGACATCAAGTTTTGGTTTCGGCTCGTAACTGTGAAAAAAGCCATGAACTGCTCAAGCTGGCTCAAGACTACCCCGAGCAACTGAAAATGCTTAATGTAGACGTTGCAGATGCAGAGAAAATAGATGCAAAGGTTAGGCTAGCTTGGCAGATGATGAATGGAATCGATACCTGGTTTTACAATGCCGGTATTTACGAATCCTTGACCTTAAATGATTGGGATATCAAGCAATTTGAAAGAATGAATTCGATCAATTATTTAGGCTGTGTCCGTTTAATGATTGCACTCAAACCCTTGTTTTTAAAACAATCTTTTGGGACGTGGATTTGGAACATCAGCCTGGCTTCTGATTTTGGATTACCTTATGGAGGAGCCTACTCTGCCCCCAAAGCAGCTTTAATGAATTTAGCGGAGTCAATTCAACCCGAATTAAAGCAAAATAAAATTAACCTTAAGGTCATTAACCATGGATTTGTCAAAACTCGCCTGACTGAAAAGAATGACTTTCCAATGCTGGGGCTAATGACTGCTGAAGCCGCTTCAGAAAAAATCTTTGGTTCGCTCGATAACAAACAATTCGAAACACGATTTCCAAACAATTTGGCCAGTTTACTGGGTGTCATAAAAAGACTGCCTAAAAGCTGGTCCCTATCCATAACCAAGAGGATGCTTAGATGAGTAAAAACGAAGACCTGAGCATTGATTTTGAAGGCCGGTTTAATGCCTACTTAGAGTGCTATGAAAATTTAAATATAGACAGTCTTTCAGATAGCCTGTCAGATTTAATTCACCCAGATATTGAATTCAAAGACCCGTTTAATCATGTCGGAAGTGCCAGGGCAGTCGTCAACATATTTGAACATATGTACCAACAGGTCTATCTGCCGAAATTCAATGTTATTCACTCTTACTATGACCACCCTGCGGGGATGGTTCTGTGGGAGTTTCACTACAGTTTATCGCCTAAATCTGAGCGAAAATTAATAGTCGGCACCAGTGTTATCAAACTCAATTCTGAAGGCAAAATAGTGCAACACATAGATTACTGGGATCCTGCGGAGTCCATTTATGAATCCGTTCCTGTCATCGGTAGCTTGATAAGGTTTGTGAAGAAAAAGCTTAGAGCTCCCTCGCTGAGAGCTTGAAAAAATGTACAAAGTAACGCCAATCCATTATGGCTTGCTTGCCGTTCCTTTAGCCATGCTGGGGCTCCCCATCTATGTCTATTTACCGGCCTATTATGCTAAAAATTATGGCCTGAGCCTAACGGCAATAGGCACGGCACTATTAGTCGCCAGAATAGTAGATATCTTTACAGATCCCTTAATAGGTCACTTCAGCGATCAGTACCAATCCGTTATATCAAGAAAAAAGCAAATTCTAGTGGGGGCTCTATTGCTTTTGCCTTCAGCCTATTTTCTGCTTATTCCGAACTTAGAGACCGTGACTTGGTTTACCCTGCTGGGGTGGAGTTTTTTGCTCTACTTCGCCTGGACCATCATTCAAGTACCCTATTTAGCTTTTGCGGTTGAGTTAGATTACAACAATAAAACTACGCTGGTGAGTGCTCGTGAAGGCCTAGCTATTGTTGGTGTACTACTGGTATTAATCCTTCCAATTATGATTGGTCAAACGGTTTCAGAGCCAGCGTTTTATGAATCCTTTTTATTGATTTTGATTGGTTTAATAACCCTCAGTCTGCTCGCGCTGATTTCACTTCAAACTAAAAAAGTATTCAAAAAATCAAATCAGAGTCACCTTGAAGTTCGAAACCCGATAAAACAGTTAAAGTGGTTAAAACAACAAGCCCCCTCTACCCTCAAGATTTTGCCGGCTTATTTTTTAAATAATTTAGCCAATGCAATTCCTGCCACGCTGTTTATCCTGTTCGTAAACCAGTTTCTTTTACTCTCTGAATCAACCGGTATCTTTTTATTAGTTTACTTTCTAGCCGGTATTCTCTCTCTGCCCTTCTG
>CAZJPO010000203.1:0-2671 GCA_964547865.1 uncultured Thiosulfatimonas sp.
ATGCAGGCAAAAGTCGGTAAAACTATGAAGGTTCTGGTTGACGAGATTGATGACAAGGGCGCGGTAGCAAGATCAATGGCTGATGCCCCTGATATTGATGGGCTTGTCTATATTGATGATGCCTTTCACCTTCAACCTGGGCAGTTCGTCGAGGTCGAGATTGTTGGCGCAGATGAATACGATCTTTGGGCTGTCCCCGTGGAAGAGTTTGAGCAGCAAGAAACCACTTATATTGAATTAGGTTAAAAAGCACACAAGGCGAGCTAAGGCTTGTTATTCTTGTAAGCCTAGTTCTGCAACCGGTTTGGGTTTGTCGAATAGGAATCCTTGCAAAACAGAACATCCTAACTCAATTAAGTACTCTTTTTGTTCAGGGGTTTCGACGCCTTCAGCAATTGCTGTTAAGCCAAGTGTTTTTGAAAGCGCAATAACACTATTAACAATGGCGTTGTCGTGTGAATCTGTCAGCATCTCATTGATAAAAGAGCGGTCTATTTTGACCGAGTCTATCGGGAGTTTTTTAAGATAGTTGAGTGAAGAGTAGCCGGTTCCAAAGTCATCAATTGCAAAGGTGATTCCCAAGTTTTTGAGCTGAGTTATTTTTGAAATTGACTCTTCAATATTTGTCATCAACATGCTTTCTGTAATCTCTAACTGAAGAGACTTCGGATCGCATGACGATGCACCGACTTCTTTGTAGATCGTTTCAACAAAGTGCTCTTGGTTGAGTTGTTGTTCACTAATATTAACGGCAATAGAGAGATGCTTTGTTTTTTCCGATGATTGCCAAATGGCCAATTGCTGACATGCTTTTAATACAACCCATTGGCCAATCTCTTTAATAATTCCAGATTCTTCGGATATCTCTATGAAGCTTCCCGGCAATAACAACCCTTTGGTCGGGTGTTGCCAGCGAATCAAGGCTTCATAGCCTAAAATGCACCCATTGGGAGCAACTTTGGGTTGATAGAATAACCTGAACTCTTCATTTTCCAAGGCTGTCCTGAGTTCATTCTCTAATTCAATACGGTTTTTTATCTCTTCTTGCATCCCAGGGTTAAAGAATCGATAGGTATTTCTGCCTGCTGATTTTGCTTGATACATTGCTAAATCTGACCTGATCATCATTTCATCAATGGATTCATGGTGGTCTTGGTACAGGCTAATGCCAATACTCGCTGAGATCGTAAACTCTTGGTTTTTGAGTTTATAAGGAATATTGAGGGTTTTTAGAATCTTCTCTGCAATGTTCTTGGCCTGCTGACCAGCCACTAAGTCATCTTCATTTAACTCTTGAACTAAGATCAGGAATTCATCTCCTCCGAGGCGGGCAACGGTATCACCATCTCGAACAGCTTCTACTAGGCGTTGCGAAACTTGTAGTAAAAGCTGGTCTCCTTCATTGTGCCCCAAGGTATCATTTAGATTTTTAAAGTGGTCTAGGTCAATGAAAAGCAGGGCAAAATGCTGCTTTGATCTTGTGCTGTGGGCTTTTGCCAAGCTCAGATGATCAATTAATAGACGTCGATTAGCCAGTTTGGTGAGTGGGTCATAAAAAGCGAGTTTTTCAATTCGTTCTTCGTTCTTTTTGAAGACCGTAATATCATCAAAGGTTGATAGGTAGTGGGTGATATTGCCTTTTTCATCTCTAATTGCAGTAACTGTTTGGCCAACTGGGTAGACTTCTTGATCCTTTCGTCGGTTCCAGACTTCTCCCTGCCAATAACCGTGTTCATTCAACGATTGCCAAAATGATTTGTAAAACTCTTGGTCATGTTTACCTGACTTGAAAAGTCTGGGTGTTTTGCCAATGACATCGCTGGCAGAGTACCCCGTAATTCTTGTAAAGGCATTGTTCACTTGAATTATGTTCTCATGATCGTCGGTGATCATGATGGCTTGCTGGGTATTAAAGGCCACGGCAGCAATTTTGAGAGTCGCATTATTGGCTTTGAGTTTAGTGTGGCTATCTACAAGTTTATGGTTGATTCTAAAGATGTATAGTCCTAAAGCGGCAATAACAGAGATCAAAAGTAGAATACTCAGCACTTCAATTTTGCGTTGCTGCCAAAGATCGCTTAATCTAATTTCGGGTGATTGATCAAAGGGGTAGACTCGAAGGGTTCTTAATACTTCGCGGATGGGTTCATAGTCCGCAGGGATTCTAAAGCCATGAATTTTGATTGCATTGGCAATGTCACTATTTTGGGGTAGAGAAAGCAGGGCAGCCGCTACTTTACCAGCCAGTTCTTCGCCTACGTGAGGCATGGCCGCAAATGGCCATTCTGGATAGAGTCGGGTAGAGGCTTCAAAAGGAAATTTATTTTGTTTCTGAAGGTTGAGAACTCGCACATCGCCGGGGTTAACTTTCCCCTGTTTTTCTAGACTTTCGAGTACGCCGCTGCGGATAAAAGCGGCATCAGCTTTACCTTTAAGTAGGGCGTCTATAGCTTTATCGTGAGGCATGGTGGTTTCAATGATTTCAGCATCATTTGGTAACATCACCCCTGACTCATATAGCTCATAGGCCTGCATTTTATAGCCTCCAAAAGACTTAACGGAAGGGGTTGCTATCCTGGTTCCAGATAGATCAGCAAGTGTTTTTATTTTACTGTCGATTTTGACCAGTATCGTTCCGGCAAAGCTACGGACCTCTTTGCCGCTTTTTTTA
>CAZJPO010000204.1:0-2661 GCA_964547865.1 uncultured Thiosulfatimonas sp.
AAATCTTGCGCTTGATAGGAAATGTTTATCAAACGCCGAGTTTGTATAGGAATATTACTTAGTCGACAAGAAAGTTAGAGTTCCAACTTTAGGAACTTAAAGGTTAATTCACCACTGTCATCCAGCGTAAAACGCACCTTCTCTTTGACGCGACCCGCTTCTTGTGTGCCTGAACAAGTCCAAGCGATGGCCCAGTCGTAGCTATAATCACAGCGGTACAAATTGTCTTTTAAATGCTCGATTTGATCCACGTTGATATTACCGCTGTAGTTTGCCGCCTGGCTGATGTGAGAGAGATCCTGCACAAAATCATCGGTATAGTTTTCTACAACTAGACTTAGCTTGTCTTGAATTTTTTTGGCGACAACCTCACCGTGTTCGACAGTGAGGTTAGCCAATTCAGATAAAATTAATTTCAAACCCATCTTCCTTCTAAAACTCTTTAGAAACTAGGATGTTTTTTTCACCCTCTGTTCTTGCGATAACCACTGCGCCTACAGAGTCACTGAATATATTGACAGTGGTGCGCATCATATCGAGCAGACGATCGACTACAAGCAGTAAACCAATCGCTTCAGCAGGCAAGCCCACCGCAACCAAAATAATACTAATCGCAACGAGGCTAGCTGAAGGAATGCCGGCAACCCCAATCGAGGTTGTCAAAGCGATAAATACGATTAACAACTGAGTGGCAAAATCTAGCTCAACTCCAAATAACTGCGCAATAAAGATCGCCGCAACACACTCATACAATGCGGTACCGTCCATGTTCACTGTTGCCCCTAATGGCAAGACAAAACTGGTGACTCGGTTAGAAACCCCTGCACGGTGCTCAACAGATCTCAATGTCACCGGTAAGGTTGAAGAAGATGAACTGGTTGAAAACGCAGTTAACAGTGCTGGCGCCATGGCTTGGTAGTGCAACCAAGGGTTCTTAACGCCTCCCACAAAGCGAAGAATCAGGGGCATTACCACCAAGAAATGAATCGCTAGTGCCGCGGTTACGGTCAAAAAGAAGAGCGCCAAATTGCCAAACTGATCAAATCCAGTTTTGGCCACCGAGGCCGCAACCAACCCAAACACCCCAAGCGGTGCAAACTTCATAATCAACTCGGTGATCATCATCATGACGTCGAACACACCCTGCCAGAAGTTCTCCATAGTCTGTTTTATTTCGCCCTTGAGCTGCGTCATAAAGAACCCAAACAGCAAACTAAAGAAGATCAAACCTAGCATCTGCCCTTCAGCAGCCGCATCGACGATATTGGTTGGAATCATTCGCAGGAAGACATCAACCACATCACCAGCCGACTTGCCTTCAACCGCTTGCGAAACTTTTTCATTGGCCTCAATGACCGGCGCAGGAGACTCAGATACCCCTGGTTGAATCACATTGACTAAAAACAACCCGATCATAATGGCGATAAAACTGGTTGCAACATAGTAGAGCAATGTCTTACCACCCAGACGACCAAAGCCACCTTGGCTGCCTACATTAGAAATACCGGTGATAATCGCAGAGACCACTAATGGCACCACAATCATTTTTAATGCGTTGAGAAACAAGGTCCCTATAAAGGTATAGACAGCCAGCCAATGGATGCCCATGACCGTACCTTCGGTGCCGGTCATCGCCCCCATTACTGCGGCAAGTACCAATGCGATTAAGATTTGCCAATGTAGCGCCAACTTCATGGTGTTTTCCTTTTTGTTTTTTTCTTAATTCAAAACATATAAACAAAAAAAGCGCTTAAAACCAAGTTTCAAGCGCTTTTTAATTAAATAAGTGAACCTATCTTTAGATATCTGGGCACTGGTGCCAAGCCATGAAAGACCCTAGGTTATGAACTTCATCAAAATCTTGAGAAAGTAAGATTTGCATCGCCATATGAGAACGTTGTCCAGAACGACAGAATACGATTACCGGAAGATCCTTATCTAGCATGCTCTCTCCAACACGATCAATATCCTGAAGCGGAATATTCACCGCACCAGGTAATTTGCTCATGGCAAATTCTTCTGGAGTTCTCACATCAACTAGCTGTGCGTTCTTTTCTTTAATTAAACGCTTCGCGTCATCGCAAGGAATAAACATATTTATTTAGGCCCCAACCCATCTTTTAATTTTTGAGCGTAATATACAGCAATTATCTATTTTTAGGTACTGTATAACACTACAACTTATTGATAATAAGACTTAACTTTTTTTATAACCCATTAAACGAGTTAATTGAATATAAAGTGAATCACTAATACTGAAACAGCGGCATAGATCGCGGCAAGAATATCATCTAGCATGATGCCAAACCCACCAGAAACTTTTTCATCGACCTGACGAATTGGCCAGGGCTTCCAGATATCAAAAACTCTAAAAACGATAAATGCTAGTAACCAGTATTGCCAAGTTTGCTGAGGAAGCATTAGAAGAACCAGCCAGATACCGACAAATTCATCCCAGACTATACCGCCGTGATCATGTACATCCATATAGTCTGAAGAGCGCCCACAAATATAGCTGCCGGCAAACAGACCGATAATAAACACAACCCATGCGGCCGTCGTTGACCATAAAAGGATTGGAATAAAGAGAATTAAACCAAGAAGTGTACCGACCGTACCCGGTGCTTTGGGAGATAACCCAGAGCCAAAACCAAAGCCGAG
>CAZJPO010000205.1:0-2642 GCA_964547865.1 uncultured Thiosulfatimonas sp.
TTTTAATGTAACTTTCCGCGGATTCTAGCACAGAAAAACAGTCCTAAAACATACATCAGATTTTGATAATACGTATTTGTGAAATCTCGATTGCCAATCTTTACGGCTCTGTGACTTGGGGCAGATTATTGATTTATAAACTGGCTGGTTGTAAATTGGGTGTAGGGAGGTGTTGTGATGAAACATATAACTGCGGAAGAAGCCAAAGAGTTGATTGAAAATGGAGGTTGTTCATTATTGGTTGACGTACGTTCGCACGCAGAATTTAGGGCTTCGCATATTCCTGGTGCGCGCAATATGCCGCTAGATGAGCTTGAAGAGGATATTGGTGATGAGATCAAAGATAAAGACGCGACGCTTTTCCTAATGTGCTCATGTGGTAATCGTTCTGATAAAGCCTGCGAGGGAATGGAGGAGTTGGGGTACCACAATGTTATTTCAATTGAGGGCGGTATGATTGAAATGAAGCGTTTGGGTGTCAAAATCGTTGAAGAAGAGCACCATGTCCTTTCTCTTGAAAGGCAGGTCAGAATTGCTGCCGGAAGTTTGGTTTTGATAGGGGTGCTTCTAGGGTTTTTATTGAACCCATGGTATTTCGCTATTTCTGCTTTTATTGGAACAGGTTTGGTTTTTTCTGGCGTGACGGATACTTGTGGATTAGGTTTACTGTTAATGAAAATGCCCTGGAATAAATAATTAATATAGTTATCAATCCATCACTAAAGATATAGATGGGTTAGATGCAATTTCTCTATCATCAAAAAGGCCTGTCATTGCAGGTCTTCTTGTTTTACGGCGATGGCTATTTAGTTCATCAGAACTAGTGTTTTATCTAGCGTAAATCTGTAATGAATTAGGCCTTTTATTTCATCTAATTTATCAATATGTTAACGCATTTTAGTGTCTCACTCTCTCGTGCTTTTTTCTCTGAATTAATCGTAGAATTAAAGTTAGTGTCAGGTGAAATATACAACCACACGAAGTGTGTGGAAACTAGAATTGGCTTTACTAAAACCTTAATAGTTGTTGAAATTGTAGAGAAAGTTGGATATAGTTCGGGCTGTAATTTTGGCTAAGGTGGGCAGGAAAGTCATGAAGAACTTTATTTTGTTTTTAGGGACAGTAGTTATTGCTGTCGTAATTCCGCTTGCAATTATTCTTGGAATTTGGGCAGATATCCTCCCACAGTCACTTCAAGTTGCAATTGGTCTCGCTGGTGTTGTTTTTGCAGCCAGTTTTATTATTGGCGGCAACCTTTATATGATGTGGTCTGATATTAAAACCGGTCGTTACTCTAGTAAAAAGAAATAGTGACGAATTAGCTTAGCTAATTTGAATGGTTCATCCCTAAAAAGCCTGCAATCGCAGGCTTTTTTAGTTTTGAGGTAAAGACTACTTTAGAAGTATTTTCTGTTTCAACTTGAGTAGGATTTGCTTTTGGGTTGATTGCACGATTTCAATGGCTTCATCTAATGTGACTATTTGACGATCTCGATCATGCATTTCATCCCAGCTATCGAGCACTTCGGAGACCTCAAGTGTATATACCTTAATACACATTTCCCCCCCCCATTTATCGTGTTGATATTCATCCAAAAGGGTAGGGGAAACCTTTCCTATAACCCCCGCTTCTTCAAAGGCTTCTTTTGCCGCGGATTCATGTGCTGACATGCCGAGTTCAACTTGGCCTTTGGGAAAAATCCAATTGTTGTTTTCTTTAGGCTTTGTCGTCACTAAGACAACCTTAACACCATCTTGAGCGATAATAAGGGGGATAGCGGCAGAACGCGGATTTAGCCAGTCGGGTTTATTTGTCATAGTATTTTATGGCTTAAGAAACAGTTGTGGTGAATTATAGCTAAAGATAACAGATAGACAGGTTTTGTTCTGTTTTTATTGCTTTTGAGTTATTGTGAAGGAGGAGGCGGTTTTTGATAAGGCGGTTAGCCATAGAGCCAGAATTGATTTAAACAAGTACCAATATCGCGATTGAATACCATATTAAGGAGATTATGAATATGAAATGGAAAAAGCCTGTAAGGCATTATCCAGCGGCTTTATTGCCAAGTTGTTCTTCGTTTTTGAGAACAGCCTTTCTGATGGACTGCTTGAATTTTTGCACCTCAGCATAATCTAAAAACCTAGCGGAGACGTACTCATTGTCCTCAGTAAAGACAGAGTCAATAAATCGGCTGTATTCATTAACAGAAGCGGTCAATTTGATCAGTTTATGGACTTTACTGGAATCTTCCTTCAATCGAACAAGATCAAGGTAAATAAACCCATTTAAGTTGTACTTTTCAACTTCTTGATGAATTTGGAGTTCGGCTTTTAGCTTCTGGACTTCCTCTGTCAGGGACTCGATCTCAGTCTCGGCACTTTCCAGTTTGCCTATACATAAGACAAGGCTTTCTTCCGTTGCTCTTAGCTGTAGCTCAGCATTTAAAACCATTGAGTAAATTCACTTTGTGTTCTTAGTTTATATCTGTTGTAGCAGACTTTATACGCCGTTTTTGTTACAGGCTGACCGCATTTATTGTTTTTGATACGACCTTATTTTACCCAGAATTGAATGAATAAATTTTTGTAATTGGGGCTGACCCAGATAACTAGTTCAGTTCTTTTTTAACCCATTGATTCAA
>CAZJPO010000206.1:0-2610 GCA_964547865.1 uncultured Thiosulfatimonas sp.
AGGCTTCAGCCAACATAGACATGCTCTCGCCGGTCACAATCAGCTGCTCTGCCAGCCTTCAGTGGAATACGCACAAATCCTTGGACTTTAGCTCTGGTATGATTAGCACCCACTGATTTACTACAATATCGTCAAGAAGCCCTACTATACCCGCCTCGTTCTTTTTTAGTTTCTTTAAATCTTCACGAATTTTTTTCTGAACCTTTTTCTTGTACGTTGCCATATCAGTATTCAGATCAGAGTAATAACATTGAAAAAGCGTTCCATCTATTGTGAAAAACTCTAAGCCAAAATCGCCTTGATCATCATCAGGAACTTCCCAAAAGTTCTTTGGCGTATAATGATACCGAAGCATATTCGCGCAGAATGCCTCCCATTCCTTGGGTGATAGATTTTCAATATATGTGCTCATCTTCTGTTCACCGAATACCTGTCTCTTATAAGTAACCCATCATCCCTTCAACATCCGTTGCCTTGATGTATTGGGCTGGGGTTTCAATATCTTCCGCAATTCCGTCAAAATGCCGCTCACCGCATTTGATCTTCGCACCTTCAAGGTGACGAAGATCATCCCACCATGTGCTGCCTTTTGTTTCAACAACAAAATAGAGCTTTTCTTCGCCTTCGTCCTCAACAACAACCGCCCAATCAGGGTTATAGGTGCCAAGTGGTGTTGGCACTTTGAACCATGCAGGAAGCTTGGCATAGACTTTGACCTTTTCGTTTTTTTCCAAATCCTCGGCAAAGGTTTTTTCAACGCCGCCAGAGTCATAAACCACATGGGTATAAACTGATTTTTGCGTTTCCAGTGTATTCCTGAGATAACCTTTAAGCTCTTCCTGCTGGAATAGCTCCTGTGCGTAAAAGTGATTTTCACCAATCTTGGTGTATCTGATCCCATCTACCAGTGCCAAACGCTTGGTTCGGTTTATAGCTTCCGAGCAATAGTCCATGAATTGCTGCGGGTTACGTGCAAAGTCCTGTAGACGCCTACTATCTATCAGAATCTGAACAATGCTTTTTCGGGTTAGTTGGGTTTTATCCTGAAGGTCGGTAATGATATCCGGTAACTCGATACCATTTTCATGAATCGTGGTGAAACCTGACGCTGCGGTTTCATCTGCCGTTACACCGCCCTTGCCAATGGCAATATCTGCCGTGCGAAATTGCGCCCGTGTTTTGGTGATGGGCGGGCAATCCCTAATCGCGTCGGCGCAATCGTTTATGAGTTTGAGGTTATCAAACTCAACACGGTATGTGGTTTTGTATTTGATACGATCCCATAGTGCCCTAAACTCTTCTGATTGAAGTACCGCTTCGCGGGTGCGAATGGTCTTGCGATCATCGGCATTTTTGATATCCAGCTTACCGGCCAGCTTGCGCAGCGTGCTTTGGATATCGGCTGCGATAACCTCAGCCTGCACTTCGCCGTGAGCGGCTTCCAGTTCCTTCTTGATTTCTTCTGAAAGTTCGAAGGTTCCATCTTTCAATAATGCACGCAGACTATCTTGAACTTTTCCTTTGGCATCAACAAGATTTTCATCTTTCAGGAATTGCCAGATTTTTTCCGATTGCTCAACACCGAGCGGCGTAATATCGCCCTGCTCGTTGGCGGTCTTTATTGTTGCAAACTGATGAGGCTCCACAATGCCAAAACGAATACCTGTATCCTGCTCAATCTCTTTTTGCAGGTTTTCGGCAAATTTTTCGTAGCTCTCTGTCGCAATAACAGTGAGCGTATTGATCTCATTGCCACGCAAACGCAAACCGTTTTGATCAACGCACAAACGTAGCCCACGGCCAAGGGTCTGTCGGCGTTGGCGCTCACCGCTCATTTCACGCATCGTACAAATCTGGAAGATATTCGGGTTATCCCAACCTTCTTTCAAGGCAGAGTGTGAGAAGATGAATTTTAGTTTCGTATCAAAACTCAACAACTTCTCTTTGTCTTTCATGATCAGGCTATAGGCACGTTCTGCATTGTCACGGCCTGCCTGATTATTCTCCGCTGTTTCTACAAAACGCCCTTTTTTATCCTTGGAAAAGTAGCCGTTGTGAACTTCAGAGGCATCGCTATCTAAGTCAATTTCTTTGAAAAGGCTTTGATAGTCGGCAGACCTGGCCAGCCTTCGGTACTCTTCTTCAAACATGAGGGCGTATTTGCCCTTCACATGATTGCCGTCTTCGTCATACTGGCGGTAGTGCTCCACCTTATCGATAAAGAACAGGCTCAATACTTTGATCGGCTTCTTGTTGGCGGCGAATGTTAGTTCTTTATCAAAATGCTCTTTGATTGTACGGCGGATCATTAAACGTCTGATCTCGTCGGGGTCTACACCGCCGACGGCCTCATCCGGCCTTAGCATTTGATCAAAGCCATCGCCTTTGACTTCAATGGACTCATTATCTTTTCCACATGTGATCGTACCGATCTGAATATTCTCGTATATTGAGCGGTGGGTGATTTGTTCCAGATCATCACCATCTTCTACGGTTAATATCTCACGTTTAACATTCTTGCCGCGCTGCACATCGATCTCAATCTTGGCTGTGATTGGGTGTAGCTACGACATGATGTAAATATATCTTTATTAAAAACAGGCAGTTTGC
>CAZJPO010000207.1:0-2569 GCA_964547865.1 uncultured Thiosulfatimonas sp.
CTGGTTGTGAACAAAGAACTTCGCATTGGTAAACAGCTCCCCTTCAACCAGCGCGTGTCTCAGAAATATTTTGTGTGATTCAACCGGGTCAATCGGCCCATAGTTGCAGTGTCTGCGGCTGATGATTGGCAACCCATACAGGGTTATCGATTCATAAGCCCCGACCTGCCCGGTTTTTTTCTGCCAGTGCGGATCACTGTAACTGTGCTTAATCAGATGTTTGGCAAGCCCCTCCACCCAACGCACATCAATTGAGGCATTGGTTCGTGCATAGAGCTTGGTGGTTTCAACCAACTCGGCTGACAACATCCATTTTGGACGGCGTTTAAAAAGAGTCGAGCTTGGGTGAACAAACAATTTAGTGTTGCGTGCCCCCAGGTAGGATTTGTCATCGTCTTTGGTCGCGACATTACCTAATAAACCCGCAAGCAGTGAACGGTGGACTGCGATACTGTGCATATCACTCAGGCGCTCTTTAACCTCGCCTTCTTGGCCGTTTGGTAACTTCTTGCGTACCTCTTCATAGAGATGCAATTCGCCAACTTTCATACCAATGCGTTTCAGGTTCTGTTCTATCTGCATGGTCAACTCATGCCACTCTTTCATACGCAGATAGGACAGGAAGTTGGTCTTACAAAGCTTACGCAGTTTATTCTGCGATAGGTGACGGCGTTGATGTTCATAGAAACGCCACAGGTTCAGAAAGAACAAAAAATCCGAACGCTCATCCTCAAAGGGTTTATGCATAGTGCGAGCCGCTTGCATGGTGGTCTCGTTTATATCTCGCGGGTCCTGAATACTCAAAACCGCCGCAATAATAATCACCTCTGCCAAAACGCCATTTTTCTCACCTTCAATCACCATTTTGGCAACACTCGGATCAATCGGCAGCTTGGCGATATGACGACCTTCATCAGTCAGTCGGTGTTGATCATCGAGCGCGCCCAATTCATGCAATTGACGGAAACCATCATTGACTGCTTTATCGTTAGGCGCCTCAATAAATGGGAAACGCTTCACATCACCGAGCTTGAGCATGGTCATCGTCAGAATCACTGAAGACAGTGCGGTACGGTGAATTTCTGGATCGGTAAACTCTGAACGTGCCTTGAAATCGTCCTCTTCATAGAGGCGAATACAGATCCCATCGCTGACACGGCCACAGCGGCCTTTACGCTGATTTGCCGACGCTTGGGATATCTTCTCAATTGGCAGGCGCTGCACCTTGTTACGCACACTATAGCGGCTGATTCGGACCTGGCCCGGATCGATAACAAACTTAATCCCCGGCACCGTTAATGAGGTTTCAGCAACGTTGGTACTGAGAATAATACGGCGGTTGGGCGAGGTCTTAAATACCTTCTGTTGCTCAGCCATCGACAGTCGAGCATAGAGCGGTACGATCTCAGTGTTTTTCATCTGGTGTTTGCGCAACGCCTCGGCGGTCTCTTTAATATCGCGTTCACCGACCTGAAACACCAGCACATCACCAAACGGGTCTTCCAACGCCAATTCATCAATGGCTGCCACAATGCCATCGACCATATCCTGTTCGATTTGATTGCCGGCATCATCTTCATAACTGGCAAGTGGACGATAGCGTAGCTCTACCGGATAAGTTCGCCCAGAGACTTCAACAATTGGCGGCTTAACGCCATTAATTTCAAAGTGATCGGCAAAGCGCTGGGTATCGATGGTGGCGGAAGTAATAATGACTTTTAGGTCGGGACGCTTTGGCAGAAGCTGTTTAAGAATCCCCAACAGGAAATCGATATTGATACTGCGTTCATGCGCCTCATCGATAATAATCGCTTCATAGTTATTGAGAAAACGATCATTCTGTACTTCGGCCAGCAAGATACCGTCCGTCATTACCTTAATCAGACTGTTCTCATGCACTTGGTCCAAGAAACGCACCTGATAGCCAACTAGGTCGCCCAGCTTTGAGCCCAGTTCTTCTGAAATACGTTCGGCAACACTTCTGGCAGCGAGACGACGCGGCTGAGTGCAGCCAATTTTACCGTGTACCCCCAACCCCGCTTGCAAACAAATCTTAGGAATCTGAGTGGTTTTACCTGAACCCGTTTCCCCGGCAATCACCACGACCTGATTATTTTTAATTAACTCAACCAGCTCATCTTTTTTACCTGCAACCGGGAGCTTGTCATCGTATTCGATCTTTGGAATCAGTTGATGACGTTGCTTTACCCTACCCTGGGAGCTTTGAATCTGCTCACAAACAGAGTGCCATGTCTTCATGCCCTGTAAACTTTCAACCGTCTGATTTATATGCTCTTTTCGCCCTAATTTACGACGCAGTGTATGGCGATCTTTTACCAAACATTGCTCAATGGCCTGTTTTGCAGCGTCATAATCTAAAACAATTTGTTTTGCGTTTGGTTCTTCAGTCATGATTAGGCGTATTGAGTTTATTGAGCAATTGATCTGTGTTCGACAGTTGTTATCGCGTTAATTTTATTCATCTTTTTATTTATATAAGAATTATCTTATATTAAAAAAATAAGGTATAATGCTCCAAAATTTAGCGCGCGTATTATAGCAAATGCGC
>CAZJPO010000208.1:0-2561 GCA_964547865.1 uncultured Thiosulfatimonas sp.
TCGGTGTGAATCCAGTAAGAGTGACGAATCGCATCCACATACTCTAATAGGTCTGGATACTCATACGGCTTCAACTCGATTCTTTTTTCAAAAATATTGTTTTTACGTTTTTCTGACTGGCGATCACGATAAAGGATATAAGCTTTCGCCACCGTATGAAAGTCAGACGACATCAACTTCTCTTCGACGATGTTTTGAACCCCTTCAATCGAAGGCGTATAACGCGAATCTGTCTGCTTCATAAACTCAAGGGTTTGAATAACGTCTTGAGTGATGCCTTCAGCGTCTTCTCTTGAACCGTTTTCTACGGCCGTCATCGCCTTACAAATTGCGCTGGTAATTTTTTCTTCTTTGAATGGTTTTAGAGAACCATCTCGCTTTACAACGTGGGTGATATTCATGAAAAACGCCTATAAATTTGAAATCATTTAGAACAGATAATAATTTTATGTATCTGGTGCTAAAACTCAAGAGAAAACACAATATATATTTTCTATAGGCACAATAAACACAACATATAGGCTGATGTATAAGGCGCTACACAGGTGATATTAAAGGAATTTCTAGGAAGGTCGCGTAGATTACGTATATTAAATAGCGCGGCCTATCAGGACAACAGGCCGCTTGACGAAATGAGGGGATAAACTATTTGGCGTTGCGGTACATTTGGAACTTATCTACGACCATTTTCCACTGATCATCTTCCAAAACACTGCGCATATTATCGCGGCATTCCAGAGACATTCTCGCCATTTCACGGCGCTTTTCATTGATAGATTCAAACCGACTCATCAGGTCATCTTTCGAGACCATCACTAACGCATCGTCTGTAATCTCTCGCTCAAGGTTCAGAACTTGATCAAACAAACTCGCCCAGTGATTCATATTTTTTAGACGCCAATTTTCTAAAGCCTTGTGCTGATCCTTTGTCATATTCAAATCTTGAGAGTGCATTAAAATCACCGCCATAAACTTGGGCATCGGCGACACTCGTAAGAAAGCTTGAATTTCATTACCACCCGTCTGGCTTTTGGTAATTCTCATGGTTTTGGCTCGAATATCCATCAGCTGTTTCCACTGATCTTCATCCAGCGCATTTTTCATCGTCGAAATACAGCGGTGCTTAAGGTCAATTAAATTACCTCTCGCTTCAAGTAAATCATCCTTAAGCTCTTGCATCTCTTTTTCAGTGAAGCCATTCAACACCTCTGACTTAATCTCTTTTTCAATATCAAAGATCTCTTTTACCAGCATTTTTGAACGATGCATATTCTCAAGACGCCAGTCTTGTACAATCTGAAGCTGATCATTATCTAAACCAAGTTCATCGGCGTTATTAGAAATCAACATCATCAAGCCGGGCATTGGAGAAGCGTGCATCGCTTTTTGCATCATGGTCATTTGATTTGCCACAACGTGACCCGCACCCATTGACAATGCTAAAGTCAGCAACCCGAATTTTAAAGGCTTTAAAAAGCTCTGTTTTTTCATTGTTTTTCCTTGTAAATCTTTGATTAAACCCTTGAGAACACAAGGAATTCTTACGAAAACCTGTCTCAAAAAGCAAAATTCGCTTTCAATTCATCTTTTTAAGATATTTTTTATTGATAATTGTTTTTATTTACAATACCATTAGTTCACGATTTTTGAAATCAAGAATTTTCAACTAAATCAGGACACAAAATTGTGTCAAAAATTTCAAACTTAGGAGTTACCTTATGAAATTACAACTTAAAACACTTTTTGCTGCTGCGTTACTAAGCGCTAGCTCAATGGCTATGAGTGCTGAGCACACTGTTAAGATGCTAAACTCTGGCGCTGATGGAATCATGGTTTTTGAACCTGGTTACCTAAAAATTGCTAAAGGTGACACCGTAAACTTCGAAGCTACAGATGCAGGCCACAACGCTATCAACGAATTTGGTCCTGCTGGTGCAAACACTGAACTAGCAGGTTACTCTGGTGGTAAGTTCACTTTCAACGACGAAGGTGTAAACATCTACTACTGTCAGCCTCACAAATCAATGGCTATGTACGGCGTAATCCAAGTTGGTGCTGCTACAAACAAAGCTGACGCTGAAGCTGCTGCTGCAACTGCTTCTGCAGGTCTTGCAATGAACGGTGACCGTCTAAACAACTACATGGCTAACGTTAAGTAATTTAACCTTACCAAGTTGTTTAAAAAACCGGCTTTATGCCGGTTTTTTTGTACCTGAAATAAGGACAAACAAAAAAACGGCCTATAGCCGTTTCTTTTTTTGCCAGCAAATCTATTATGCCGTTGTATTGATATTATTCCCTAAGTTCGAAGGCAAGCCCTGCGTTGAAGGTGGCTGAGGAACAGATTGAATTAAAGCTAATGCCGTTTGACTCTGCGCATCTAATGATTTTTTAAACATCGCTACGCCCGCTTGCTGCTGGGTGTAAACCTGTTGCTGTGCTAAAACTGCACTGACAGCACCTGCTGCCGAAACACCAGAAATATCCATTGTCTTATCCTTGAGTTAGAAGGTTGCAAACAGGTTATCGGCCAAGTCTCAAAAACCTTTAATCCATTTTTG
>CAZJPO010000209.1:0-2512 GCA_964547865.1 uncultured Thiosulfatimonas sp.
GCCCAAAACAAGTTGAACTGAGAGATGGCGCAACACTTCCGGATGTTATGCCAACTATCCTAGATCTGATGGGCGTTAAACAACCCGAAGAAATGACCGGAATTAGCTTACTCAAGAAAGACTAAATTCAGTCTACTTCAATAGAAATAAAAGGAGCTTTTCAGCTCCTTTTTTTGCTTCTAATACTTTCAACCAACTCTTTCAGAGTAGAAAATTCGACAGTGAAGGTATATTCTAAAATCAAAATCGTGCAATCCTGCAGAGGGCAAACGAATGATTTTGAGCATAGAACAGATCACTTTTTGGCTAATAATTGCAGACATTGCTCTGGTTGCTATCGCCGTTATTCATATGCTATACCAACGTCGCACACCCCAGAGTCAGGCGACATGGTTGCTAACACTTCTATTACTGCCTTATTTGGGCGTTATACTCTATTTCTTTTTTGGGCTGCGTAAATCCATCAGTAAAAGCTATAAAACTAAAATCACAATTCAACCACTGCCGCACAATGTCTCGGGCGACTCCTTAATAACCGTCACAGACAACATCCTTAAAGCCAATCAAATTCCCGGCACCACGCATTACAACCAAGTTCAACTTTGCCACAATGACTGTCAAAGAATGCAACTATTAATGCAGCACATTGAAAAAGCTGAAAAACAAATCCATATAGAAACCTATATCTTTGAAGCGGATCAAACCGGCTCGGAGATTATAGAAGCCTTAACCCAAAAAGCCCGCCAAGGGGTTGAGGTCAGACTCTTGATGGACGCAATAGGTTCTTTTAAGCTCTACCTAAACCGTTCACCCCTCAAACAGCTCAAACAAGCCGGTGCCAAATACGCCTTCTTTCAACCTATCTGGCCAGATATCCTCACTAACCAAATCAACCTAAGAAACCATCGCAAAATTTACCTGTTTGATCAAAAGACATTACTGACCGGCGGCCTTAACTTAAGTGATGACTACCTACTAGAGACAAACCACACAGAACAATCTAGCTGGGTTGATTTAATGCTTAAAATTACTGGTCCAGCTACTTTTCATTACCAAAACATTTTCAACGCCGACTGGTTTTATAGCAGTAAGGAGAAGCTTTCTGAACCACGCGTTCCACATGGAACGCAGAGTGGTGAAGAAACCGTGCAAGTGATTCCCGCGGGGCCAGATATTGAAAATGAAGCCCTACTGGAAACCTTGCTGAACAACATCTATCAGACCAAACATCAAATTCAAATCTCAACCCCCTACTTCATTCCCAACAGTTCAATAATGAACGCACTTCTTATTGCTCTCAAGAGAGGGGTTAAAGTAACCCTACTCACTCCTGAAAAATCCGACCACCTTATCTTTGATTTGGGAAGAAGCTCCTATATGCGTGAATTGATTGAAGCCGGAGGCGAAGTACACTATTACCCCAACGGCATGTTGCATGCAAAACTGGTAATATTTGATGATAGAGTTGCCATGACAGGTTCGGCAAATATAGACTATCGATCTTTGTTTATTAACTATGAAATCGTCAACTACATTCATTCCAAAGATACGATTCAAGAACTACATAAGTGGTTCCTAGAGCACCTCAATAAAAGCTATCTGTATAAACCCAACCCCTCTAGGCTGAGTCGTTTCCTAGAAAACTTAACTCGCATTATTGCCCCCATCTTGTAATCAAGGCTTGCAAAAAATGTATAAACCCAAAGTTTCTCCGATCTCTTATCCCAATCGACATGCACACTTGCCAAATAAATTTTCCTTGCTTTGTTGGAACCTACAGAAGGTCGATTTTTCGCATTCTCAAAATCACAACATCGAACAGTTTCTCAACCTTGATGAAATTCATATACTGTCACTACAAGAGGCATCTATTTATGCAAGTCAGCACCATTTTTTTGGCCTGCCGTTTGTTATGACACCCAATATAGAAACTAGCAAAAGAGTCCACGGTGTGCTGACTGCATCAGCCTACAGCCTTTCACCCAGTCACCAGTTTTTAAGCAAAAATCGAGAGTTAGGATTTGCAACTCACAAGCCCGCGGTGATTACACAGCATCCATTGAGCAATGGCCAAAGTCTTACCCACGTCAATATTCATGCAATTAACTTTGTACCGCACTTTGTCTTTAGAAAAGAGATGAACCTAATTTGGCACAAGGTAAAAGACTATTCTGGGCCAATGATTATCAGTGGAGACTTCAATACCTGGAACAGATCTCGCCTCAAAAGTCTTCTCAAGGCCACGGCTCAACTCGGCCTAACAATGGTTGAATATCCTTACAGTAAACCCATAAAGACACTCAACAGACAACCTCTCGATCATATTTTCTATCGCGGCTTGAATTTGGATCGTGCAAAAGCCATAGCCGTGCCGCACATTTCCGATCACAATCCATTATTTGCAGAATTCTCGATCTAAACCTTGCAACTTATAGGTCATCATTCTGCAATTTAATCGTTAATTTCTCTCCATAATTTGCGTGATACGCTTATATCTGTATAAACTACTCAG
>CAZJPO010000210.1:0-2470 GCA_964547865.1 uncultured Thiosulfatimonas sp.
ATGTGCGGTTGCTAAACCTGTAAAGTTGAGTGCATTATGCTGATAGGCATACAATGTTATTCATCACCTGCTTTTTTAAAAAGCCTTTTTGCCATTGGCCTAACCCGATTTCCATCATATTGACGTGATGAGTGATAGGGTTATCAATTTGAGGTTCTATACCTTCGGCAACCCATTCATTAGTTTGGTTGACATAATATTCGCCGTCTTTTTGATATGCTTCAAAAATATAAGCGCGACTAACTTCTATTGAACGCCCTATAGATTGAAGAAGTTGATCAAAAATAGCCTTTGTATCTTCAGGCTCTTTTTCGAATAGAGAGGTGCTTATGTTTTGAATTTCAAAAAGTATTTGATTACTTTTTCCTAAAGCAGAAATGCTTTCAGGTGTTTGGTCAGTTAAAGGCTTTTTTTGATTCTGATTACTCAAAAAATATACCCCTGAATTTTTAAGTGATTCAGCCTTAAATCTACAGGATTCTCCAGCCACTTGCAATGCAAAAATGGACATCTTCAATCAGACATTTTTATTGCTGACCACAAAAAAACTTTCCTGCTATTTATAGGACTTTTTTTGACGGGTTACTTCGGCTTCAATTTCCAGATATTTACGTTGAATCGCCATCAATAGCACAAGCAATTAATGCTATAATTTTCTGTTTATTTAAAGTCGTTCAATTAGACATTGAAGTCTTCTTAATTCAGTATTTATAGGTTGAAACTACCAATGAGCCAAAACGAGACAGTAGGGCGTCCAGTCAATTTTATTCGCAATATTATTAACGCTGATTTAGATCAGCAGCTGCACAGTGGTGTGCATACACGTTTTCCGCCTGAACCGAACGGTTACCTGCACATAGGTCACGCGAAATCTATCTGCTTGAACTTTGGCTTGGCTGAAGATTATAAGGGCCAGTGTAATCTACGTTTTGACGATACTAACCCAGCAAAAGAAGACATGGAGTATGTCGACTCAATCAAGCGCGATGTGAGTTGGTTGGGCTTTAACTGGTCAGGAGAAATTTGTTATTCATCTGGGTACTTTGACAACTTCTACAACTATGCCGTTGAGTTGATAGGAAAGGGGTTAGCCTATGTCTGCTTCCTGAATGCTGAAGAGACACGAGAGTACCGTGGTTCTCTAACCGAGCCGGGTAAAGACAGTCCGTATCGCGAGACTTCTTCTGAAGAGAATTTGGCGCTGTTTGAGAAAATGAAAAACGGTGAGTTCAAAGAGGGCGAGTGTGTTTTAAGAGCCAAGATCGATATGGCTTCTTCATTCATGTGTATGCGCGACCCTGCGCTGTATCGCATTAAGTTTGCTCACCACCACCAGACGGGTGATCAGTGGTGTATCTATCCAATGTATGACTTTGCTCACTGTATTTCGGATGCGATTGAGGGGATTTCACACTCACTGTGTACTTTAGAATTCCAAGATAATCGTCGTCTTTATGATTGGGTTCTAGAACACCTAGATGATTTTGATAAGCCTGATCGTCCGCATCAGTATGAGTTCTCGCGCCTTAACCTTGAGTACACGGTGATGTCTAAACGTAAGTTGCATCAATTAGTGGATGATGGTTTGGTTGAAGGTTGGGATGACCCGCGTATGCCAACGATTTCGGGGATGCGACGCCGCGGCTATACCCCTGTATCAGTTCGTGACTTTGCCGAACGTATTGGTATCTCAAAAGTAGATTCCATGACAGAGATGGGCATTTTAGAAGCCGCCGTTCGCGATGACTTAAACAAAGTAGCGCCAAGAACCATGGCGGTGATAGACCCAATTAAAGTGGTTATTGAAAACTATCCTGAAGGTGAAGTTGAGTCTATTCAAGCACCAGTACACCCTCAAAATGAGGAGATGGGTAAACGTGAAATCTTCTTTGGCCGTGAGGTTTATATTGACCGTGCTGATTTTATGGAAACTGCACCAAATGGTAAATATCAGCGTCTTGCGATTGATAAAGAGGTACGCCTACGCAACGCCTATATTATTAAGGGTGAACGTTTTGAAACGGATGCCGATGGTAATTACACAACCATCTATTGTACATATGATCCTGATACCTTGGGCAAAAAGCCTGCGGATGGCCGCAAAGTCAAAGGGGTTATTCACTTTGTAGAAGCAAGCAAGGCTTTACCGGCAGAATTCAGAATCTACGACCGTCTATTTACCGTAGAAAACCCGGCAAAAGAAGACGATTTTGAAGCGGTAATCAACCCTGAATCTTTAATTGTTAAGAATGGTTTTGTTGAGCCGGGTATGGCCAACGCTGAACCTGAAAAAGCTTATCAGTTTGAGCGTGAAGGGTATTTCTGCCGCGATAATAAAGCGGGCGATCATCAGGTCTATAACCGCACTGTTGCACTGCGCGATACTTGGTCACAAAAGTAACAGACCTTTCATCTCTATAAAAAAACCGCTGACAAGGGCTTATTCTCTCTCAGCGGTTTTTTATTCTTT
>CAZJPO010000211.1:0-2409 GCA_964547865.1 uncultured Thiosulfatimonas sp.
ATTACTACGAAATCCTTGGTGTTGCTAAAACGGCATCGGAAGGTGAAATTAAAAAGGCTTATCGCAAACTGGCGATGAAGTATCACCCGGATCGCAACCCAGATAATAAAGAAGCGGAAGATAAGTTTAAAGAAGCTTCAGAAGCTTATGAAATTCTGTCGGATCAGCAAAAGCGCGCGACTTATGATCAGTTTGGTCATGCCGGGCTAGAAGGTGGCCAAGGTGGAGGCGGCTTTGGCGGCGGTGGTTTTGGTGACTTTGGTGATATCTTCAGCGAGATGTTTGGTGGTGGTTTCGGCGGTGGTCATCGTGGACCTCAACCGGGACAGGATTTACAGTATGAGCTCGAAGTCTCTCTAGAAGATGCGGTTGCTGGTACTTCAGTAGACATTCGTATTCCAACCAAAGATATTTGTGAACCTTGTGATGGTTCTGGAGCTGAGCCTGGCAGTGATGTCGAAACCTGTCCGACCTGTCACGGTGCGGGTCAAGTCCGTATTCAGCAAGGTTTCTTTGCGGTCAATCGAACTTGTCCAACCTGTCACGGTTCTGGGAAGCTGATTAAATCACCGTGTAAGAAATGTCGTGGTGAAGGCTATACACACGACAATAAAACCCTTTCAGTTAAGATTCCTGCTGGTGTCGATAATGGTGATCGCATTCGCCTGCAAGGTGAAGGTGAAGCGGGCGAGCCGGGTGCGCCGCACGGTGACCTCTATGTTCGAATTCGCGTTAAGCCCCATAAGATATTTGAGCGCGATGACAACACGTTGTATTGTGAAATGCCATTGAGTTTTGCTACAGCGGCATTGGGTGGCTCAATCGATGTACCGACATTAGGTGGCAAGGCGAACTTGAAAATCCCTGCGGGTACACAGTCAGGCCAGCGTTTTAAGCTGTCTGGAAAAGGAGTGAAATCGGTTCGAAGCTCGCATGTTGGTGATATGATTGTGCAGGTTACGATTGAGACGCCTGTGAAGTTAACGGCTCGTCAAAAAGAACTGCTTCAGGAGTTTGAAGAGAGCCTGCAAGGTAAACACTACAAACAACACAGTCCTAAATCTCACAGCTTCTTGGACTCTGTTAAAGCATTTTTTACTGGTGATGATGACGACAATTCATCCTCTAAAAAAGATAAAGATGGTCCGTGGAATTAATTCTGACGGATAACGAAGAAAGGATTTTGTAATGAGAGTGGCAATTATTGGTGCGTCAGGTCGCATGGGTAAAAACTTAATTGATGCGGTTAACCAGGCCGAGGGGCTTTCGGTCAGCGCAGCGATTGAAAGACCGGATAGCTCATTAATCGGTGCGGATGCTGGCGAGTTGGCTGGTGTTGGTAAGCTTGGTGTGGCGATTGTTGGCGACTTGAATGCAGTGGTAGGCGATTTTGATGTACTCATTGATTTCACTACACCGGCAACAACGGTCAATAACTTAAAAGTTTGTGCCGAGCACAATAAAAAAATTGTCATTGGAACCACTGGATTTGATGAGGTGGGGCTTGCAGAGATTGATAAGGCGGCAGATAAAACAGCAGTGATCTTTGCCGCTAACTATAGCGTTGGGGTTAACCTGTGTTTGAAACTGCTTAAACAAGCCGCTGAAGTGCTAAATGATGGCTATGATATTGAAGTTATTGAAGGTCATCACCGTCATAAAGTTGATGCACCATCAGGTACAGCCTTAAGAATGGGTGAGGTAGTTGCCGATACCTTAGGGCGAGATCTAAAAGAGTGTGCGGTTTATGGTCGTGAAGGCATTACCGGGGCGCGCGATCCAAATACGATTGGTTTTGCAACGGTTCGTGCCGGTGATATTGTGGGTGATCATACGGTATTATTCGCGACTGAAGGCGAGCGAGTGGAGATTACGCACAAAGCTTCTAGCCGAATGGCTTTTGCAAAGGGGGCTGCGCACTCTTGCAAGTGGATTGCATCTAAGGACAAGGGGTTGTTTGATATGCAGGATGTTTTAAATCTGCGCTAGTTCAGACTTCTTAACCATTTTGATAAAAAATAGGGCTGTATAGCCCTATTTTTTTAATGCTGAGCTTTATTGGCCAGTATCTGAATCTTTTTGTCCATTAAGAGACCGGGAATATTCTCATTATCTAACCAACAGCGGTCGTACTCCTCTCCGATCTTAATGCCAATATGAGTCACTAAGGGATCATATAAATAGTTCTGTGCTAGCTTTACGGCTTCTTCATAGGTACCGCAGGGCTTACGATGGTGGCCTTGTTTACTATCTCTTCGAAATCGCCTAAAGGTGACTTCAATCTTTCCTTTCTTAAGAAACATCAATAATTGCTCCTCTGATTGCAATTTAATTGAGCCCGGTTTTATTTTTTATTTTGCGCGCTTTTTATACAAAGCGACGTATAGTTTTTTGTTTTTGTTTTTGTTT
>CAZJPO010000212.1:0-2366 GCA_964547865.1 uncultured Thiosulfatimonas sp.
ATCTAGGACAGCCCCAAATTTTTTTTAATCGTTTTTTAAAAAGGCTAAACATTCAGTTATCTATTCTACCCCCCTTTTTTTTGTTTGCAAATTAATACCTTAAAGCTAGTGTGGTTAGGTAATAGGGTTAGAAAACCTAGATGATTCAGTTTCTTAAATGAAGGGTTAGGATAAATAATGTTGCATTGTGCTTGAGTGATATTATGATACCTTTAGTAGATTTAAGTAATGCTTAAAGCTAGATTGGAAAGACCTCTTGGAGTGAAAAAATGAAAGGTTTTGAGTTTGAAACTCTTTATCTCCCTTATGACCACTTAAAAGGCTGGTGGGATGGTGACATCGGGATTGTATACTGCAGCCAAAGAAACACTTTAGTCCATATAGATATTATTACGATAATGGCGCTTATGGGTGAAGAAAACGATGACCCAATAGTCAGGGACAATATTGAGGTGTTGATAAACCCTGAAATTCCGCTTCCTGAAGTCACGATCCCGATACCCGAAGTTTCCAACTTAAACTTTGATGATTCTATTACAGATTCTTCTCTTCCTTTGAATAAGCTGATTCACACCTCTTCTTTAATAATTAACTTTTCTTCTAATATCAATTCTGATTCATTTGATGAGCTGGTGACCTTAATTGTTGGTTTAAAATCTGAAGAAAAGACGACGCAAGCAGGCCTGTATTTAAATGTTGAACTTATAGAAACAGATGGGCTTTATAGTTTTATGGTGAATGGCGAGATATTTGCCACTCATATTGAGTTTAGTTTTACGGCCCCAATCCTGATGGATATTGTGATGGTCAGTTACTATCGATCTCTCGGTGTGCCCTATGCTTTTCATGGCGCAGGAATGCAATGGAATAATGCTAATTGTTTCTTTATCGCCCAGTCAGGTAAAGGGAAGTCAACTCTGTCTTCATATTTGCTTTCAAAGGGAGCGGCCTTGTTTTCTGATGAGACGATTGCTCTGGATAGTCAATTTGAACCTACCCGTATTCAAATGCCGATTACACTTAAAACTGGGAGTTGGGACTCTGCATCACATTTAAATACGCAGGGTTCAGTTTGGGAAAGATTTGATGACCGTAAATTAAAGTATTTCTCCCCTGATTGGAAAGAGGTTAAAGAGGGACTACCGTCGGTGCTTGTCTTCCCAAATTATAACAGTGAAGGGCATGACCAAATTTTACCCATTGGTCCGTGCCGAGCTTTAAAAAACATGGCATTGAGTGGCTATGAGTTACCTAAGGGAGAGTCATGCGATGCGGTTGAAAAAATTCTGGGCTGGCTAGAAAAAATAGACGTTTTTGAGATGACTCATTCAAGTTCTGAGTCTGCAGAAAAGATGCTTTTAAGTGAGATAAATGCGCTCTGAATTCTTACAAGATGTAAAAAAACTAACTTCTTTATTGGCTGGTAACCATGAAGATTTGCCCATGTCTATCGATGAATGGGATGCTATTTTAGAGATTGCCAGTCAACAGCTATTAGCTGGTTCCTTAGGGCATGTAGTCAACTCTCTTCCGCCATCATTGCAGCCGCTCGATGAACAATTTATCGCGTATACCAATGAAATCTTTGAGCTACAGAAATCTAGAGAGATCGATTTAAAGCAATCTATAGTGGTAATTAATAGATTACTTAAAGAGGTTCAGCCGGTTTGGTTAAAAGGTGGTGACGACCTTTTACAGGGATTAACCGTTCCGGGAAACCGTTGGATGACGGATCTTGACCCCATGGTTCGGGAGAGCGAGATCAAGCCAGCATGGATGAGGTGCCTAGATAATGGGTATGAAATATTTGATCAACAAGAGCTTGAATCATTTAACTGGGGGTATGACGGCTGGCACCAAGTGCCTTCAATTTTTCATGAAGATCAGCAGATTGTGATTGAGATTCATCGGTATGTTGGCCGAAAAGAAACAAGGCAAATTCTTCCAGAAAAGGAATGTATCGAGCGCTCAATTTTTGTCGAGGACTTTGAGGGGCAACCCTGCAGGGTTCTTCAGCCAACAGATGGCTTTATACACAGATTGATCCATGCTCAAAAGCTCGACTGGGACAACGAAAAGAATAAATCCATTCCGGTTAGGCATTTTTATCATTTGTATCTTTATGTCATCAAGCACCAAAATGACATAGATTGGTCTGAAGTTCAGACTAGATGTGATAAGTTTGGATATGACAAAGTCCTGAAGCAAGTTACCTATTTATTAGGATTTCTCTTTAATCAAAAACTGCCTTTTTATGACGAATATTGTCAGGAAGGAGAAACCTTTTTTAATCGCGTTCAGAAAAAATACTCTAATCCCAAGAGAAGTGGGTTTTGGCTAAATATTAAAATATTTTTTACTTTAAT
>CAZJPO010000213.1:0-2320 GCA_964547865.1 uncultured Thiosulfatimonas sp.
GCCATCTAACAGCAAATAATTAATCTTTGTGTCGGTTTAGTGTTGCAATTCCAATTCTCATGCAAACTTAACCAACCTCTCCAAAGAGGATTTTGCCAAAATTCAAGACAAATTAGACTCCGGTTTAACAACCTCTTTACCCTCAAAAGACCAAGGTAAACTGTTTACCTTTATCCCAATGGAAAACCCAATCACGCGCAAGAACAGCGCAATCTTAATTATCGAAAAAGAAAACCGTTTTCTTCAAGACACGCAGACTAGATTCTACGTTGCCTTTCTCATCAGTTTACTGGGGCTCATCATTGCCGCTCTATATATATACAAAGAATCGACCAGTAAGATTCGAATTCAATCCCTACTCGATAGAAACCAACATATTCTCGACTCGCAGAGATCCATTATTTTGATTTCAGACGGCAAGCAAATCATTGAATCAAACCGAAGTTTATTAGAGTTTTATAAGTTGCCTGATCTAGAAACCTTTAGGGAAGAGTATAAGTGTGTCTGCCAGACCTTTATTCACGATGATGCTCTATTCAGCTTAGACAAGGTTAAAGAAGGTGAAAACTGGATCGAAGTCATGAGCAATCTGCCAAGGCGGGAGCGCATCATCGGTATCAAAACTCAAGACCTTGAAATTCGCTATTTTTCGGTTTTCATTAGCCCGATCAACCAAAACTTCATAGTCACACTAGATGATATAACGTCAGACTATCTAGATCGACTCTCAGTACTCGATGAAAGCCTACACGACCCCCTAACGGGCAGCTTTAACCGTAAATATTTCTACGATATTCTGCCGACAAAGCTAGAGTCCCTTAACAAAGAGTTAGCGGTCATCTTTATTGATATTGACCACTTTAAGAAAATTAATGACACTCATGGACACGATTGTGGTGACAAAATCCTTAAAGAAGTCGCTGGCTTAATTGACGCGTCTATCCGACAACAAGACTGGCTAATACGTTGGGGGGGAGAGGAATTCTTGTTACTGATCCCAATGGAAAGTGCCAGTGAGAACTCCACCACTAGAATAGTTGAAAATTTGAGAAGAAAAATTGCCGAATACAAGTTTAATCAGAAATACCATGTAACTTGTAGTTTTGGTATGACTTTTAGACACTCAAATGAAGATATAGAAAGTACGATTAGAAGAGCAGATATCGCTCTATATGAAGCAAAAGATAGCGGCCGAAACACAGTCGTCAGCCGCTGGAAATAGAACTTTTAAGAACCTTTAGTGTTAGCGTTGAGTTGCTGCTGTTGCTGCTCAAGAAGCAAATCCATCTTTTTGTGTAAATCACTGACCTCTTGCTCAATTCTCAGTTCAAACCCTTGATGCTCTTCCAGAGTTGTGCCCAGTTTTTCTGCTTCCATTTTCTTATGCTCTTCATCCAGAACATCCACCACGATACCGATCATCATATTTAAGAACACAAACGCTGAGAAGAAGATGAAGCTGATGTAATACATCCAACTCAAAGTATAGACTTCCATCGTCTCATACATCACATCCGTCCAATCTTCAAAAGTGGCGACACGGAACAACGTTAACAAAGAGATACCTAGATCGCCCCATAGCGTTGGATTGATGTGTGAAAACATTAAGTTGCCAATCACCGCATATAGGTAGAAGATGATAAACATCAATAGAGCGACATAACCCATTCTAGGCAGTGCAGTAATCAATGCACTCACCAATACACGCAACTCAGGAATAAACGAGATCAGACGCATTACCCTAAATAGACGTAGCATTCGAGCGATCAGTGCATATTCAGAATCATCTAATGGAATTAGACTCACAACAACAATAATAAAATCAAAAATATTCCAGCCTTTCTTGAAGAAATCGCGCAGGCGATCTTCAGCCGCCATTCGGATCAGAATTTCGATCACAAAAAACAGCGTTACCCCATAATCCAGAGCGATCAGAACTGTCTCAAAAGTAGGGTTGAGTTCATAGGTACGAATACCGATCATCAATGATGAAAAAATAATGACGGCAATAACAAAAAGCTCAAAAGCTTTATTGTCTCGAATGGTTTGAAAACGTATCTGAAATTCTGCCCAACTCATGAAAATTCCCTAATTCTATCTATGATTTTTTGTAAATAAACTTACCCACCAATGCGGCAAGACTTGAAAAAACGCGGTATTTTACCGTAATACCTATTTTTAAAAGTGGCTAAATGTTTAAGTTTAAAAGAGGACTTTTAGACTTTATATTCTTCCAATTAACGCACGCTTCTCGATCGTTCCAGAAACAAACTAATATGCCTATCAGCATGGCACACTCAAATTAGTTTATACTAACTCA
>CAZJPO010000214.1:0-2298 GCA_964547865.1 uncultured Thiosulfatimonas sp.
TTTTTAGGGAGCATGCCGCGCTTTCTGGGTTTGAAAACAGTGGTAGTCGAGATTTTGATATCTCTATTTTGGAGAATATCAGTGACGGTGAATATGCAGCCATGAAACCTTTTCAATGGCCACTGACTGAAAAGAACCCACATGGCACTAAACGCATGTTTGCCGATGGTCATTTCTTTACCCCAAGTGGTAAAGCACAGTTTATTGCGATCACTCCAAGACTACCTAAGAACCCAACAACTAAAGCCTTGCCGTTTGTCTTTAATACCGGCCGAGTTCGCGATCAGTGGCACACTATGACTCGTACAGCCAAGACCGCTAAGTTGATGGCGCATACCGATGAACCCTACGTCATGATTCATCCCAAAGATGCCCTTAAGTATGAAATTGAAGATGGTCAATTAGCCAAAGTTGAGAACGATCTAGGGTTATTTGTTGGTCGCGTTAAGTTTGATCAAGGACAGCGCCGAGGTAGTTTGTTTGCTCCTATTCACTGGACAGCGCAGTATGCCAGTCACGGCCGAGTCGATGCGCTAGTTCAGCCCGTTGCTGACCCGCTCTCAGGGCAGCCTGAATCCAAGCATACACCTGTCAAAATTTCTCCTTATAAAGCCGCTTGGCACGGCTTTATCCTGACTAGACAACCTATCGAAACCCAAGGATTGGACTACTGGATTAAAGTTAAAGGCAAGCGGTTCTATCGCTATGAAATCGCCAGCGAGAAGGCAATCGAAAACCACTCACTATTTATGCAGTCACTTGGTTTAGCAGCTGGAGAACAAGTTGAGTACTTGGATGTGGCCGGTCAGCGCCATCGGTTGGCAACGATCAATAACAATCAGCTGCAGTCAGCAGTGTTTTTAGCGCCTAGTACGGAGCTGCCTCCAAGAAGTTGGTTGGGCAGTCTATTTAGTGAACAAGATTTAGATAACCGAACCCGTCTTCACCTGTTGGCAGGTCAGCAATCAGGTGCTAAAGACGAAGGCAAGATGATCTGCTCATGTTTTGGCGTAGGCATGAACACCATTATTGAGGCAATTGTGGAACAGAAACTCGTCACGGTTGATGCGATTGGACAAGCCTTAAAAGCGGGTACCAACTGTGGCAGTTGTGTACCGGAAATACAAGCAATTTTAGCAACGGAGCTAAGTGCTCCAGAAAAAAACTCTGCGTAGAGTAAGGAGTTCTTTTTATGGATTATTTACCAATTTTTGTAAACATTAAAAACCAACATTGTCTGATTGTTGGCGGAGGCCCGGTAGCGGCACGCAAGGCAGACCTGTTTATTAAATCAGGCGCGATTGTCACCGTGGTATCGCCAGAGATTAAAACTGAGATGAAACACCATCTGGCGCACTGCAAAATCACCTGGCAGATGGACGAGTTCTCGGAAGAGCTAATGCAGACTCTGCCCAAACCAAAGTATGTGATCTCTGCGACCGATAATCAGGCGGTGAACGAAGCGGTTTATCACTACTGCCAAGACAAAGAGATACCTGTTAATGTTGCCGACCAAACCGAATATTGCGACTTTATTCTGCCAGCAATTGTGGATCGCGAGCCAATGACGATTGCCATCTCTACGGGGGGACGCTCTCCGGTCTTAGCAAGATTGATGAAAGCCCGACTTGAGACCATGATTCCAAACGGTTTTAGTAAGCTGACAGATCTGGTGGGACGCTATCGACAAAAAGTCAAAGATGCGATTAGCAATGAAGAAGGGCGTAAAGTCTTTTGGGAGTCTATTTTACAGGGTGGCTTTATTGATAAGGCGGTTCACGGCAAAGAAAGCGAAGCCGAACAACAGCTCGATAAACGTATTGATCAGGCCGCTAAGTATGGTCAGCCTCTCCCGGAAGGTGAAGTGTATCTGATCGGTGCCGGTCCGGGAGATCCTGACCTGATGACCTTTAAAGGACTGCGCTTGTTACAGCAAGCTGATGTGGTGTTGTATGACCGCTTGGTTGTGCCAGAGATTGTTGAGATGGCGCGTCGTGAAGCGGAGCGAATCTATGTCGGTAAGAAGGATCGTTGGCATAAAGTTAAGCAAGAAGATATTGGCAAAATGATGGTTGAGCTTGCGCAACAAGGTAAACGAGTGGCTCGCTTAAAAGGCGGAGACCCTTATATTTTTGGCCGCGGTGCGGAAGAGGCTGAAATGTTGGTCGAGCATGGTGTGAGTTATCAAGTTGTACCGGGGATTACCGCAGCGGCGGGTTGCAGTGCCTATGCGAGTTTTCCTCTGACTCATCGTGAATTCTCACAATCGGTCTCTCTGGTAACAGGCCATCAACAGGC
>CAZJPO010000215.1:0-2287 GCA_964547865.1 uncultured Thiosulfatimonas sp.
AATGTCGGTTCGTGAATCCCTCTCAACAACCCCTTATCCAGAATCGGGGTTATGTCAGTATAGTATTTGAATTTTCGCAATAGCGGACACAGCTTATCACTGAAAGGTGCGAGTCGCCTTTACCTTCGAGTATGCGACAACCGCTCATCTGAGCTTAAATTTCAGGTGCTTGCCAAAAAAACTCGATCGCTCCCTTTATGGTGCTCGGTACGACAGGTTTTATATCAAACGTCCGAGCGATCCAACATCATTTCGGATACTGCATCCGTGATTTCTGCTAAGGAAAACGGCTTCGGAAGGAACTCATAATTTGGGAGGTGTTCAATTCGATCCCAAAAATCCTCTTTGGAGTACCCTGAGACAAATAAAATGGGTATGTTCGGATAAGACTTCAATGCTTCTGCGACCCAAGCTGGCCCATCCATTTTGGGCATAACGATATCTGTAACAAATCCATCCACACTTCCACCATGCTCTTTTAAAAGGGCAAGAGCTTCGGTTCCATCCGCTGCTTCCAAAACTGTAAAGCCACGCATCCTCAACGCTTTAGAACCAAACGCTCTAACTGCGGCCTCATCTTCCGCGTATACAACTATCCCATGGTTTCGTGATTGTTGCTTGAAATTTTGTCTAGGCTTGACGGGTTTTTCTTTTTTAACAGATTCCAAGCTCTCTGGTAGAAGTATCTCAAATATTGCTCCCACTTCAACTTCGCTTTCTGCGAAAATAAAGCCGCCTGACTGCTTAATGATTCCGTAGGCTGTTGAAAGGCCCAAGCCCGTTCCCTCGCCAGTTTTCTTTGTGGTAAAAAAGGGTTCAAAAACCCTGTCTAGGTTTTCGTCCGGTATTCCGATGCCTTGATCAACAACCCGTACTTTGACGTAGCGCCCCGCAGGTATTGTTGCTCTACCAAAAACTTTAGAAGTTTGCGTTTCAAAAACCCCCACATCAATACTGATCAAACCGCCATTTGGCATCGCATCTCTTGAATTAACGATCAAATTCATCATCACTTGTTCGAGTTGCCTTTTGTCAGCCCGTACCAAATATTTTCCCATTGATGCCTGCTTAATGGTGACCTTTTCCCCGACCAACCGGTTAAGGAGATGACTCAGGTCGGAAATTAGGTCGTTTATGCACAGCGTTTCCGGTCTCAAAGTTTGTTTGCGCGAAAATGCCAGAAGTTGTCCCACGAGCGATGCTGCTCGATTTGAATTCTGGTTGATCTGGACCAGATCACCATAATCTGTATCGCCTTGGTCATGGCGCAATAACAACAGATCACAGTGCCCCGAAATTGCTGTAAGCAAGTTATTGAAATCATGCGCTACACCGCCCGCCAACTGCCCAATTGCTTGCATTTTTTGGCTTTGGACGAATTGACTTTCCAGAGTTTTCAACTCCGTAACATCATTCAATACAGCCAAAAAGGACCCATCAAGGTCATCCAATCGATTTAGTGAAACCTCCAAATTTTTTTCAACACCATCAAATTCAGCAGCGATCATCTCCCTGACTACAATAGCTTTATTATTGAGGGAGAGAATGTCAGAGATTGGCTTACCTATACCCTTAAAGATATCATCGAGTTTGGTGCCAATCTCTAGGTCGCCATTAGACAGTTTCCTTGCCGCCGTGTTCGCATACACAATTTCTCGGTGTTGGTTTGTCCGTAAGACCGCATATGGAAACTGTTCAAGAAAGACGTCTGTTCCGACCCTCAAAGCGGCCCCCATATCGATAACAGAGTCTCTCAACTCATCGTATGAAACTGACTTATTATCTGCTCGGATCCACCCCTGCGCCGGTCGTCGTTTCTTGGCATCCTCAATTCCGTGAACGACCTCTGCACCCAACTCTTTTGGTTCCCGCCAAAACCGAACAAGCCTGCCGTCTTTCATTTTTTCTCTGAACGCTTCAATCTTTTGTCTTCCGACGTCGGTCTTTTCTATAAACTCTCCCCGAAGTTCATTAAATGGGTTGGCATGTAACAGTCTAATAATTGGCTTCTCTCGTCGGAGAGCATAATCGTACTCTAATTCAGTATAACTTAGGCCCGATTTGGGCTCGATGCTTCCGTAGCGCCCTGCAGAAATAATGATGTAGTAATCTGACTCATCGATAATCTCTTTAATGTATGAAAATTGTTCTTCGTCCGCAGCCGGGAATAGTTCCATCCCTGCTGGGAAACAACCTGACCTCAGGAGAGCTTGACTAACCTCTTGCCTTGCGGGCTGAAGATCTTGAAACGTTGAAGAAATAAAAACTTGAAATCTTTTTTTCATAT
>CAZJPO010000216.1:0-2282 GCA_964547865.1 uncultured Thiosulfatimonas sp.
CGCAGACAGCGGGCTTTTTATTATATAGCTTATTTAAAGTATCAGACAATGATGAAAATTCCCTTAACAAATCCAATCTATTTTCTAGTAGTGATTTTCTTTTCTGTTCTTTATGCTCAATCCAATATTGGTGGGGTCGGGTTTTGGCTTCCCTCTAATGTGGTTGTCTGGAGCACAGTTCTATTATTTTCTCTAGTCTTCCTGATTCGAAACTTAACCGCTGGAACGCTAAAGCTTAGCTGGTTTACAGCGATTCTAGGTCTGTTTTTATTCTTATTATTGTTTTTAGGGAGTTTTCATAAAGGCGGTCAGTTTGAGATTACGCATCTAGTGATCTGTTATTTTGTGATTGTTTTGTTTGTGCTGACGCTTGATCAGTTAGAGCTTAATCAAATTGATTTAGATAGGTTGCTCTTGTCTCTAGCGGTATTAGGGTTTTTGGCGGTATTTATCTCTTTCATCCAGCTCTTTGATGCTTACGGTGTCTTATATCAGCTGACTGGCTATGAGTTTTTTCGAATATCTGGTAGAGCCGTTGGCTTTTTTCAACAACCGAACATGTTGGCGTCTTTCTTAAGTTTTGTGGTTCTGGCTGCAACACATTTGCTATTAAAGAGCCCGTATAAAAACATTATTAAACTAAATGTCATTTTTGTTTTAACAATTGGTTTGTCGGTTTATATCATTTTAATTAGTGGTTCTAGAGTGGGGCTTTTAAGTTTAACCCTGTCAGTGACACTTATGCTTGTTTTTTATGGTTGGCAGTATAGGCCAACTATTGTTGAAATGATTAAAATCTTCTCTGCTATTGGGTTGGGCATTGTAATGTTTTGGTTTATGCCGTCCGATGTTAGCTTGGTTCAAGCATTAGATACCAAAATGACTAAAGTACTTGATGGGGTTGATATCCGTTGGTACTTGTATGACGCTTCTTACAATATGGTGATGAGCCAGCCTCTTTGGGGAGTTGGGCTGGGCAACTTTCCCGATCACTTTATAGAGTATGCAAGACAGCATGAAATCTATCATTATGTTGGCTTGGATCGACAAGCTTACCTGCATCCACACAATGAGTTGCTTTACTGGGCCGCTGAATCAGGTTTGTTGCCAGTACTTTTCTTAATACTTGCGGGCTTGGGTTTGCTGGTCGTAAGTTGGAAGGCCAATCGTGATAGACTCATTGTTTCATTGTTATTAGCTCTACCTTTTTTAATTCAAGCCCAAGTCTCGTTTCCTTTTTCATTGTCAGCGATTCATTTATTCTTATTTTTACTGTTGTTGCATTTTTCAATGGGCAGGTTGAAGTTGGTTGAGCTGAGTTATGCCGTTTTACCTTCTCACAAGAGAAGTGCAGTGATTGCCGTTGGCTTCGGTGGGTTCGTGGCACTGTGGTTAAGCATTCATACCTTAAAAAGCATCGAAGAGTTTTATTATTTTAAAAACAGGCTATTCCTCTATCAGAATGAAGGTTTCAAGCATTATGAAACCAATGGTTACTTCCCCCGAGCTTCTTCGCATTTTTTGTTTAAGGGACAGGCTCTGGCGACAATGAATTCGATGCTGGAAAGAGCCATTAGAAACCATAATTTTTATGATATTATGCAATATAAACGATGGGCGGATAGCTTGGATTATCGAGATCAATCCGTCCAGCTTAATCTTCGTAAAGCGACGGAACTCTTAAAGAGTCAAAGCGATAATGAAGAAAAAAATAGAGGTAAATAGTCATGAAGCCCCCATCTAGCCAATCTGGATTTACCCTTGTAGAACTGACGATGGTACTGTTGATTATTGGTATCCTGCTCGGAGGTGTCTTACAAGTCGTGCAACTGATTGAAAACGCTAAAGTAAATCGATTGATAAACGACTTGGAAGCATTTAAAACCTCTTATTACTCCTATTATGGTCGTAAAGGTGAATTTCCGGGTAATGCGACAACTGAAAGCCGCGCGATTGTTTATGATGCGGTTGGTACAGCTGATGGTACTTTCTTTGAAGAAATTAGTGATGAGGGCTTTATTACCTCTGATGAGCCGCAAGCGGAATTAGTTGCTCTGGGGTTCTATTTCGCAACTTTCTTACCTACCACTGATGCTGTAGGTTTATTAACAGGGACGATTCTTGGTAAGAATCAAGCTTGTGTTACGGCACTGGACAATGGTCATGCACGGCACTTGGACCTTGAGTTAGATGACGGTGTTTGGAACAGAGGGATCGTGAGAACAACTGCTGATTTTGATGCGCTTGAATCCCATACTTTGTGCCTTGAAATCTAATCTTTT
>CAZJPO010000217.1:0-2234 GCA_964547865.1 uncultured Thiosulfatimonas sp.
TGTGTTTACCAATCAGGTCTTCCGGTTCATATGCAGATTTGATCCCTGCAAAGACTTGTCGTTGTTCCAGACCGATGTCTAGCGTTAACTTAAGCAGTTTGTTGGCTTCTGGCACGGATTCAGCGTTAACGATTTTGGCAATGCGCAGATCGATTTTAACGAAATCATCAATGGTGATCTGTTCTGCAATGGGCTCCAGTCCAGCTTCGGTTTTGGCGGGTTTATTGGCTTTCTTGGCAGGTTTTTTATCGCCTTTTTTGCCATCTGGCGCACTTGAACCCGCTTTTGCCAGAGACTCTGCTGAGGCTTCGACCACTTTTTCAATCGCCGGCATTTCTAGGCGAGTCATCAACGCTTTAAACTTGTTGATTTTGTGGTCAAGCAGCGGGTAGCGGATATCATCCCAGTGCCATGCTTCAAGATTTAAGAACTCTTTAGCTTTATCCGCAGTATCTGGAATAACCGGCGCTAGGTAGTTCATCAAGACTCTGAACAGGTTAATCCCAACACTGACTGATTCGTGCAGCTCAGCCTCTTTACCTTCTTCTTTGGCAAGGACCCATGGCGCTGTGTCAGCAATGTATTCATTGGCTTGGTCAGCCAGTGCCATAATTTCACGCATGGCATGGCCGAATTCGCGTTTTTCATATAGGTTGGCAATCTCGTCAGATTTGGCGGTAAAGCTGTCGTAAAGTACCGTTGCCTCTTCAGACAGAGAACCAGCCAATTTGCCATCAAACTTTTTCACCACAAAGCCCGCACAGCGACTGGCGATGTTAACCACTTTACCAACCAAGTCAGAATTTACTCGCTGTGCAAAGTCCTCAAGGTTCAAGTCGATATCATCGATTCGGCTACTTAGTTTCGCCGCGTAGTAGTAACGCAGATACTCTGGATTCAAGTGCTCAAGATAGGTCTTAGCCATAATGAAGGTACCGCGAGACTTGGACATCTTTTGACCATCAACGGTCAGGAAGCCGTGAGCAAAGACTGCATTAGGCGTGCGGAACCCAGAACCAGACAGCATCGCAGGCCAGAACAGTGCGTGGAAGTTGATAATGTCTTTACCGATAAAGTGGTACAGCTCAGTTTTAGAGTCCGCTTTCCAGTACTCGTCAAAATTCAATCCGGATTTGTCGCAGTGTGCCTTAAAGCTCGACATATAGCCGATAGGAGCGTCTAGCCAAACGTAGAAGTATTTGTCTTTTTCTCCTGGAATTTCAAAACCGAAGTAAGGCGCGTCACGCGAGATATCCCAGCCGCGAAGTCCTGTGCTTAGCCACTCGTCTAGTTTGTTGGCAATCTCAGATTGCAGGTGACCAGCTCGAGTCCACTCTTTAAGCATATCTTCAAACTGTCCTAGTTCAAAGAAGAGGTGATCAGAGTCTTTTTCAATCGGTGTGGCACCAGAAACTGCCGAGATTGGATTGATCAAGTCGGTAGGGCTATAGGTTTCACCACAAACCTCACAGTTGTCGCCGTACTGGTCTTCGGCATCACACTTCGGGCAAGTTCCCTTAACGAAACGGTCAGGTAGGAACATCTCTTTTTCAGGGTCGTAAGCCTGAGTAATGCTTTTTCTTGAGATATAACCTTTGTCTTTTAGCTGTGTATAGATGTATTCGGCCAGCTCTTTGTTTTCTGGAGAGTTGGTGCTGTGATAGTGATCAAATTCAATATTGAAGCCAGCAAAGTCTGTTTGGTGTTCTTCAGAAGATCGTTCAATCAATTGCTCAGGGGTAATCCCTTCAGATTGAGCGCGCAGCATAATTGGCGTACCGTGTGCATCGTCGGCGCAGACGTAAGTACATTCGTTGCCACGCATTTTTTGAAAACGGCTCCAGATGTCGGTTTGAATATACTCAACTAAGTGACCGAGGTGAATTGGACCGTTGGCATATGGCAGAGCACTTGTGACAAGAATTTTTCTTTTATTTGATACCGATTCTGACATTGTTAATTCCGTTTTCGTCAAAGTTATTAACTGATTTCTTAAAGCAAAAATAGCCTCGTTTTAAGACGAAGCTATTTCAAAATTTCGCAAAAATTTAAAGCACGCAGATTTAAAACTAAAAAACGGTGAGATTTCTCTCTCAATCCGAATTTGTTTTTCAATCCACTTATTCTTTCTAAGATGGCGGTATTATAGTGTTTTTTAACGGTTTTGTATCGCTTGTTAGCGTGGTTTTGTTTATTAAATGGCATTAAAAAAACTTTAACCATGGTGGCAATGA
>CAZJPO010000218.1:0-2216 GCA_964547865.1 uncultured Thiosulfatimonas sp.
CAAAATTATGAGTTATCTGGGTCAGCCCCTAAAATTAAACCCTAAGGCTATAAATTACGTAATAGCTGCGTTTTAAGTGGAGCGAGAGGCCTGAAAACCAACTTGGAATTGGCCTAATGTTATTTCCCAGGAGGGTAGTGACCCGTAATCGGCGCGGACTGCTGCATGTTTGTAATGGCATGAGTCATAATTTCTTTCGCGCTAGTGTTGTCATCACAGAAATAAGTTGCGGTACCAAGTTTAATTATAAACTCATATTCTGGCATCGCCGTGACTCGTCCGTTTTCCGGAAGCTGGTTAGTTGATAGGCGGCGATAAAGGTCGCTCTGAACCTTTGCTATTCCATTGTCATCCGTCTCTGGTGCAATAATGGCAAAAATCTGCTCTTCTAAGCGGAATGCCATATCGGTTTCACGCGTGTCATTATGGATGATATTGCCAAACAGCAAGTACTTAGAACCAGGCGATTCTACTTCAATGTTTTTGGCGGTTGAGTTCAGGGGGCGAACGTTTTCAAGTTTAATAATCAGAAGTGAGAACGGGCGAACGTAGCGGTGGCTTCGGAACATTTCGTATCGAATCACTTCATTAAAACGGTCTTTATGATATAGGCCTGTCTCATGCTCGGTCACGACGAGGGCATCAAGCTTGTCGTAAACCTGATTAATGATGCCAATGTGTGAAGAGATACTCTCATCAATATAGTCAATTTCTAAAATATCCTGTGGTGTCCTCTGCCAGTCGATATGTCTCTCATGACTACTGAGTTTTAGCTGCTTGATTCGACTAGATAGGTTTTCAAGTGGCGCAACCAAGTTTCTGTTTACCATGCGGTTGGTAAATAGGACCGCAATGAGAATAAACAGTACAACTAAAATGATAAAGAAGGTGATGGCTGTCCCAGCGGTCAGGCTTTGAAGGCTGACTGGCGCTTGTATAACCATCACGCCAAAAAGCGCACCAGTATAGTTCTCTCCAGTGCCTAACGGGGTCAGCTTGCATTCGATACAGGATGTTTGATATTTGATCGGCATCACAATCTGGTTGCGGTTGCCAGATAAATCTGTCTCACTCACAACACTCTCTTGTTTTTCTGCCTGTTTAATGAGCTGGATTAATTGAGCGCGTTCTGGAGAGGTCGGCTGAATGACTTGGTCGCTATCTAGACGAAAGGTTTCAGATTTCTGAAAACTCACCTCTGCATTAGGTAGCTTTTGTTTTAAGGAGAGGATCAGGTTGTCTAGGTTTTCCTGTTTGAAGCCCGTTGTGAGATGTGTATTGATCGATTCATAACTCGCATCATGAATCCGTTCAACATCGCTATTAATCGCGCCCTTAATGTATAAAAAAGCAGGAATGCTGACCAATGGAATTGAAATCAGCATACTCAGGCAGATAGCCAAAACTAACTGTTTGATTAGCAAGGCCTTAAAGCTGGTTTGCCTTGTGTGTGATATTGCTTTGACCATATGTTCTGATTACACTTTAAAAGTGTTTAGTTTTATCATTAGATGTTTTCGAACCAGTCTAAAGCATTGAAAGTAAAAAAATATCGGAAAATCTGCTTAATTTGATTAGTTCTACTGATAGCTCCCTATTAGAAATGGTTATCAAGTAGAGTAAGGCTTTTTAACTTATATCATTCAGTGAACGATTTCAGCCTCTTCTGCACCCGCCTCAATAAATTCTTGCTTGGCGGTTTGAGTCATATTCCATGGCCCACACATATAGATAGTTTTATGCGCTAAAGTTGGGTTTTGCTCAAGTGCTTTTTTATGCACTAGCCCTGTCTCCCCTTGCCAGTTCTCAAGCTCATCGGAGATGACCGGAACATATTCAATATTTGGATGTTTTTGAGTCAAATCAACCATCCATTTGTGCATGTATAGATCTTCTTGGGTACGAGCCCCCCAATAAAAGCTGATAGGGACTTCAATCTCTGCGCGAATGGCTTCATCTAGCAATGCTTTCATCGGTGCAAACCCAGTTCCCCCTGCAACAAAAATAATCGGTTGATGAGCTTCTTTAAGTGTCATTTGAGCTTTGGGGCCCTGCATTACAAGAGTATCACCTGATTGTGAGGCAAACAGCTTTTCCATCCAGCCACTGCCGAGTTCATTGCGAATATGGCACTCAATGAGGCCGTCTTGTCTCGGGGCACTGGCAATTGAAAAGGGTTTAAGATCTGCAGCGTCAAACCCAAGCATAATGTAATC
>CAZJPO010000219.1:0-2214 GCA_964547865.1 uncultured Thiosulfatimonas sp.
GATAGTTTGAAGTAGAGGGAAAAAAATATTTAAGAATGTAATATGAGCTGTATGGCTTGGATTCGCCATACAGCGAAAAGTAACTAGATAGATTTTGGGCGCATTGTTAACAATTCTTTAACTTCTGTTTCTGTACAGCCTAAACCAAAGGCAACTTTTGCCAATTTTTGAGCTCGAGGTTGAAGCTCTTGCATATCCGAGCCTTTTTGAAGAGCTTCTTCTAGCCATGCAGAAAGTACGTTCAGCAAGTTAACAGCATCTTCGTCTTTCTCCTTGTCTACCTCTTCGTTCATCAGGCGTTCAATATTGACATCAAAGCGTTCAATCGCTTCTTCAGCAGTAATATTAGAATCTTTAACAAGATCAACATATTTTTGGTTAGCTGGATTCATTGGCATCATAACGATTATTCCTATGGTAAATTTTGATTCTTTTTAACTAATCTGTAACGTGGATTGTTTTCATAGAGGTCATCCCAACCTTCGTCCACCTCAATATCTTCCGGAGGCTCATTAACGGCTCGTTCATCGCGAACAAACTCATAACCGAAAATTCCTACAAAGAGGTTTACTAGCTTGATAAACATCCGCATCAATTCTGGTCACTGTCTAATCGTTCTCGAAATATCAAACTCATCCTCGAAATTCGAGCGGTATGGATTGATATCCAACCCGCCCCTTCTAACATAGCGGGCATAAACAGTGAGCTTTTCAGGCTTGCATTGTTTCTGTATATCAGTGAACATCCGCTCGACACACTGCTCATGAAACTCATCATGCTCTCTAAACGAGATAATATATTTTAGCAGGGACTCATGTTCAATTTGAGAGCCTTCATAGCGAATTACCACAGAACCCCAATCAGGCTGTGATGTCACCAAGCAATTCGATTTAAGTAGGTGGCTATTTATTGTTTCACTAACAAAACCAGACTCGTCTACATTCAACAATTCAGCACTTACAGAGTAGGTTTCAACCTCAATGTCCAAATCATCCAGATTAACACCGGGTAATTTGGCAATTAAAGTCTCTTCAAACTCAATGGGGCGCATATCTACAGCAACTAGTTCACCAGAAGCTTTAGACAGGTCTCTCTCTAGAGTCTCGACAACTTGCTCTTCACTATCGAATCGCGTGCCATTAAAAGAGTTTAAATAGAGTTTAAAAGACTTAGACTCTATTAAAAACTCCGAATCTGCTGCAAATGCAAACTCACAGACTCTTACAACCGGCTTACCTTTAGCATTCAACCATGAGACCTCATAAGCAGTCCAAATATCCAATCCCTGGAAAGGCAGATTAGTTATATCAAAGCCCAACTCATCACGTTTTTCTTGACGAGGAATGGGAAACAAGAGTGAGGCATCGTATTGACTACAGTAGAGGGTAGACTTTCCTAAGCTACTGTTATTTTCGGTTGCTGACATTATCCTGGAATATCCAAGTTACGCAGTGCCGTACGGAAGCCATTAAATGGGTTCAATAATGCATCGGCTAAGATAATAGCAAAACCAATCCAATGAAAAAAAGTTGGATCACGTCCCTCAACAAAATATAAATACGTTAACAAACCAGAAGCCAATACAACGGTAACAACAGCCCAGAATTGATCAAGTAAAAATGATAGTGGTGTTACATCACCAGACTTAAACATCTCCACAAATAGCACAACCACAGCAACGGTAATAAAGGCATAGCCAACCGTACCCTCAAGACTAATCTGCATATACTCAGCAACCAACAAAAAACCAATAATCAAAAGCATCCAAGGGAATTTGCTAATTAAAGACATGGTTCCGCCTGACTTTATGGTTAGATCACTCATTTTCATTCCTTTTAAAGATTTTTTGAGTATTGTACTGGATAAGTACTTAAATTATCAGTCTAGAAAATAAGGCAAAAAAACCGCCAACTCTTAGGAGTATAGCGGTTTTTCGGTATATAAGCTTGGTAATGGGCCTGCTGCGGCCAGAGGCCTTGCGCTCCCTTGCTAAAAATTCAGCCTAAAGGCTAATTTTCTTAACGCGACTCGCCCTACTTGACGTATATGGATATTCTAATGCCGTGGGCACATGGATGTGCAGGAACGGCCTCCCGTAGGCCATTTTCTCTACACATAAAAAAACCTCGTTAAATTCAAATGAACTTAACGAGGTTTTGGGATATAAGCTTGGCGATGACCTACTCTCACATGGGACCTCCCACACTACCATCG
>CAZJPO010000220.1:0-2213 GCA_964547865.1 uncultured Thiosulfatimonas sp.
AGGCGCATTTTATTAAATCCCTTAGAGGTGAAAAATTGCGCGAGATTCTATCACTGAGCCTAAAGTAGCGATCTTAACGATTTTTTATAATCGCCTATAAAAATTATTGTTTAAAATCAGCACTCATAATGAATTCATTAAAAGCTTTACACCAAATCGTGACAGACTGAAAGTCAGTCGCATCGGGTATTTTGTAATAACTTGCTCCAGAGCCTTTAATCAAACGCCCCAGTTCAATCTGATTAGCTTTTACAAAAAGCTCCTCGTGATCAATGCCCGTGTCATTTGAAATATACACATGGTAATCAGGCCCAGGCGTGGAAGAAAAATCTTTTGCCAATTGAAGATAGCGTGCCTCAGCGGTTTGAATGATTTTCACCGAACCCGAACCGTGGTGCAACATGTCTTGACCGCGATCATTATCCCTAAAACTCGCACTTTGAATAACGGTCCCCTCAATGACTTGGTCATCCGTAAATCGAGATTGAATATCTGTAATATGCCCCCCAACAACCGTCGAAAGGCTGTCTAACCAGCCAGAGTGTGCAGAAAATGGTACAACCAGAATCAATACAGAGAATATGGTTTTATTCAGCATAAAAAAGCCCTCATATTGCGTTATAAATCAGTTCAAAATAGAGGGATGTCTATGGCAGACAGCCCACAGGTAACCATGCTAAAGCCACACACCAAATTAATGATGTACCGCTTTATTCATTCCTATAAATACCATGGTTTCAGGTAAACGAAGCCAACCGACAACCGCACTGGCAACCAGAATAGCTCCAGCAACAAAGATCATTCCAATCTCCGCGTGAACAATATGGGTAACAACAGCACCCACCATAAACATCGCCAAACCAATGCCCACCGGTCCCCGTAAGACAGGAATCAACAACCCAATCGCACCCAAAACTTCAAGACTACCCGCTACGGTAACAAACCAAGCTGGGTAACCCCAATTAGCAAATTTATCAACCCACTTCATTGGATCAATAAACTTGCCCCCACCAAACATCAAAAATATGACTACAAGAATCAAAGTAGCGGCCATTAACAAAAAGGCTTTTCTATTTGCACTCATTTTAATTCTCCCAAATTAGGACCTCTTATCTTTACAGACCAAACATTTGAATTTTTATTACCAATCAGCCTGTTGAAGTTAGAAAATTGTCTGCAGAACACCCAAACTAGGCGATTTTTTGTTCAATTCATCATTAAATAGCACACCATTGACCTCGCGATGAGAACAAAAAAACTCAAACCAAGCACTCGACTGAAGCTGAGTGGACAAATAATCGATAAGAGTTCTTTCGCTTCCAGGGTTTAAGTCCAACAGATCGCTAATATTTATGCTGTAATACTTTCCAGAACACAATTAAATGACAAATCGAGGTCTCATGGGCATTTCTGCTGAAGAACTTAATCGCATTATGAATCACATGAATGATGATCACGGTGAATCACTTGTGCTTTACGCTCACGCTTTTGCCAATCGTCAGGATGTCAATTCAGCCAAAATGATTGATCTCACCTCTAGTGAAATCATCCTTGAATTGGAATCAGGCGAACGCCTACAAATACCGCTAACCAGCGCTGTCAATTCAGCAAAAGATGCACATACGGTCTTGGTAGAAATGCACAAACAAGCCGCTTCAAAAATCTAAAACTAAGAGAAATATTATGAACATATGTGGTGTCGAACTGACTGGTAACGATGCGGTTATCAGCTTACTAAGTGTCGAAAATGAAATTTTTCACTTGCCGGAATGCCGTGTGCGTCGAGTGAGCTGTAAAAACCCTGACACCGTTAACGAACTAAAGTACTTTCAAAAAACCTTTGTACAACTTATGAAGGATTATCAAATTGATGTCGTGGTGATTAAAGAACGTATGAAAAAAGGCAAGTTTGCCGGTGGGGCGAACGGCTTTAAACTTGAAGCGACGATTCAGTTGGCAAACGAGCTCGAGAGAGTGATCTTAATGTCATCCAGCCAACAAAAACAAAACCTTAAGAACTACCCTCTGCCCATCGCATTTGCAGAAACAGGTCTGAAAAAATTCCAGGAAGCCGCCTTCACAACTGCCTTCTCTTACTATGCCGGTAAACACGAATGGTAAAAAAAAGAATACCCTAAAGTTGGCATTTTTTTTGTTTAAGAAAAATAAAAAATTGTTAAAAGTTACGAATCGAATCTAACCCCATTTATTCT
>CAZJPO010000221.1:0-2198 GCA_964547865.1 uncultured Thiosulfatimonas sp.
TGGCACTCAAGCTAAGCACATAGCCTCGCGTTTGGACAAACTTGAGGTGAACCCAATCAAGCTGCCGAAAAGGTACAGCAAGATTTATGACAGGAGCGCTGTTTCGCCACTCTTTGAAGGAGCTGATCAAGCAGTGCCAAAACAGCAAGCTTGAATGCTCAACCAGAATGATCCAAAAAATAGTAATAGACAGGAAATTAACATGACTAATTGGTACACATCAGACACCCATTTTGGGCACGATAACATAATTAAATTTAGCAAGCGGCCGTTCAATTCAACCGCGCATATGGACAGTGTTTTGATAGCCAACATGTGGGAGTTAATTGGGCCGGAAGATGATCTCTGGATCGTCGGCGATTTCGCCTATGGTGAGAAATCTAAAGACCCATCCTATCTCGCAGAGATTTTCAGCCAGCTACCTGGGAAACATAAACATCTCGTTGTCGGCAACCACGACGGCCCACTTACTCAAGCTCTACCATGGGACAGTGTTTCGCATTTGGCTGAGGTGAGGGATGGGCCTCATAATCAAGCCCATACGCTTTGCCACTACCCAATGATCACATGGAACCATTCACGCCGACAGGCGCTACAATTGTTTGGTCACGTCCATGAAAACTGGCGGGGAACACGGAATTCTGTGAATGTTGGCGTCGATGTTTGGAATTATAAACCCGTCCGATTTGAAGATGTAGCGCGACGTGCGAAAGGGCTGCCGATTAACAAGCATTGGAAAGATGCTGAGCCGAGATCAACCCCAAGGGGCTTTGTCGTGACATCACCTCGGCAGAAGCTATCTTAGGAATGATCTATATCGGCATATTAGTCAGTGTTCTTTTAGAAGTGATTTCCAACCAACGTAAAGTTCGCGAAAACTACAAGCTGGACGATTTTTCAGACACCACGACGAAGAGGTAATAAAATGAATACTCAAGATGATATCAAACCAACCGCAGTGGACTTCCAGCAGACGGAAAGGCAAATGGCGGTTTTGACACAGTGGCTAATAATTGCAACTGGTGCAGTTGCGGCAGTAATTGTAAATGCTTTTGCTGGAGCAGGAGATCACCCACATTTAGCTGCAATGTTTTTATGTTGGTTTGCACCATTGCCTTTCTTTGTGTTTGGTCTTTTTTACGCGGGAACGATTTATTTTGGGCAATATAAGTTGTTTTATCGAGCCGAAAGTGACCATCGGCCCAAATGGTTGATCGCCTTAGCTGATTATCTAATCTCAAAGACGCCCTTGAAAATCAGAAAAACATTGCATTGGACGGCTGAAACCTACCTATTCATTTTCGGATTATTTGTAGTGGTTACCTGCTTTGTCTCTGGTACTTGGCTATTCGTTGAGGGTACGAATCTTTTTTTAGAGGTTAATTCGCTCCAGTATAAACTGCAGCTACAATCTCTAACATCAGGATCTTCTCTTTTGTAAAATTCCATGATGATTATCAATTGCAAAATCACATATCAGATCAAATTTAACAGGAGTCGTATAATTCAATCGCAGTTTTACTAGCGTCATAGTGCAATGTATTAAGGTTTCTCAGCAATATCGATACCCAGAAAGCTTATTGATTGCTTATGATACGTCGAAAAACTATATTGCAAGTTCAAGTTTCCTGAAGCCATAGACTATTAGTTGTCTGAAGCTTTCAAATTTTAAATTGATGGAGGGTGCCATGTAGTAAATTAACTGCATGAAAGGCCAGAATAATGGCTCACTTTAAGAATAAGCGTTCGCGAACCGCTGTCAGCGGGAGATATTCTGCGCGCGGCCTCGAATATCGCCTTGGGCGTAAAATCGAATTCCCCGACCGTTTCAACAACTGGCCACGATGGCACGATAAGTTGTACCACATACGGCCAAGGCGACATCAGACAAAACGTCTTGAAAAAGAAGTTTTGAATGGTGCGGATACCGAGGGCCTAATTTGGCCCGATGACCACAAGCCACATGAATACTATTGGTGATGAGCTGGCGACTTAACGGTCGCCAGTTTTCTATGTTCCGTTAGAGGAAAAAATTCGCGTCGATAAAGGAAAAAGTGTTGTCGAAGTTTGACTTCCCTACATAATGAAAACAGAGGCTTAGCAAAAATCAAAGGAAAAACCTCATGACATTTATCAGTTGTGATTGTGAATAGTCAGGGTATTTGGACTCTGGGGTCAACATTCTGTCCTTTTGCGTC
>CAZJPO010000222.1:0-2192 GCA_964547865.1 uncultured Thiosulfatimonas sp.
AGCTTTTGCAGGGTTCGCTGACACGATATTTATCCAGTTCGTCACGCACCGCTTTACTTTCCGTTTCAGCAAAACGACGTTCCATATTGGGGATAACCCCTTCAAAACGACGAGTATCACTATATTTGCCATGTGGAAGTGGTAGCTTCTCTTTACCCGAGCCAAATAGAATGACTTTCTGGTGTTTTTCGTCTAGCTCTTGCCAAGGTTGTTCAATATCAAAGTCATAATAATCTGCGACTGCTTTAAGCAGGTCGTAGTAGTATTTATGGCGACGATCCCAGCCTCGAATCACTCCGCCCGCTAAGCTGAGTTCAGGATGAGTAATAATGCGCTTGGGATCAAAGGTTTCTTTAACACCGAGACCGTCACAGGTTGGACAGGCGCCATGAGGATTGTTAAAAGAGAAGATACGCGGTTCCAGCTCTGGCACTGAGTAACCACAAGTCGGGCAGGCAAACTTCTCAGAGAACAGCAGCTCAAAATCATCCTCTTCATCCATTGGCAGAACTTGAGCGAGCCCCTCAGCAAGACGCAAAGCGGTCTCAAAGGACTCTGCCAAACGCTGTTTAATATCGGCGCGAACTTTAAAACGGTCGACGATGACATCAATATTGTGTTTTTTGTTTTTATCTAGGGCAATCGAACCATCGAGCTCTTTGACTTCGCCGTTGATTCGGGCACGAATAAAGCCTTGCGCTTGAAGTTCATCTAGTAAAGCGTGGTGCTCACCTTTTTTACCGCGAATAATAGGCGCAATCAAAAGGCACTTCGTGCCTTCAGGCAGAGTAAGGGTATGGTCAACCATTTGGCTGACTTCTTGTGCTTCTAGTTTACAACCGTATTGAGAGCAACTTTTCTTTGGGCAGCACGGTGTGCCTGCGCGGGCAAAGAGCAAGCGTAAATAATCGTAGATTTCGGTGACGGTACCAACCGTTGAACGCGGGTTGTGCGATGTCGATTTTTGTTCAATTGAAATTGCTGGAGAAAGTCCTTCAATGTGATCGACATCCGGCTTTTCCATGACCGAAAGGAATTGACGAGCATAGGCTGAAAGCGATTCAACATAGCGGCGCTGACCCTCTGCGTAGATGGTGTCAAATGCCAGTGAAGATTTTCCTGAACCTGATAGGCCAGTAATCACAATTAACTTGTCACGTGGCAGTGTCACATCAATGTTTTTTAAATTGTGCGTTCTCGCACCGCGAATCACGATTTCTTCAAGCATTGGTCCTTGATACCTAAAAATTAGAGCAAACGATCATTATAACAAAGGCTTGGCTTATATCGCTTGGTTTCAGGCGCAAGCTTTTAAGCAGAATGAATGGGCTTGTATTTAATGGGGTTATTGACACTTTAGTTTTAAGCGGTATTATGTCGATAGTCTTAAGTTATTAAGTTAATAGTTAAAATCAATCATTGTTGCGTAGAGTTTCAGTATGTCTCAAATTCTCTTTGAACCATCGGATAGTGTCGGTGGGTTTATTGAATCGTTGGAAGCCATAAGTCGGGAAGCGAAATCGGTTTTAGTTCTTTCATGTGATGAAAACCAGTTTACACCTGAGAAGGTTGACTCGAGCCTTAAGGCGTTAAAAATACCGGTTATCGGAGGGATTTTTCCGGCGATTTTATATAGTGGAGAAAAGTATGAAAAAGGGATTTTGTTTGTTGGCTTAGATTCAGAAATTTCAGTTAATTGTATTGAAAATATAAGCCAACTAACTCCATATGAGATGGATACAATTGTTGAAAAGCACATCGAAGGCTACGACAGCACAATTGCAACCATGTTAGTATTTGTAGATGGGTTAGCAAAAAACATTAGTGAATCTATCGGTGTGATGTTTGATAATTTTGGTTTGTCGTCAAACTACATCGGTGGTGGAACAGGTTCTTTAAGCTTTGAACAAAAGCCTTCACTTTTTACTAACCAAGGGCTTATTGCAGATGCTTTAGTTTATGCATTTCTATCGGTTTCGAGTTCTGTGGGGGTAAAACATGGCTGGAAGTCTGTCAAAGGGCCTTTTGAAGTGACCAAGTCTAAAGGCACAATTGTAGAAGAGTTAGACTACCGCCCAGCTTTTGAGGTTTATAAAGACGTTGTTGACGGCTTTTCTAAAATATCAATTACTTCTGATAATTTTTTTGACCTTGCAAAATCTTTTCCGTTGGGAATTAATAAGTTGTCTGGT
>CAZJPO010000223.1:0-2171 GCA_964547865.1 uncultured Thiosulfatimonas sp.
CGATGGAATTTGGTGGTCAGGTATTCCGCGATATGTCGATCGAAGGCCGTTTGACAGTTTGTAATATGGCGATTGAAGCCGGGGCTCGTGTCGGACTAGTTGCGGTTGATGAGAAGACGGTTGAGTATGTCCAAGGACGTCCTTATGCGCCAAAAGGCGAAGATTGGGATGCAGCTGTTTCGGCGTGGATGGACCTAAAGTCTGATGAAGACGCCTTCTTTGATACGGTTGTTGAAATTGATGGTTCAAAAATCGAACCGCAAGTCACATGGGGAACTTCTCCTGAGATGGTCTTGGATGTGAATGGTTCTGTGCCTAACCCAACAAAAGAAAGTGACCCGGTTAAAGCGGACGGTATTACTCGTGCCCTTGAGTATATGGGCTTGGAAGCGGATACGGCAATTAAAGATATTCCGGTTGAATATGTCTTTATCGGTTCGTGTACCAACTCTCGTATTGAAGACTTCCGTGCAGCCGCAGATGTATTAAAAGGCCGCAAGGTTTCCACTAAAGTTGAGCAAGCGATTGCGGTTCCGGGTTCAGGCTTGGTCAAAAAGCAAGCTGAAGAAGAGGGTTTGGATAAGGTCTTTATTGAGGCTGGTTTTGAGTGGCGTAACCCTGGGTGCTCTATGTGCCTGGCAATGAATGCAGATAAACTGCCGAGCACAAAACACTGTGCTTCAACTTCAAACCGTAACTTTGAAGGTCGACAGGGGGCTGGTGGTCGAACCCACTTGGTGAGCCCAGAGATGGCAGCGGCAGCAGCTGTTGCAGGTCATTTTGTCGATGTTAGAGATTATTTGTAAGTTTGAGCGGGAGAGAATAGAGATGGAAAAATTTACAACCTTAACCGCCATTGTTGCACCGATGGATCGAGCCAATGTTGATACCGATGCAATCATTCCTAAGCAGTTTTTGAAGTCGATTAAACGCAGTGGGTTTGGCCCTAACCTATTTGATGAGTGGCGTTATGAAGATGTAGGTGAACCGGATGCCGATAATTCTGGTCGACCACTGCGCAAAGACTTTGTCTTAAACCAGCCGCGTTATCAGGACTGTAAGATTTTATTGGCCCGTGAAAACTTTGGTTGCGGTTCGAGTCGTGAGCACGCACCTTGGGCTTTGAAAGATTTTGGTTTTGATGTGATTATTGCACCGAGTTTTGCCGATATCTTTTTTAACAACAGTTTTAAGAACGGTATTCTGCCGATTATCCTTGATGAAGCTATCGTGGATAGCTTGTTTCAGGATGTATTTGCCAGCGAAGGTTATGAACTAACAGTTGACTTGGCTGCGCAGCAAATTACTAGGCCAAATGGCGAAGCGATTGAGTTTGAAGTCGATAGTTTCCGACGCCACTGCCTGCTGAATGGTTTGGATGATATTGGTTTGACGCTTCAGCACGAAGATCAGATTCATGCCTATGAAGATAAGCGCAAGCAAACGGCACCTTGGCTATTTGCAAACTTGTAACGATATTACACAGAACTTTAATTATTAATTTTTAAGAGAACAGAAGAATGACACAAGAAGTATTGGTTTTACCTGGTGATGGAATTGGTCCTGAGATTACGGCTCAAGCGGTTAGAGTGTTGGAAGCACTGAAGGCTTCTGATGGTCTTGATATCAATATGTCCGAAGACCTAGTGGGTGGTGCTGCATATGATGCACACGGCGTGCCTCTAACAGATGAAACCATGGCTAAAGCACATGCTTCTGATGCTGTTCTTCTTGGTGCTGTGGGTGGTTACAAGTGGGAGTCTCTAGATATTTCTGTTCGCCCAGAAAAAGGCCTGTTGCGTCTACGTTCTGAAATGGAACTGTTCGCTAACCTGCGCCCTGCATTCTTGTACCCTCAGCTGGCGAGTGCATCAACGCTTAAGCCTGAAGTGGTTGCAGGTTTGGATATCCTGATCGTTCGTGAATTGACGGGGGGGATCTACTTCGGTCAGCCTCGTGGTGTGCGTACTTTGGAAAACGGTGAGCGTCAGGGTTACAACACTTATGTTTACTCTGAGTCTGAAGTGAAGCGTATTGCTCATGTTGCCTTTCAGGCGGCGATGAAGCGTAACAAAAAGCTGACTTCTGTAGATAAGGCCAACGTACTTGAAGTCACTGAGATGTGGCGTGAAATCATTGATGAGATGGCTCCAGAGTATCCTGAAGTTGAA
>CAZJPO010000224.1:0-2164 GCA_964547865.1 uncultured Thiosulfatimonas sp.
CAGGATGATGCGCATATCTTCTGTACTGAAGATCAAATTCAGCAGGAAGTACAAGCGTGTATTGATTTGGTTTACCAGACCTATGCCGATTTCGGTTTTGATAATATTGCGGTTAAGTTCTCGACTCGTCCAGAGATGCGAGTCGGATCTGATGAAGTCTGGGATCTAGCAGAAGAGGCACTTGAAGAAACCTTAAAAGACGCAGGCTTGGATTATAAATTGCAACCCGGTGAAGGTGCTTTCTACGGACCTAAGATTGAGTTCCAGCTTAAAGATTGTATCGGCCGTGTTTGGCAGTGCGGTACTATCCAGCTTGACTTCTCAATGACACAAGCTGAGCGTTTGAACGCGGTTTATATTGGTCAGGATAATGAAAAGTATCACCCTGTAATGATTCACCGAGCCATTCTTGGATCGCTTGAGCGTTTTGTTGGAATCCTTATTGAGCACTACGAAGGTCGATTCCCAACCTGGTTAGCACCAGTGCAATGTGTTTTAGCGCCAATCGCAGGATCCCATACAGATTATGTGGTCGAAATGACTAAAAAATTGAAAAAACATGGGTTTAGAGTCGAATCGGACTTGAGAAATGAGAAGGTTGGGTTTAAAATTCGCGAACACACAATACAACGTGTGCCATATATTTTGGTCGCAGGTGATCAAGAAATCGAAAATGGTACGCTTAATGTCAGAGCTCGAAGCGGTGAAAACCTTGGTTCTTTCACGGTTCAAGAGTTGGTTGATTTGTTATCTGACGACATCTCAAACTTGGGACGAGTCGTTGAAACACAGAACTAATCGAGTCGCATTGTAAAAGATTAAATAACTGGAGGAATTTGCTATCGCAATCAGAAGAGGTCGTGGAAGACCGCAACAACCGGAAGCCCCTAAGGATAGAATTAACAAAGCCATCACCAATACACCTGAAGTTAGGTTGATTGATGAAGAGGGTGAGCAGGCAGGTATCGTTTCAATTCAAGGCGCTCTTTCAAGAGCGGAAGATGCTGGAATGGATCTAGTTGAGATTACTGCGAAAGCACAACCACCAGTTTGTAAAATCATGGACTATGGTAAATACCTTTACCAGCAGCAGAAAAAGCAGCACGAAGCTAAGAAAAAGCAGAAGCAAGTCCAGGTTAAAGAAGTTAAGTTTCGCCCAGGAACTGAGGAAGGTGATTATCAGGTCAAACTACGCAACCTGATGAAATTCTTAGATAAGGGTGATCGCGTCAAGGTAACCATTTGGTTCCGTGGTCGTGAAATCACTCACAAGGAACTGGGTCTTAAAATGCTGGAACGTGTTAGGGATGACATTCAAGAGGTTGCGACCGTTGAACAAATGCCTAAGATGGAAGGTCGTCAGATGCAAATGATGGTCGCTCCAGGAACTAAGAAAAAGTAATTTTTAATTCCTTTTTCTAAATATACAACAACTGGGACGGGTTTAAGTTTACTTAGACCGGTTACCGGTGCAGCTCCCTCAGTGCTGTAGGTTGTCCTAACGAATTTGTGCAAACAAATTCAATTTAAAACTGAAGTGGCTCTTTTCGGATTGATCTTGTATTAACCTGAATTTGAGTATCGCTTAAATGCGGAGTTTCATTCAATGCCAAAGATGAAATCAAACAGTAGTGCTAAAAAGCGCTTCAAGAAAACCGGCTCTGGCGGTTTCAAATGCAAACAGTCTCACCTTCGTCACATTCTTACTAAGAAGTCGACAAAGCGTAAGCGTCAGCTTCGTTCTGGAAGCATGATCCACGATCACGATGTAGCGATGGTTCGCCGCATGCTACCGTTCGCTTAATTGGGAGATTTGAAACATGGCAAGAGTTAAAAGAGGTGTCATCGCACGCCGTAGACACAATAAAGTACTAAAAGCTGCAAAAGGTTACTATGGTGCACGTAGAAAAGTTTTCCGCGTTGCTAAACAAGCCGTAATCAAAGCAGGTCAATATGCATACCGTGACCGTCGTAACAAAAAACGTAACTTCCGTCGTCTATGGATTGCACGTATCAACGCTGCAGCTCGTATGAATGGTATGACTTACAGCCGTTTTATCAATGGTTGTAGCAAAGCTGATATCGCGGTTGACCGTAAAGTATTAGCTGATATTGCAGTACATGATGCAGCAGCATTCACTGCAATTGCAGAAAAAGCAAAAGC
>CAZJPO010000225.1:0-2105 GCA_964547865.1 uncultured Thiosulfatimonas sp.
CTCTCATAGGGGTTTACGATAATCTACCCACTCCATTTGGGGAAGAGCCATAAAAGATATTGCTTCAAAAGATATTATTGCCATCAATATTGATGAAAACATTGGCGTTGCAATCAAATTAATGATTGAAAGCGATCATCGCGCTTTGATTGTTGAAGATGGCCACTTTAACCATATTCTTCTCGCTCAAGACATTCTAATGACCGATCACGCAAACCTTGACCTTAACATGCCTGTCAGAGACGCCATTCTCCACCGTTTGCCCACAATCAATAAAGAGAGCAATATTCTGGAGGCTATTCATTTTCTTCAAGAATCCGTGGAATATATCGCTGCTGTAGACGATGACTACCGGGTTTTCGGTATCATTAGCCACCGCGACCTAATGAATGCAACTGACCCTGAAATTCTGATGGAAAACTACTCGATCGGAGAAATCATTAAAAGTCAGAAAAATGATATTTGGGTCTCACCTAGCGATAAAACCAGTGATGTGATTGCGCAGATGAAAAAACACAGCAAAGATTGTGCAACCGTTATTGAAAACAACACACCGATTGGAATCTTTACCATCAAAGATGTGCTCACCATCTATAGGCAGCACAAAGACTCTGAAACCAAAATCTCTGAATTCATGACCTCACCCATTGAAACAGTAAAAGCGACCATGTCGATTAAAGAATCTATTGATTTTATTAAAAACAAATCCTTCAAGCGTCTCGTGGTGGTCAACGAGGAAAACAAAATGGTCGGTATGGGGCTGCAAAAAGAGTTAATCACTCTAGCCTATAGCCACTGGGCCTCATTAATGAAACAGCACCACAAAGAACTGCTTGAGTTGAATAATCTCCTGTCTGAACAAGCTGATCGATACAAGCATTTAGCGGCGATTGACCCTCTAACCAGTCTATTTAACCGCTATAAGTTTATTGAGCTTTTTACTACAGAACTTCATGCAATGGAGCAACGCGAGCAACCTATGTCAATGCTCATGCTAGATATTGACCACTTCAAACAAATTAATGATAGCTTTGGTCATAATGCCGGAGATGATGTTCTGGTTGGGATATCCGATCTACTTAAAACTAAAGTTCGCAATATCGATATTGTCAGTCGCTGGGGGGGAGAAGAGTTCATTATTCTGCTGCCGACAGCAACACTCCAGCAAGCTCGGACAATCGCCGAAAAAATTCGCATTGATATTGAACAACAACAGTTTGCGATTGGCCTGAAAATCACCATCAGTATTGGTGTTCATCAAGTCGCAACGGGTGATAAGCTAGAAGAATCTATCTCAAAGGCAGACCGGGCACTATACAAAGCAAAATTGGATGGTAGAAACTGTGTTGCGGCTTACACTGAGTAAGCCAATTGAGATACATGGCTAAATTTTATCGTTCTCAACAAGATCAACAAATTTAGCGTACAGGGTGTCCTGATCTTCAACTCGATCAGGGTCGGTGATAATGCAATCTAGAGGGCAGACACTAATGCAGGTTGGGGTGTCGTAAAAACCGACGCACTCGGTGCAAAGATCTGGATCAATTTCATAGATCTTTGCGCCAAATGAGATCGCTTTATTCGGACACTCCGGCTCACACATATCGCAGTTAATGCAGCCCTTGATGATTTTAAGCGCCATTTTTAAACCAACTTATAACTAAATGATTAAGCAGGCTTTTTAGCTTTTGCAGCTTCACGATTAGCAACATCAATCGCTTCTTGCTCTTGCTTGGCTTTTTTAGCTGCGGCATCACGTTTAACATCGCCGCCCCAAGCTTCATTACGCATAACGAGGCAGTAGAGCAGCGTTTCTTTGTCGATGTCTTTGAACGGGTTCGGAATACGCACAACCCAACCAGAACCTTTGGCGCAATCAACAACTTCATCGTGATGGGTTTGCATATGATCAAGAACAATCGAGACATTACCCGCTGGGCTCATAATCTCAATCGAGTCACCTACGCAGAACTTGTTCTTAACATCAATTTCTAGCATAGAACGACCATCGCGCTCAATCACATCGATCACTTCACCTACAAAACGCTGACGTTCAGATTTAGAAACACCGTATTCATAGTTTTGATATTCAGAGTGAACGTGAC
>CAZJPO010000226.1:0-2094 GCA_964547865.1 uncultured Thiosulfatimonas sp.
GTTCAGGGAAGGTACTGAGACGCTTTGAAGTCGATATTACCGGTACGCTCGATCAAAGTGGAGACACGCTCACACTGGACGAGGATTTCCTCTATCAAGATGGCGAAAAGCAGAAACGTATTTGGCAAATCACCAAAACGGGTGAGAATCAATTTACCGGGACTGCGGATGATGTTATCGGGGAGGCGACAGGCGTGGTCGCCGGCAATGCTTTGAACTGGAAATATACCTTGGACCTTCCCTACAAAGAGGGCACGATTGCCGTGCAATTTGATGACTGGATGTTTTTGCACAATCAGGACCTTATGATGAATAAGGCAAGAGTGACAAAGTGGGGATTTTATATCGGAGAAGTCACCCTAGTGTTTTCAAAAAAGCTTGCCGAGTAGCGGGCTTTGAATAATAAAAAATGGGTTTTAGAGACGATGAATAAGCGATCCAAATTACATTTTGTAGATATTAAAATAGTCATCGAGCTGTGTTTGCTTTTGCCAGCTTTCTCCGTCTCAGCGGACGTTCAAAACTCAACCTCAAATAAGGCCGTAGACTGGAAGCTATACTCGCAGGCAATGGCAAAGTGGTTGTGGGTAGATGTCTATCAGGCAAGCCTGTTTGTTGACGCCAACCGCAACTCTGTGGAGACCTCCTCTTTTATTGATGAAGGCACGCCTTTAAAGCTTCAACTGTGCTATCAAACCTCATTGAAGGCAGAGCAGATTATTGAAGCTGCAGAAAACACTTTGCCGGAAAGTTTGAACCAGGGTGTCAGGCAACAAATTGATTTAATGCATACCAAATACCAAGCGGTTGGAGAGGGCGATTGTTATGTGCTTGAAGCACAAGGCCAAGGTAAAACAACTTTAAAACTGAATAATAAATTGGTCTTTACCACCGATACTCAAGGGTTCAAATAGGCTTATTTTGGCATTTGGATAGGTTCAAATCCACTGTCTGAATCTTTGAAAAATGAACTATTAGAAGTTCCCTAAAGAGTGACTTATGAACGGTCTAGTTTGGATACAAAGAGAGTTTAGAATTGATTATCTTCCGGCTTTGCAACAAGCCCTTCAGGAGTGTGATCAAGTTGTTGTTGGCTACTTTTTTGATCCGGCAGGCTTTCAAGGTTAGGCCAATGATCTCTGGTTAGGACAGGCTATTACTGAGCTTCAAGCGGATTACCAAAGTCGAGGCGGGCAGTTTCATGTATTTGAAGGTGAGTTTGAAACGAGTTTTTCCGAAGTGATTCACTCATTTGATATCGACAAGGTGTTTTACACTTTTCAAGTCGGGCAGCAGTTTCACCTAGCTCAACAAAAAGCCCTAGAGGTCTGTCAACGGTATCAAGTCAATCTGATGCCGTTTGATTCAGAATCGATGTTTAAAGCTGAGACCTTAGTGAACCAACAAGGTAAGCCCTATTTGGTTTTTACCCCTTTTTATAAAAAGTGCCTGTCAGAAATGATGCACTGTAAACCGTTAGATTTTACATCTGATGAGTTGAGTAGAACGAGGGTAAGAAATGAAAATAGCGATTTACCTAAAGCACTATCACAGCTCAAACAAAAAAATTGGGCATTGAGTTTATTTCAACACTGGCAAGTTGGTGAGCGAGCGGCGTGGCAACAACTCGATAGGTTTGTTGCTTCAGCACTAGCGGACTATGATTTTGAGCGAGATTTTCCGGCTTTAAGCGCTACCAGTCAGCTTTCCATTTCATTCCACTTCGGACATATTAATCCAACAGCCGTGTATTTTTATCTGCTCGCTCTGATCGAATCTGGTGAATTAAAACACTCTGATGTCCAGCCATGGGTTAGACAGTTGATCTGGAGAGATTATGCACGATATTTGCTGAACTGGTTTCCTGAAAAAGAGAGGCAACCATTTAACGATAAATACCGTTTGATGGAATGGAGTCAAGATCAGAAAAAGTTGAATCGTTGGCAAAAAGGTCAGACAGGTATTCCAATTATAGATGCTGGCATGCGAGAGCTATGGAATACCGGATCCATGCATAATCGAGTGAGAATGTTGGTGGCCTCTTTTCTAACAAAGAACCTAAACATTGACTGGCGATTTGGGCTTGATTGGTTT
>CAZJPO010000227.1:0-2087 GCA_964547865.1 uncultured Thiosulfatimonas sp.
ATCTCAGGTAACCTGTCGATTATGTTCGGTCTTAAAGGGCCAAATATGGCAATCGGAACAGCCTGTGCAACAGGTACTCACTCTATTGGTGACGCAGCGCGTATGATTCAATACGGTGACGTTGATGCAATGGTGGCGGGTGGTGCTGAGTACGCAACCACTGAACTTGGCTTGGCTGGTTTCGCAGCGGCTCGAGCATTATCTACTCGCAATGACGATCCGCAGAAAGCCAGCCGTCCTTGGGACAGTGGTCGCGACGGCTTTGTCCTTGCTGATGGTGCCGGTGCGGTTGTACTTGAAGAGTACGAACATGCGGTAGCGCGTGGTGCAACGATCTATGCCGAAGTCTTAGGTTTTGGGATGAGTGGCGATGCTTACCACATGACTCTGCCAGCGGCAGGTGGTGAAGGCGCTGGACGTTGTATGCAGACTGCATTGGGTAATGCCGGTGTAGAACCAAGCCAAATTGACTATATCAATGCTCACGGCACTTCAACGCCAGCAGGTGATGTCTGTGAAACCAGTGCGGTTAAAACGGTATTTGGTGATCATGCTAAGAACTTGGCAATGAGCTCTACTAAATCGATGACTGGACATGCTCTAGGTGCAGCGGGGGCAATGGAAGCGGTATTTACGGCTCTGGCAATTAAAAACCAAATTCTTCCGCCAACCATTAACCTAGAGAACCCTGAAGAGGGTTGTGATCTGGATTACGTAGCCGATGGTGCTCGCGAAGCGAAAATCGACTACGCTCTATCAAACTCTTTCGGGTTTGGTGGCACCAACGCGACAATTGTATTGGCTAAAGTTTAATTTAGCTCAAATACAGTTCTCGGATAAAAAGCCCGTTGATAATAATCAACGGGCTTTTTTGTTTTTAAACGTGGTCAACATCTACCTAGTCAAGTAAACTGTACGCCATGAATTTTAATAGCTTTTCACGCCAATAATTGATGAACACTTCGCAAACCAATACAGCCCCCAAATCTGAGTATACCCCGGTTATACATGAATTGAATTTAACTGAGATAACAGGTCAGACATATGAATCTATCGACCTGTCCCTGATTCATGAACTCAACCCCCTACGCTACCCGTTTTTATTGGAGAGTGTGGCTAAGAGTACGCCTATTCCTGGCAGTGATGCAAAGTTGGGTCAGCATGATGTTCTATTTGCTTTTCCTCAAGAAACGATTAGCCTGAAAGATCCCACTAAAATGGATGAGTTTGTCAGTCAGGCTCAACAAGCATTTTCAGATGATATGGTGGCGAATCAAATCGATTCTGATTTGCCATTTACAGGTGGTTGGTTTGCCTATTTTAGTTATGACTATGCACAGGTGGTTGAGCCGGTTTTAAACCTGCCTAAATCTGAGTTCCCTCTTGCGTCTTTAACCAGAGTGCCTGCGGCAGTTATCAGCGATCATCAGGACGGAAAATTCTTTATTATCTGTGAACCTGAATTTGCAGAACTGATTCCTCAAATCCAGCAGGATATTAAAACGGCACTGCAAGAGCAAAAATCTGTTGAAAGTCAGCCGGTACAGATTACTAAAGTCACTGAAGAACCTGAGCAAAAGTATCTCGATGGCGTGGAAGCGATTAAAGAGTATATTCTCGCGGGTGATGTGTTTCAGGTAAATCTATCTCGTCTATGGCAAGTCGAGCTGGCCGAAAACACCAATTATCTATCGGTTTATCGCGCCTTAAGAAAATCCAATCCAGCACCCTTTGCGGCACTTGCTCACTTCGTTGAAGAAAGTTCAGATAATAACTGGCAAATTATGAGTTCATCTCCGGAGCGCCTAGTCAAGTATCAAGCGCCTTGGGTGGATACCCGCCCTATTGCAGGCACTCGTAAAAGAGGCGCTACATCAGAAGCTGACCGAGCTTTGGTGAAAGAGTTGATAGAGCATCCTAAAGAGCGCGCAGAACATATTATGTTGATTGACTTAGAGCGCAATGATTTGGGCAGAATCTGTCAGCCGGGAACCGTTGAAGTGAATGATTTGATGGTGGTGGAGTCCTATGAGCATGTTCACCATATTGTCTCTAATGTTCGCGGCCAGCTGAGAGAAGGGTTTTCA
>CAZJPO010000228.1:0-2071 GCA_964547865.1 uncultured Thiosulfatimonas sp.
TGCGATGAGTCAACAGCAAATGCTTGACGCGATGATGGTCGGGGTTAAGGCTGCTGAGAGGGCTAAAGAGTCAGGTGCCGATCTTTTTATTGGTGGTGAACTAGGGGTTGCCAATACCACGTCTGGTATTGCGATGGTTTCGGTTTTGAGTGGTAAAACACCGCTAGAGTTAGTCAGTATTGGCCGTGAAAGAGTCATGCGTAGCCAGAAGGCTCAAGCAGAACTGATGCAATCTGCAATTGACCTACATAAAGAGCAGTTAACTTCTCCGCTGCGAGTGTTACAGCACTTGGGTGGCTTTGAAACGGCGGCATTGTGCGGTGCTTATATTCGTTCTGCACAACTGGGTATGACTGTTGTAGTCGATGGTTTTATGGCTTCGGTTGCGGCTTGGATTGCAGATTTGGTAAGTCGTAATAATCAATTAGTACATTGCAAGTCTGAAGAGATGTTAATGGACTTGGGGCAGTATTCTGTACCTGAAACCATGTTCTGCATATGCGGTACCTGTCCACGTTTGGTTGAGTGGTGTTTCTTTTCTCACCTGTCAGGTGTTAATGTTCACCAGTTAGTGTTAGAAATATTGGCTGTTGATGCTTTGTTGCCTTTTGATATGAAAATGGGGCAGGCGAGTGGCGCGGTGTTAAGTGTGCCGTTGATTCAGCAGGCGTGTACCGTCCACAATCATCTGTCTTGCTTTGTACAAGCACCGGAAGAAAATGCTGAAGAATGCTTGGATCCAGTCACTTGTCGATTTACAGACTAGCGATTGAATTCAAATGATTGTCCTTACAATCCAGTCAAATCAATAGGTTCAAAAAATTATCTATTCATAAATGAGGAGCATAGCTTCTCATTTATACGGTGTGTCGCGACGGGGTTAACTTTCATATCTTGATATCGAATCACCAACGTCTTCGCAAGATGATTATTTTCAAGCATTTGAAACAAGCTTCTACGACAGTATCCTTTGAGGATGTTGAGAGTAAACATTTTTTGGAAATTTACATCGCTGACTCGTCCTCCACTGCGTGAGATCTCATTGACCAAAAGACTGTAGCTTGTGTAGGGGTTGTGAATCACTTGAACGAAGACTTGATTGCCTTTCTGATAGGTTGAAATTTTCTTGACGCCAAACGAGATTTTTTTGGGTATCTCGCCCAGTAGGGCATTGTTTAAATAGTTAACGATAAGATATTGTTTTTTTGTTGAATCTTGCTTTGTTGGACTCTCATTTCCTGCGGCGGCGGGCACCATTACCGCAATCGAAACAGTGCTCAAAATTAAGCCATGAGCAAGCAGAGATACAAAGTTCTTTTTCAAAGTTGTGACTTCTTTAAGGTTGTGGGTAGATTTAAACTGAGAAGGTGGAGACGAGGTGAGATTTTATCACCTGTTAAGAGCAGGGATAAAACCTCAATAGCAATATTCAGGATGATTCAATTATTGAACTTTTAGGTATGAGAAGCCTTCGCTTTGCAAAATCGCGATTTTAGCGACACCTGAGGTTGTAAATTCAATGCCTTTGTAAACCTTGTCTTGCGGTAACTCAATTTCAGCGCGGGTTTTATCACACAGGTGAACCTTCACCCCGCGCACGTTCATCAAGGCATCTAAGCGGCCTTTCAGCTCATCTCGACGATCTAACAGTTTTTTATCCGCTTCATACGGTGTGCCTTTTAGACTGTCATCAGTCGTAAAGCGCAGTCCAAAACCAACAAAGACCAAATGAATTTCTGGCTCCATTAGTTCATTTTCATAGAAGTTCATGATGTTATTAATAGAGGTCAATGTCGCTGAATAACGGGTAGGATCCTTAAAATCAACGTGATAGACCACCTTGGCACCATCATCTGCAGCTATTGCTGTTGATGAGAACAGTGCAAATACCGCAAAAGTTGCTGAAGCGAGTAGTTTCGAAAACAGATTCATCTTTATCTCCTTAAAGGCTAACGAAGTCTTAGTCTTTTGTAATAGGCTTATATTTAATTCTATGAGGTTGAGCAGCATCTGCACCTTTGCGGCGTTTCAGGTCTTCTTCGTAGTCACTGAAGTTACCTTCAAACCACTC
>CAZJPO010000229.1:0-2067 GCA_964547865.1 uncultured Thiosulfatimonas sp.
TTGAATCAATGGGTTAAAAAAGAACTGAACTAGTTATCTGGGTCAGCCCCAATCGCAGTGCTTCACCGCTTAAGTGAACAGCATTGCTCTTTTGAGGGCTTTTTTTGTTTATGTGAATCAATCTCTAAAAGTGTTGCGCTTTAACACTGTAATCATCATCTTAGGTTGCGCCTTTTGATGTTATTCCATATGATTTATTGCAACCGATTTTTCCATTTCTCGTTGCATATTAAGCTCTCTGTTCGCTTCAGTATTTAAGCGTTTTTCTTCTTCAGACGCCCTTACCTTTTTATAGGCCTTTTTAACGGCTTTTCTTACGGTTTTTTCGACGTGAATATGCTCAGAGGTCGACATGTAGAATGACATATCGATATCGTAGCGAATATAGCGCGGAGGAATTCGATTGAGCGCAATACAGGCCATATCTGCAAGCACATCATAGTCATCAAACTTATCTGAGTAGTGCTCGTTGATTTCGTTGATGACTAGCCTTTCATAATAGTTGTGTACGCTATCCATTGGCATAATTCTCTCCTGTCGGCTCGAGCTTTCTGGGATTGGAATATACATTTTTTCCCCTGATTGATTGAACTATTTACTATAACGCTGTATTTCTTAATTAATCAAGCGTTGTTTATTTTTTCAATAAGTTGTTGAATAGAATAAGCAAATCAAATGCCATTGATGAGAAATAGAAAGGATCACTGTGTAAAAGGGTAATAAAAAAGGGATTTAGAAAATCTAAATCCCTTCAATTGAGTTGAAAAATAATAAACTAGAAATGGTGGGTTATTTTTCTCGAGCGATGGCTCTGTGGCCAATATCTGTCCTGAAATAGACTTTATCCCAGCTAATGGTATCAACGCCTTCATAAGCTCTGACTTGAGCTTGAGTGACGTTTTCACCAAGTGCAGTGACACACAGCACTCGACCGCCATTTGTTGTTACCTCTCCATCATTATTCATTGCTGTTCCAGCATGGAATACTTTTAGGTCCGCACTATTTACAGAATCTAAACCAGAGATAACATCGCCTTTAGGGTAGGATTCTGGATAACCGCCAGCAGCCAAAACCACGCCTAATGCCGCGCGGCTGTCCCATTCAGTTGTTTTACCTTCCAGGTCGCCATCAATTGCAGCAAGACAAAGTTTTGGTAGGTCAGACTGTAGGCGCATCATAATGGGTTGTGTTTCTGGATCGCCAAAACGGCAGTTGAACTCAAGAACCTTCGGCGCTCCAGTGCGGTCAATCATCACGCCTGCGTATAGAAAGCCCGTATAAGGCAAGCCGTCTTTAGCCATACCTTGAATGGTTGGGTTGATGACTTCGTCCATAATTCGGTTGTGAATATCACGAGTCACTACAGGAGCTGGTGTGTAGGCGCCCATGCCGCCGGTGTTTGGCCCGGTATCGCCATTGTCACGTGCTTTGTGGTCCTGAGAGGTTGCCATTGGCACAACGTTTGTACCATCAGCCATGACAATAAAACTGGCTTCTTCACCGACTAGGAACTCTTCAATCACTACGCGTGAACCGGCATCCCCAAATTTGTTGCCCGCTAACATATCGGCAACCGCATCTTTCGCTTCTTCAATCGTGTCTGCAAGGATTACACCTTTACCAGCGGCAAGGCCGTCAGCTTTCACTACGATTGGTGCGCCAACTTTATCTAGATAATCATTTGCGGGCTCAATTTCAGTAAAGACTTCATAAGCTGCAGTTGGAATATTGTGTTTTGCGAGAAAGTCTTTTGAGAATGCCTTAGATCCTTCAAGCTGTGCTGCACCTGCTGTTGGACCAAAGCATTTAAGACCCGCTTCAGCAAAAGCATCGACAACACCTATAACCAATGGCGCTTCAGGGCCGACAATGGTCAGGCCAATATCGTTTTCTTTGGCGAAGCTAACTAAAGCCTCAATGTCTTCAACACCGATGTTTACATTAGTTAGATTTGCTTCAAGCTCAGTACCAGCGTTACCCGGCGCTACAAACACTTCATTTACATCAGCAGACTGAGATGCCTTCCACGCTAAAGCATGTTCACGACCGCCACTACCAATAACTAA
>CAZJPO010000230.1:0-2040 GCA_964547865.1 uncultured Thiosulfatimonas sp.
AACAAAAAAATTAATTGATCCGGTTGTCGAATCGTATTCCCAAGAAGAGAAAGACCTAAGCTTATGCCTAACGGATAAATCTAATTACCTGGTTAACTTAGTTGTAAAAAAAGACCGATATCAAGAGATTACTGAGATGCTTGATTCAACAAGAGTAATTACTTCTAGCTATATGATCGACTCGGAAAAGAAGAATTGCTTTGAGGTCTGGGTTGATTTCACTAGACAGGCTATTCAATGCATTTATAAAGTTGAAGTTCATAAAGGAAAATCACAAGCCCAAACTACAAAATTACTCCAAATGCTTGAAGGAGTTGCCTTGGGAGATGACGTTCTAATTAAAGCCGTCTACCAACGTAATAGGGTTAAAAAAGAAAACGCCGAAATCCCATACTCTCAACTAATGTGTGACAAGGAAGCTGGGGAACCATATTCAATTCTAGATAAAAACCTGGGGGACGAAGTTAAGCACTTTGAAATTAAGATGAAAAGAATTCTAGGTGTACGAGATTTTCAAGGAAAAAGGAACTTTGTATCCAAGCTAGAAGAGACTGCAACTAGCTTTGTTCAACAAGTAATCACCATTCTTAATAAAAAGCACTAAATCATCTTATTTGGAACTTTGTTCATCAGAAAAAAGTCAATTAAACAATTATAGCGCTATGTTAGAGTAAAGCCCATGAAACTCTATAGCGCTAAAACCTCCCAAGCCATCGACCGCGATGCCATTGAAAATTACGGCATCCCTGGCATTTTATTAATGAAACGTGCCGGTTGGTTTGCCTTTCAAACTCTGCAACAGCAATGGCCTAATGCAAAGAATATCCACATTGTCTGCGGCACTGGCAATAACGGTGGTGATGGTTTTGTGATCGCTCAATATGCATTGATTAATGGTTTTGAAGTTTCCATCTCACTGTTAGGCGATCAGGACGATATAAAAGACGATGCCTTAGTTGCTTTCAATGAAATGCAGCAAGCAGGCATCCAAGCCGAATCATTTTCTGAAGCACTTATTGAAGATGCAGATGTCATTGTCGATGCTATTTTTGGCACAGGCTTATGCAGGTCGATTCAAGGTCAATATGCCGAAGCCATCGAAACGATAAACTGCAATAACAAAGCCGTTTTAGCAATCGATATCGCCAGCGGTATCAATGCTGATAGTGGCGCTGTTCAAGGTATTGCGGTTAAAGCACAACACACCTGTACTTTTATCACTCAAAAGTTAGGCCTGTGCACAGCTCAAGGTGAGGAGCACTGCGGAAAGATTCACTTTAGTAGCTTATTTATCGATACCAGCATCTATAATAAATACCCCTCTATCGCTGAAAATCAGCCCTTAAAGTACTGGCTAAATAGACTGCCTTCTCGCCAAGCTTCACACCACAAAGGGACGGCTGGCACAGCCTGTTTAGTGGGTGGCAATAAATCGATGATGGGCGCTATTCAGCTGGCGGGTCTTGCCAGTCTAAAGTCGGGCGCAGGCTTAACTAAAGTCGTCACCCACTCCAAACACGCCATTGCCATTACTCAAGCGATTCCCGAACTAATGTGCTATGCAAAAGAACACCTCGATGAACAACTTAATTCCGCCAGTGCAATTGGCATTGGTCCAGGATTGGGAGAAGACAATTGGTCAGGTGAGCTTATGCAAAAAGCCCTGCAATTTGAGCAACCAAAAGTCATTGATGCCGATGCCTTGAAAGCCCTAAAAGAAATGGACCTCTCAAACCTAGCTCCAAATTGGGTCTTAACCCCTCATCCGGGGGAAGCGGCCTTTTTACTCGATACCGATTCAAAAACCATTCAAAATGACCGCATCAAAGCGATTAAATCTCTTCACGAAAAATATGGTGGGGTTGTGGTATTGAAAGGTAATGGCACTTTAATCTTTGATGGAAAAAATCTACAACTCTGTATGGCTGGCAATGCAGGCATGGCTGTAGGTGGAATGGGCGATGTGTTAACGGGAGCCATCACCAGCTTTTTGGCTCAAGGATTGAGCTTGTGGGATGCGGCTAACTTAGGGGTTTCGGT
>CAZJPO010000231.1:0-2014 GCA_964547865.1 uncultured Thiosulfatimonas sp.
TTTGTTGAGTGATCTTCGTTAGCCGGTATCCAACGCACGACTTGTCCATACTTATTCTTTTCACGAGGGTTCGGCCCGCCAACCGATTGCTCATCTCCGCCTTTATTGGTTTTAATTCCACGGCTGGTATTATTTGTCAGCGCACAGAAAACCTCTACTTTATTTGGATTGACGGCAACCCACTCCGGTCTATCCATCGTGGTTGCATCGACACTCGAAGCTGCCTGACGAGTATGGATACAAATCTCAGCTTGACTCATGCTCGTCGACTGAGGCGTTAGTGCCTGCCAGACACCCGTACCATCCTCATGAAACTTGGCCACATACAAAGTACCGTTTTCCATTAAGTCATCAATATCGGCTTCAGGCTTATAAACATTATTCGATACATATCTATATAGATATTCCCCGCGCTCGTCGTCCCCTAAATAAACCACCACCTTGCCATTTTTTGCGATGACCATTTCAGCGTTTTCATGCTTAAAACGACCTAAAGCGGTTCGTTTTTTCGGTTTACTGGTCGGGTCAAAAGGATCGATTTCTACCACAAAACCGGAGCGGTTTGGTTCATTAGGTGTTTTGACCAAATCAAACCGATCGTCGTAACGCCCCCAATCATAGCCGCGATCCTGATGCGACACGCCGTATCGTTTCAATGCCTCACTAATTGCCAAATCAGGATCTGAACTTTGATAAAAGCCATTAAAGTTCTCTTCACAAGTGAGGTAGGTTCCCCAAGGCGTTTTTCCACTGCCACAATTATTCCAAGTACCAACGGCCTCTTCACCTTTCGGATCGGCTGACGTCCGCATCAATTCATGCCCTTTGGCTGGCCCGGTAATTGCCATAGGTGTTAAGGCTGAAATACGACGGTTATAGGGAGAATCTTTTACTATCCGCCAGCCATTCATTCCCTGTTCGACTTCGATAATAGAAACGCCCACGGCGTACTTTGCCCTGAGGGTATCCTCTTCACTTTCCGGTAAACCTGAAATACGGTTACGGTAAAAGGAAGCAAAATTAATATATTCATTGTTAACCGCCAGTAATTCTCTGCCATCGACACTAAAATGTTTCATCCCATCATTATTGTCACCGAATGCCAGCTTTTGAGACTCAGCAGACATCCACGTTGAGGCACTAAACGCCTTTCCTTCCGACCACATTGGGTCCCCCCAACTCGCCAACGATTTCCAGCGATAATCGCCTGGTAAGGTAATCGTATCTTCTGAATTTGCGATGACATTTTGAAAATCAAACACATTAAACTGGTTGTCCGGCGCCTTTGACATGGCTTGAGCAAGTGAGGAATGCACAAAAACACTACTTCCAAACAACAGAGCACTTCCCTTAAAGAAATCTCTGCGGCTGACAGAACGCTCAAGGACGTTTTCAAAACCGACACAATCTGGCGCAGGCCGCTGTATTTCATCAAACTCATCACAACTTAAGCGAGAAATAGCTTTTGCATCTAACTGATTACACATGATTTAAACCTGTTTTAGCTTTGTAATATTGCCCTTAATTCTGACAAACCAATGCCCCTAAAAAATGAAGTTTTGATGACTTATCCTGCGAGACAATAAAGGCCGAGCTTAAAAAGTTAGAATTTACTTGCATTCCGGATCAATTTTGTGGATAATTCCGCTTCTTATTTTTAGTGTTACTCCACATAACGCTATGAAATATAGAAATATTCGAATATTTTTATTGTTTTTGAGGCCTTGTTAATTCAAGGGTTCAATATTGTTTTTTAAAGGGATTGTGAAATGTCTAGAGTATGCCAAGTAACAGGAAAACGTCCTGTAGTCGGTAACAATGTTTCTCACTCTCACCGTAAAACTCGTCGTCGTTTCTTACCAAACTTGCACTCGCACCGTTTTTGGTCTGAAGCTGAAAGCCGTTTTGTAAAACTTCGTGTATCAGCTGCTGGTATGCGTATCATCGACAAAAATGGTATTGACGCTGTGATCGCTGATTTGCGTTCACGTGGTGAGAAGGTCTAAGGAGACTA
>CAZJPO010000232.1:0-1995 GCA_964547865.1 uncultured Thiosulfatimonas sp.
CCACTCAGGCCAGTCGTTGTAGTCGTAGTGACCGTATGGGCCTTGCTGGGGACCGTTATTGAACCAATTTGCAGATGCTTGAGTTGTTGTAAAAGCAAGAGAACCTGCAACAGCCGTTCCCAACAGAGCCTTTAGTAATTTTGTTTTCATTGAAACTCCTCATAAAGTTTTTTCTAAAGTCAGCGCCATCCAGATTAACGCCTTGAAAGCAAAATCAACAACAAAAGATATTTATTCTATATAAAGAGAATTTCATATCAGAAAACCATGAAATTACATCAACTTCATCAAAATCTTTATTTAGGGTTTTAAGCCCTTTGAATAAGGGCTTAGGAAGTTTTAGAGGGAAGCGCTTATAGCGCTCTAGCTTTAAGGAAGGCCTGTTCAGAATTGGCAGTCCATTGTGAGACCTGCTCTTTAAAGGCTTTCTGTGATGCCCAGACTTTTTTCGATAAAGCGTCTTTCTCTGCCTCTTCTTCAACAACCTGAGTCGCAATCACTTTTAACTCTTTCAGGACATTATCAGGGAAGTGTTTCAGTTCAACCTTATGCTCGTTCACCAGGGTCTGAAGTGCTTGCTGGTTCCTTGCCGTGTACTCGGACAACATATCCGCATTCGCCACTTTAATCGCATTGCGAACAATACTCTGCAAATCAGCAGGTAGCTCATTAAATGCCTTCTCATTGATCATACACTCCATCGCTGTACCTGGCTCGTGCCAGCCTGGCGTGTAGTAGTATTTAGCGGCTTTATAAAGACCAAATGCCAAATCATTGTAGGGCCCCACCCATTCAGTTGCATCTAGAGCACCCGACTGCAGCGAAGGGAAAATCTCTCCACCCGGTAAGGTGACAGGAATACCACCAGCTCGTTTAAGGACTTCACCCCCTAAACCAGGAATGCGCATTTTCAAACCTTTCAGGTCTTCAAGTGAGTTGATCTCTTTATTAAACCAGCCGCCCATCTGGGTACCCGAATTTCCACCTGGGTTTGGAATCAATCCAAACGGTTTATAAGCTTCTTCCCAAAGCTCCAAACCACCGCCATAATACATCCATGCATTCATTTCTTGAGCAGTCAGACCAAATGGCACGGCTGAGAAAAATGCCGCCGAAGGAATCTTGCCTTTCCAGTAGTAAGCACCAGCATGCCCAAGTTGAGCGTTTCCACGTGAAACTGCATCGAATACCTCAAAGGCGCCAACTAACTCTCCCGCACCATAAACTTTGACATTGATTCTGCCGCCAGACATTTCGGTAATGAGTCGCGCAATATTATTGGCACCTGTCCCCAACCCCGGGAAGTTCTTAGGCCAAGTTGTGACCATTTTCCACTCATAGGTTTTTTGCGGTTGTGCCGCAACTTGAGGCTGGCTCTCATCTTTACCGCAAGCGGTTAAAGCCGTTGCCGCGGTTGCCCCTGCAATGGCACCAATAAATTCTCTACGCTTCATGCATTAAACTCCTTAAAACCTGATGGCAATTACCCACCAATTAAAATTTGCGATTCATTGTATTCAAAAAGCTGATAACAATCATTTTTTTATTAAAAACAATTCCATACTTTTTATCGGTTATTTTTAAATAGTGCTATGATCAAATCAAAAAATATAAAGCCACCGCAGTTAATCAACCTCTAATGTTTATTGACATCTCTGCAAGGTTATAAAAAACTGAACTCAAACATCTTTAGGAGGGTGTAAACAATGAAAGGGATTGTATTTGCAGAATTTATTGAACTGGTCGAAGATAAATTCGGATTTGAAATCGCCGATGAAATCATTGAAGAATCTAATCTTCCTTCCGGTGGTTCCTATACCTCGGTCGGCACCTATGATCATCGAGAAATGTTAGAACTGGTCACTCATCTAAGCGAAAAGACGGGGATCTCAGTAGAGGATTTAGTAAAGGTCTTTGGAGAACATCTCCTTTTCAGGTTTGTAGAAGGCTACCCCATGTTCTTTGAGGATGTCTCCACCTGTTTTGATTTCCTCG
>CAZJPO010000233.1:0-1984 GCA_964547865.1 uncultured Thiosulfatimonas sp.
ATGCAGGTATTAACTACACTACCTTCCTCACAATTGAAAGTGCTTTACAACCCTCAGGCCTTCTTCACACACGCGGTATTGCTGGATCAGGCTTGCGCCCATTGTCCAATATTCCCCACTGCTGCCTCCCGTAGGAGTCTGGGCCGTGTCTCAGTCCCAGTGTGGCTGATCATCCTCTCAGACCAGCTACAGATCGTCGCCTTGGTGAGCCATTACCCCACCAACTAGCTAATCTGACATAGGCTCATCTATTAGCGCGAGGCCCGAAGGTCCCCCGCTTTCCCCCGTAGGGCGTATGCGGTATTAGCATGCGTTTCCACATGTTGTCCCCCACTAATAGGCAGATTCCTATGCATTACTCACCCGTCCGCCACTCGTCAGCCAAGAGCAAGCTCCTGATGTTACCGTTCGACTTGCATGTGTTAAGCATACCGCCAGCGTTCAATCTGAGCCATGATCAAACTCTTCAGTTTATAATCAGTTTGAAACTAAGTAAGATTAGTTTCCAATCTTGGCTCGACAACTCCACATGAGATAATCACATGAAGATTTACTTATTGACGTGTTTTTAGAAAAAACTTCCGAAAAAGTCTTCTCCAGAATTGACGTGAATATCGTGTCGAATATTTTTTACTACAGCTAAAATATCCAGCACAAGTACCCACACAAATTATTTCGATTTCGTTTTTAAAGAGCGACTAGAGACCTAAGCCTCTTCAACAAAAAACAGTTCTGCTGAGTCCGTCTATTCTACAGAATCCTACCTTCCTGTCAATTTTATTTTTTCCGATTTTTATCAACTTTCTGCCTACCCCTCTTTAAAATATGCAACACAGACAAAATAAATTATCATTACATCAACAATTGAGAAACTAGCTTTGATAACTTTCTTATTTCTCTAAATATGGAAGACCACCCTCTATCCCTTTATTTCAATACGAGCAAATCTTCTTTTTCCTACTTGATACACCTGTTTTGTTCCGACTAATATCTCCAGCTTAGGGTCATTAATTTTTTCACCATCAATTTTTACAGCACCTTGCTTTATCATTCGCAAAGCTTCTGAAGTACTTTTTGTCAACCTAGCATCATTTAACAGATTTGCTATCGCTAAAGAGTCATTTGACACTATTAAAGTAACTTCATCCATTTCATTAGGCATTGCACCTCTCTGAAACCTGGACTCAAAATTTTCTAACGCTTTTTTTGCAGCCGCAGCATCATGAAACCTTTCTACAATCTCTTGAGCCAAACTTACCTTATAGTTTCGCGGATTTACCCCATCATCACATTCTTTTTTCCATTTATGAATTTCAGCCATTGATTTAAAGCTTAATAATTCAAAATACCTCCACATCAAATCATCCGAGATCGACATAATCTTGCCAAATATATCATCACTTGAATCAGCAATACCAACATAATTATCAAGTGACTTAGACATTTTTTGCACACCACTTAACCCTTCCAAGATTGGCATTGTTATAACAACCTGAGGCTTTTGCCCATAAACCTCTTGCAACCGCCTACCGACTAATAAATTAAACTTCTGATCCGTCCCTCCCAGCTCGATATCCGCCTTCATTGCTACCGAATCATAACCTTGGATAAGAGGATATAAAAATTCATGAATTGCTATTGGCTGACCACCTTTAAATCGTTTACTAAAATCGTCTCGTTCAAGCATTCGTGCGACGGTATGTTTTGATGCCAATTGAATCAAATCTGCAGACGAAACCTGATTCATCCAGGTCGAATTAAATACCACCTGAGTTTTATCGGGGTCTAGGATTTTAAAAACCTGCTCTTGATAAGTTTTTGCATTTTCTAACACTTCTTCTTTAGATAAAGGCTTTCTCGTTATATTCTTGCCCGTTGGATCTCCGATCATCCCAGTAAAATCACCAATTAAAAATTGAATTTCATGCCCAAAATCTTGAAATTGTCTCAATTTATTTATAAGCACAGTATGACCTAAGTGCAA
>CAZJPO010000234.1:0-1964 GCA_964547865.1 uncultured Thiosulfatimonas sp.
ACTGAGATGCCTTCCACGCTAAAGCATGTTCACGACCGCCACTACCAATAACTAAAACTTTCATACCTATCCTTCTGTCCACTGCGTATTTAACCTTCTCTAAAGGCCCAACTCAGCGTTCAAAAATGGTCACTTATAATTTATAAGATCACATTTTTTGCCTTGATTTGAGCCTTTAGAGAAGGTAAATAAGCAGTTATATCTCGTTTGTAAATTTTAAACTTGTCTCAAAACTTAATAAAAAAGTAATGAACGTTTTGTCCAAAATCAAGGCGGGTAAAAGAACCGAAGCGGAATGTACATTAAGTACATGAGCACCGGAAGCTTTTAACCAACGCTGAAGTTGGACAAATAAGCCATTACGGCCCAACGTTAGTGTTTGAAGTGTCTCATTCCTGTGAATACCATTGCTATACCGTGTTCGTTTGCGGCATCGATCACTTCTTGATCACGCATAGAACCACCCGGCTGGATAATTGCTTTAATACCTGCTTCTGCAGCGGCATCAATGCCATCTCGGAATGGGAAGAAAGCATCCGATGCCATCACTGATCCAGGAACTTCTAGGCCTTCATCGGCCGCTTTAATGCCTGCGATCTTTGCAGAGTATACACGGCTCATTTGACCCGCACCTACACCGATAGTCATGCCGTCTTTAACGTAAACAATCGCATTCGATTTAACAAACTTGCCGACTTTCCAAGCGAACATGAGATCTTTCATCTCTTGCTCGGTTGGTGCACGCTCGCTCACAACTTTAAGGTCTGCTTCTGCAACCATACCCAAGTCGCGATCTTGAACTAGTAATCCACCGGTGACACGCTTGTAGTCGTATGCAGCTTCTTGCTGTCCGAGCTCGCCGCACTCAAGTAGACGAACGTTCTGCTTAGCAGCAACTGCTGCTTTAGCTTCTTCAGAAACAGATGGCGCTATAATGACTTCAACGAATTGACGGTCGATAATGGCTTGAGCTGTCTCAACATCCAGTTCAGTATTGAAAGCAATAATGCCACCGAAAGCAGAGGTAGGGTCTGTTTTGTATGCGCGGTCATAAGCTTCAAACTGGCTAGCGCCTACAGAAACACCACATGGGTTTGCGTGCTTAACGATAACACAAGCCGTCTCGTCAAAAGTCTTCACAAGCTCAAGGGCAGCATCGGTATCCGCTATATTGTTGAAAGATAGCTCTTTACCTTGGATTTGGTTTGCGGTTGAGATAGATGCTTCAGTAGGGTTGCGCTCAGTGTAGAAAGCTGCGTTTTGGTGAGGGTTTTCACCGTAGCGCATAGACTGCTTTTTAACAAACTGAGTGTTGTAAGTGCGCGGGAAGTTGTCTTCTGCATTGTCAGAGAACATCGTTCCGAAGTAGTTCGAGATCGCGCCGTCATAACGCGCTGTCTGTTCAAAGGTTTTGATCGCTAGATCGAAGCGAGTGGCGTGAGCCAGTTGACCATCGTTGGCTTGCATCTCTTCAAGAATACGGTTGTAGTCAGCAGGGTCAGTGACGACGGCAACGTCTTTGTGGTTTTTAGCTGCTGAACGCAACATGGTTGGACCACCGATATCGATGTTCTCAATCGCGTCTTCAAGTTTACAATCTGGATTGGCAACGGTTGCTTCAAATGGGTAAAGGTTGACTACAACCATATCGATCGTATCAATACCGTGCTCAGCCATCACTGCATCATCAGTACCACGACGCCCTAGAAGACCACCGTGAATTTTTGGGTGCAGCGTCTTTACACGACCGTCCATCATCTCAGGGAAACCTGTGTATTCAGACACTTCCGTGACAGGCAGACCTGCTTCTGAAAGTACTTTGTAAGTACCACCGGTTGAAAGAATGGCGACGTTCATTGCTGTTAAAGATTCAGCAAATTCTAGAATGCCGGTTTTATCCGAAACGCTTATCAGTGCACGACGTACTGGTTTCATTGAGGGTTTTCTCCGTTAAAAAATTAAAA
>CAZJPO010000235.1:0-1937 GCA_964547865.1 uncultured Thiosulfatimonas sp.
AAAAATAAGATCGCTTTATCAAAGACTTGCAACCACCACTTTCCTTAACCAAATAAGCTCGCCATGGAAGAAATGGCTGGCCTGCGCTCGCCAAACCAAGTCAGGCTTACTCTCTAAATTCATTGACCAATCTAAGACCTCTTTAGCATCGACAACTTCATCCCCTCCCCCCTGAATAAGCACCCAAGGCAGTTCAACTTCCTTAATTTTCGAAAAGTCATACAACCCAACAGGAGGAGCAACAATAAATAGCTTATGGACCCGATCTATATCAGGCAAGGCCTGCAAGCTGACATAGCTTCCAAATGAAAAACCTGCCAAAACCAGCTGGTCAACTTGTAGATGACCTCTCGCCCATTCCACAACCGCTTTTAAGTCATCTTGCTCTCCCAGACCTTCATCGTATGAGCCTTGACTCTGCCCCACGCCCCTAAAGTTATAGGCGACCGTTGTATAACCTAACGACAAAAAAGCCCTTTCAAGCGTGGTGACAACTTTATTATCCATCGTGCCGCTATATAGCGGGTGTGGATGACTAATGACCGCCAACTTTCCCTGCTTTGTCTCTTTAGAAGACCTCAGACGCACCTCCAGATTTCCGCAGGGGCCGTCAATTAAATGAGCAGATTTACTCATACTAAAACACCTAAATTGAATTGCGCATATTCTATAGCAGTTTTTCAAATTGAATTGGTTATACTTTTAAAAGGCTTTCTGCATAACCTTAATAACCCCCCTTTAAAGAACGACCAATGCACAAAACAAACAAGACAATAGTTATAGATGACGCTGTTCCTTTTGCCAAAGAGATGTTTTCTCATTTAGGTGAAATCATCTCTCTGCCCGGAAGGAGCATTAATTCTGAAACGTTAAAAAATGCCGATGCTTTGGTAGTTCGCTCCAGAACCCAAGTAAATAGAGACTTGCTAGACCACAGCAAAATTGAATTTGTTGGCAGCACAGTGGTAGGCCTTGACCACGTAGACCAAGCCTACTTATTCGATCAAAACATCCACTTTTACTCGGCACAGGGGTGTAATGCAAATTCAGTTGCGGAATTTGTCATTACCAGCCTATTTGAAATGGCGGAACATTTTCAGTTCGATTTAACCCAAAAAACCTTGGGAATCATTGGTGTGGGCAATGTCGGTGAGAAAGTCTATAACAAAGCCCAAACTCTCGGCATACAGTGCTTACTCAACGATCCACCTAAAGTTAAAGCCAACCCCAACATAAAAGAACAACATAAATATGTTGATTTAGATGAGTGCTTGACTGCGGATATTATTACCTTTCACACGCCATTAACCAAAGATGGCGAGTTTCCAACACTCCACCTTTTATCAGCTAAGAGGCTGCAATCAATCACCCCAGAACAAATTATTATCAATGCGGCACGTGGCGGGATTATTGATGAATCTTCATGGAAACAAATCAAGACAAAAGCAAATGTGATTGATTGCTGGGAAGATGAACCCTATATAGATGATGGCCTTTATAAACACGCATGGATTGCGACTCCTCATACGGCAGGCCATTCACTTGATGCCAAGGTCGCCGGCACTCACATGGTCTATAATGCGCTTTGCCAACACTGGGGAGTTCAAGTCGAAGATGATTGGAAAAAAGAACTGCCAAGTAGTCCTTCTGAAATGACTATAGATACAAACTCTAGCAACCAAGCCATACTAAATAAACTCTTTAACAGAACACATAATATATTGAACGATGACTCAGTGATCAGAGATATAGACATTAAAGAAGTGCACAAAAAATTTGAATACTACCGTAGAAACTTCCCTATTTATCGCGAATGGCATCAACATAGTGTCAAACAAACGGACAACCCAGACCTCAATAACTTATTAGAAAACTTGGGCTTTACAGTCACTTGAATACTAACCATAAATAAACATTAGTATTTCTTAATAAAATAA
>CAZJPO010000236.1:0-1898 GCA_964547865.1 uncultured Thiosulfatimonas sp.
GTTTAAAAACAGCTCTTTATCTGTCACATCATTTTCGGTTAGTTTTTTTTGAATTGTTTTGTTATCAGACATGATCGCACCTTTCTATTATCTTCTACCTTATATTGACCGGAAAGGTGTTGAAAGATTTCACAGTGTTTGTAAATCCATAAGGTCTTTATTCACGCAAATATTTCCTTATGTTTACGCTTGCGAGTAAAATACTGCTCTTCCAAAGAATTATTAAGAGAACATTGAAAATGGCAAAAGTAAAAGTCGGTATTGTTGGTGGAACAGGATATACCGGTGTTGAGCTGTTAAGAAACCTGGCAGTACATCCGGAAGCAGAAGTTCAAGCGATCACTTCACGTAGTGAGGCAGGGGTGCGCGTTGATGAAATGTATCCTAATCTACGCGGCTTTTATGATCTTGCTTTTTCCGAGCCAAGCCCAGATGTTTTAAAAGCCTGTGATGTCGTGTTTTTTGCCACCCCGCATGGTGTCGCTATGAGTATGGCTGATGAGCTGACTGCAGCAGGTGTTAAAGTCATTGATTTGGCGGCAGACTTCCGTATTACCGATTTGGATATTTGGGCTAAGTGGTATGGTTTTGAACACACCTGTCCTGCGATTATGCAGCAGGTGGCTTACGGTATGCCTGAGTTGTTTAGAGAAGAAGTTAAACAGGCCAGTGTGATTGCCAACCCAGGCTGCTACCCGACCAGTATTTTATTAGCACTGAAGCCATTGATTGACGCAGATGCCATTGAATTGAACGGTATTGTTGCCGACGGAAAATCGGGTGTCAGTGGCGCGGGTAAAGGTGCAAATGTTGCTATGTTAGCTGCCGAGATGAGTGAAAGTTTTAAAGCTTATGGCGTTGCCGGTCATCGTCATCAGCCAGAGATGACTGATAAGTTGCAGATTATGACAGGTAAACAGGTAGATTTGACCTTTGTACCTCACCTTGTACCGATGATCCGCGGCATGGAGTCGACCGTTTACGCAACACTGAAAAAAGAGCTGTCGCAAGAGCAGCTTCAACAACTATTTGAGGATACTTATCAAGATGAGTATTTTGTTGATGTCATGCCGGCAGGTAGTTTGCCTGAAACCAGAATGGTGAAAGGTTCAAATATGTGCCGTTTATCAGTGTTCAGACCTCAAGAGGGGCAAAAAGTCGTGGTGACTTCGGTGATTGATAATCTTGTGAAAGGGGCGGCAGGGCAAGCTATTCAAAATATGAATATCCTGTTTGATCTGCCTGAAAATACCGGTTTAACTCAAGTTGCGCTGTTGCCATAAAGCAGTCAGAGCAGCTTGAGGTTGATCATAAATCGACAAAGAGCAAATAAGCGATTTTTGTTATAATTCCCTTATGGCTACATTTTTCAGGTCTAAATATGAGGCCTGAAAACAAAAAATAATGAGGAAACACAGATGTCTGAAATTCCACAACCATTAAATTTTACCGAGTCAGCTGCCAGTAAAGTCAGTGGCTTGATTGAGGATGAACAAAATCCAGATCTAAAACTACGTGTCTATATTACTGGAGGTGGTTGCTCCGGTTTCTCGTACGGCTTTACTTTTGATGAAAGCCAAGCGGATGATGACACAGTAGTGACAAAAGACGGCGTGACGTTATTGGTCGACTCGATGAGTTTCCAATATTTAATCGGCGCAAAAATTGATTACTTGGAAGACTTGCAGGGTGCACGTTTCGTGATTGAAAACCCTAATGCGACGACAACCTGTGGTTGCGGATCTTCGTTTAGCGTATAGATTCATACATACAAATAGAAACACTGGTAACGCCCTGAACACTGTTCGGGGCGAAATTTTTTAGGATAGCATGATGCAATATATTCCGGGATTGGCAGGGGTTCCTGCAACAGAATCACAAATCTCATATATCGATGG
>CAZJPO010000237.1:0-1891 GCA_964547865.1 uncultured Thiosulfatimonas sp.
TGATAGTTAGTATACTTGAATTTTATCTCGCTATTGTTAGGTTTATTTAACCATGCATTTCAATTGGTTGCAATCAATCGAGTCTGACCGCATTGATTTGCCATTGATTACGTGGGGATGCCTCAGTATCTGACCCCATTGATTATCAGCTTAATTTTAGATTGAATATAAAAGGTATTTCATCAGAGTCTTGCAAGTGACCTGTTTCAGGGATCAAATATCTAATTCCCCAGGAACCGGGCATTGACAATAATGAAATCAAATCATCTACAGTTCCATAGCTGTATCGAGCACGGTCTTGTTCGTACCACTCACCAGCGAAAAAAACACCTAACTTCTTGCATTTTTTCGAGCATAGGATCACAAGTTTTTTGATAAAATCGAAGAACGGAGGTCTTATGCCAGTTGTTTCATAGGCTGTTAGCTCTTCATCTATCCCAAAAGCCAAAGCGACTTCACGGTCTATCGGTGATTGCAGAAAAAGCAAACACTCCCAACCTTGGTTTTCCTGGGCAACCTCTAAGCCAGGCTTCACATCTGACTCAGAATGTTCAATGCCCCTCAGCAATCCGTAACCAAATTCATCAGCTAAGACCTTCAGATCATCAAAAAGGTCATCATCATTTTCGGCAGAATAACCAAGGCCAATAGTAGTACTCACAACTACCTCCCTGACCTAGTGCGAATGGAACTCGTACCATGTCCAGTTTGCGCCTTGTAAAGCTCCCGAATATCTCTACGCGTAACCGCTCTATCCGGCCCATTGCCCATGTGTACTCCATCTGGTACCACGTTTCTTACGTTCTGAGGTGTCGCTGTAGCGCCACCTTGTCCATGTCCACTAGACCTTAAGCGGAATAAGTCCCGCCTACCTCGCTGTACTGTGGGATTGCCAGCTTGAGTTGCAGCATCAACCTGGCCTTGAATGGTTCGGGTTCCTGGCTCCGGTCTAATGCCTCTAGTCTCAAGACCTCTTGCTCTCTTTGCAGCAAGAAAATCACTTACAAAGGCCAAAAAAGACCAATCTTGAGTATTTGGAGTTAAGAGAATATGGCAACAATGCCGGAGGTTTATATTAGTATCGTAACCGTAAATTTCATCACTCTGAGCGATATGATTCACATCATACTGATGCACGGTGAATTCAGTTGTTGCTGCTATTCCTGACTGGCTTGTCAGAAATAGTATGAATAGCAAGATTAGACGAATCACTTTAGCCATTGCTATCTATATTTCTCGATAAGAATACTACAAGATTCAATTATTGATGGGCGCGCATCTAACACATAATTCATTATTTCCCAGTCAATTCGCTCCAAATAATCTTTGCTGAAATTCGCTCTAACGCTTTTATCAGGGTAATCATCTGTTTCTGATACAACCCCTACAAAAGGGGAGAAGTTCAAGTCTTCTTCTAAACCGTGTTGATTTCTCAAAGAAACCAACTTTCGGCATCCCTCGATAAAATCAATACTCTCGGCCTTTAACTGCGAGCATGTATCTATAATTTCTTTCCGAACAGATTCTTCCATGATCATCTTCCCTGAAGATACTCTTGGACTATTGTTTTGGGTTCAACACGCTGTCCTGTTGCCGAATTCTCATACCAATGAGTCTCAAAACTACGCCCATCAGGTGCTTTGTGTCGTGTACTTGAACGTTTGGCCCAGTCAGAAGCATTGCCACCATATTCGTTAGTAAGCCTATTCGAATCTCTTAATGGAGTCTTGGATCCTGCTCCTGCTATTGGTACGCCTTTTTCTCCTAATTGTTGCTGACTTCCCAGTTGCTTATTTAATTGAAGTCCGTTACTGGGGTTCCTTGCACTCTTTATAACAGGGCCAACCAGCTTTGCAGCCCCACCGAGTGCTAGCCCGGAAGCCGTGCCAAT
>CAZJPO010000238.1:0-1855 GCA_964547865.1 uncultured Thiosulfatimonas sp.
GTGCCTCTTGAATATCAAGTAACTGCTCTATTCTATGGTTTTGGTATTGCGTAACATCCAGTTTTTGCAAATTCCAGCAGAGCAATGTGAACTTGTTGGGTAAAGGAGTGTTTTTGTTTGGGTATGATATGGGCGAGCGTTTCGGTGTGTACATGTTTTACCGTTTTGTCACAAGATAGGCGCAATAATGCGAGTTAGGTTTTCAAGAAAACGCGTTAACTTTGATGGATTAGGTTCATATATATAGGCTTTGTCTTGGTACTCTTTAAACCAATTATTCAGTTTTTCAACAGTTTTGTTGGATTGAATGTAGTTGACGATTTCGTAGTTAATGAACAGAGAGCGATAGTCTACATTGGCTGATCCAGTCATCGCTAGCTGCTGGTCAAAGACAATCAGTTTTGCATGTAACATGCTGTGTGGGTAGTAGTAAATTTCTCCGCCCGCTTCAATTAGTTCGCGCATATAAGAGCTTCGGCCTAGATCAAAAACAAGGTGATCAGATTTTTCGGGTGTGAGTAGCGTGACTTTGATTCCTTTTTTTAATGCGATCAGTAGGGCAGTCATTACTGAACTATTTGGAATAAAGTAAGGTGTTGCGATTCTAATATGGTCAGAGGCTTGGTAGATACTGTTTAGTAAGGTGTCTAATAGAGCTTCACTTTCAATATCCGGCCCTGCGGGAACAATTTGAACGGTTTCTCCTTCTGTTGTGGTTTCATGTGGAACCTCTGGTTCAGAGAGCTTTTCTTTGCTGCTAAAGTACCAGTCAGCATTAAAAATGCTCTGGTAATGAAAGGTTGCTGGCCCGGTAATTTTTAACATTAAGTCTACCCAGATTGATTGAGTTGCATCAATGGGTTCCAGTAAGTAGTCATCACTTAAATTAAGTCCGCCGGTGAGCAGGGTTGTTTGATCAAACAGATAAATCTTTCGGTGGTTTCTCAGATTTATTTGACTGGTAAATATGTTCGGCCAGATTGGTTGAAAAAAAGCGTATTTTGCACCGGCTAATTTGAGTTTTTTAAGAGGCGAACGCCTGATATAGAGTTGAAATGATCCAATGGCATCCATGAGCAGCCTAACCTCAACACCTTGACGCGCTTTTTCTGCTAAGGCATCGATAATTTGTTTACCTGTTTGGTCAGCCTCAAAAATATAAGCTTCTAGGTGTATCTGTTTTTTGGCTTGTTGTATATGTTGCATTAATAGCTGCATGCTTTGACAACTTTTTTGGCAAATTTCAACTTGGTTGCTGTGCGTTGTACCTGCAATTTTATTTGCCGTTAGGAGTCGATCAATCATTTCACTTGATGAGCCACGCGACGCCTTTTTGGAGATTGATTGAATGGAGATTTTAGTTTTGTAGCGTTTGCTTAGCGATTTGCGTAACCCAAAAAAGAAATACAGCAACACGCCGAGATAAGGCAGTAGGATAATTGAGAGTAGCCATGTTGCTTGACTTTGCGGTGGCCGACGATGATATAACATGTGGATCACTGTGATCGAAACCAATATGATATCGACGATAATTAACCAGAGTGTTACATGCTCAAAATTTAAAGCCATTAGCCGTGCTCTTTGCCGTTTTAACCATTTTAAATTTTAGAATAAACTTTCGTTATGAAATTTTCTACTTAGAATTTAATGATTCAACATACAAGAATAAAGAATGAGAATAAAAAAAGAGGCTAGAAAGCCCCTTTTGCTCGATCTTGAAATGAGGCATTTTAGTCTTGTTTAATTAAACTAATGCCTGTCATCTCCTCAGGTTGTTTAACGCCCATTAAGTCAAGAATCGTTGGCATAACATCCGGAAGTGTTGCGCCATCTCTCAGTTCAACTTGTTTTGGGC
>CAZJPO010000239.1:0-1826 GCA_964547865.1 uncultured Thiosulfatimonas sp.
TCCCAGTCACGTCCAATAATAGGGTCAATACGCCCCTCTTCAACTTCCAGATTCAAGTTGGTTGTAAATTTATCTAGTGGTGAATTTTGGGCTTCAGCAGCACCTTCACCCTGCTCTTCGTCTTCTTCATTAGTCGCCGGCAAATAGTCGCCAGAATCCGCCGCGGTCACACCGTGCGATAGAAAACTTAAAACATCAACTCTTTCAACGCCATTGCTCTCTAGAAGATAAACCGCTTGAGAATCCTGTTCGGCATACATCGAAGCCAATACATGTACCGCCGTCACTTCAGGATAACCGTTAGACTGTACTAAATAAATTGCTCTTTCAATCACTCGTTGAAAGCTCATGGTCGGCTGGAGATCATCTGGACGACGCGACACCATTTCAGATTCTAGAAACTGCTCCAAGCCCTCTTCAATCTTTTCAATATTGGCACCACAGGCTTTGACCACTTCTTGCACAGCAGGAATACCCAGCAGTTCTAATAAAAGGTGTTCGAGTGTTACAAATTCATGCTCATACTCGTGCGCCACACTAAATGCATTGCTCAGAGTCATTTGTAGTTCTTTACTCAACATCCTAGACCACCTCAAGTTGACACATTAAAGGGTGTTTATTCGCGCGAGAATAGCTATTGACCTGTTGTACTTTCATCTCGGCAATCTCGCAACTATAGACACCACATATTCCTTTACCATCATGGTGAACGGACAGCATAATGGCATTCGCCTTGGTCTCATCCATCCCAAAAAAACGCTGTAAAACCTCAACGACAAACTCCATTGGTGTGTAGTCATCATTCAGTAATACCACCTGATATTTCCGCGGCGGTTTGACTTTAGGTTTTGCAGTCTCTAAGAGTAGATTACCATCATCATGTTCAGGTGAATACGGCATAAGCTGAAATTTATTCCTTTTAATCTCTTCATTATTTCCGACAGTATTCTACCCCAAGCCTATCTCAGGGGGAGTGTCATATTTTCAACTGAAGATTTGGTTTTTCTGTATACCTAGCATAAATAGAGCCATTCATTTTCAATTTCAAGGGCTGACCAGCAAATCATTCTGGCATAATACTCGGTTCAAACGAGTAACAAATAAAAGGTCAACTGATGAGCGTAGAGCAAGCCCTAATTGAACGCAGTGGGAATAAATGTGAACTGTCTGGATCAGAAGATAACCTTTCTGTCTATGAAGTGGCTCCGTGTGACTGCTCTGCAGACCAATCAGTTTTACTCTGTGAAAACATTCGCTCTCAGATTGAAAACCCTGAAAGCATGAATCCAAATGATTTCCGTTGTTTGAATGACAGCATGTGGTCACCAGTGCCCGCAGTACAAGTTCTCTCCTACCGTGTGCTACATAGTCTAAAAGCCGAAGGTTGGCCAATGGACTTATTGGACATGATGTATCTAGATGATGAGATGAAGGCGTGGGCCGAAGCTGGCATGCCAGATGAAGATGATGATAGAGAACCTACTAAAGACATTAATGGCACCCTATTGCAAGAAGGCGACGATGTCACCATTGCCAAAGACCTTGACGTGAAAGGCGCAGGCTTTACTGCGAAACGCGGCACCATGGTGAAAAACATCCACTTAACTGATAACCCTAGACACATCGAAGGCAAAGTAAACGGTATCCAAGTGGTTTTAGTTGCGCCTTATACGAAAAAATCGAACTAAGCGGTCCAAAAAAAACCACACCAATCTTCTGTAAAAACACCACCCAAATACAACTCTTTACTTATCAATAAGCTTTGTTCTATGATGGCGGAATGATTTCAATTCTGCCAATACAAATCCCTTACTCAACTTATTTAG
>CAZJPO010000240.1:0-1822 GCA_964547865.1 uncultured Thiosulfatimonas sp.
ATAAAGGCTGAAAATTTCCAATCAAAAGTCGATGACTTTAAGTGTCTGGCTGTTGCACCCAAGCCCAAAAAAACGCTGGCCACCTTATGAGTTGCCAAAGCCACACCAAAAGGCAGTCCTAAGAAAAGCAGTGCTGGAAGTTGAAGTAATCCTGCTCCCCCACCCGCTAAAGCAGAGAATAAATTAGCAATGAATGAGATAACAAATAAAAGCAGCTGTTCAGATAATTCCATGCCGCTATTGTATGCCACAAGCAAACTGTTTATCCGGTTTTAAAAAATAAAAAAGCCGCTCATTGAGCGGCTTGAAAACACAGCTTAAAATCGTTCGATTAAGCTTCCTGTTTATGCATATGGATATCCATTTGTGGATAAGGAATAGAGATACCGGCATCATCAAACGCCAACTTAACGCTCTCATTCATATCCCACATCACTGCCCAGTAGTCAGCTGAGTTTACCCATGGTCGAACCACAAAATTAACACTGCTATCCGCAAGCTCTGAAAGAGCAATAACCGGAGCAGGGTCTTTTAAGATACGTTCATCTTCAGCAACCAACTTTTCTAGAATCTGTTTGGCTTGACGAATATCATCGTCATAACCGATCCCAAACACCATATCCACTCGACGAGTATCACGAGCTGAATAGTTGGTAATTGCACCACTGTAGATTGCACCATTCGGCACGATGACCTCTTTATTATCACCCGTGCGCATAGTTGTGCTAAAGATGTTCACCGTTTCAACCACACCCACAACGCCAGCGGCTTCGATAAAGTCACCACTTTTAAACGGTTTGAAGACCAAAATCATAACGCCCGCCGCAAAATTTTGCATTGAGCCTTGTAGTGCCAAACCAATCGCTAAACCGGCCGCACCGATCAGAGCCACTAGTGAAGTCGTGTCTACACCCAGTTGATCTAAGGCGGCGATAATGACAAATAGTAATAGAATCGCGTTAACAATTGACGCCACAAAGTTAATCAGCATTTCATCCATTTCTGAACGATTCAATAGCTTCTTAACCAACTTAACAATGAGCTTAACAACCCATCGACCAATCACAAAAATGGCAAGAGCCATTACAACCTTAATTGCCCAAGGCATTGCATAGTCAGCTAGCAAGACTTCAAAATCCATGGTTTCCTCTCTAGTAGTTTTATTTAAATTATTAAGCAGTAATCAAAGTACCGACACCTTCATCGGTAAATACTTCTAACATAACCGCGTGCTCGACTCTGCCATCGACGATGTGTGAAGAGTGCACCCCGTTTTGTACCGCCTCCAAAGCGCATTGAATTTTTGGCAGCATACCTCCGTATATCGTACCATCTTCTACGAGTTTATCAACCGATTGCGCATTCAACCCGGTCAAAAGGTTGCCCTCTTTATCTAGAAGGCCCGGTGTATTCGTTAACAGCATCAATTTTTCAGCATCTAATGCCTCTGCGATTTTACCTGCTACCAAATCGGCATTGATATTATAAGAGTGGCCATCTTTACCAACACCCACAGGGGCAATAACCGGAATAAAGTCATCTTCAATCAGCATCTCAAGGACTTTAGTATTAATAGTACCCACTTCTCCAACGTGGCCTAAGTCAATTATCTCCGGCGCATTCATATCCTCGTTGAAAGAGGTCATTTCCATTTTTCTCGCACAGATCAAGTTGCCATCCTTCCCTGTCAGGCCAACTGCATTACCACCCGCTTGGTGAATTAAATTTACGATCTCTTTATTCACTAATCCACCCAGTACCATTTCGACAATATCCATGGTCTCAGTGTCCGTCACACGCATACCCTGAATAAACTCAGACT
>CAZJPO010000241.1:0-1808 GCA_964547865.1 uncultured Thiosulfatimonas sp.
ATATCAGCGTTTTGGCAGACAAATTTTGGGCAAAAAAAAAGCGACCAAAAGGCCGCAAACACACAAGGGAAAAGGGTTGGAGCTATACCACTTGATTGGTAATCAGCCCCGCCGGAATAGAAACCTCTTCATTCACACTTTTGACGGTTTCTAAATAATCCGATATTTGTTTTGATATCTGTAACAGTTCCTTGGCGGGAACCTGACGAATCACTTCATTCGTCTCGCTGTCTTTAATGAAGAACACCATCCGATCAGTATCTTCATCTTTTTCAAACTTTAGATAACTTTGTAGCAACTCAAGATTACTGTTTAACTCTTCCAATAAACCTTCGCTATTATCTAAAACTTCAGAATTTGGGTTAACTTCAGCCCGTTCCTTAACGGCAGGCTGAAGTTTAGACGCCTCTTTCTCAGTAACCCGAGTTTGAGGATCTATTTTTGGCTCATAGATAGGAACAGCTTTAGAAGCCTGCAAACTTGCATCCTGTGACTTTATAACATTTATGTCATTCATTCACACTCCTCCCATTACTATTTCTCAAACCATATAAGCATCATAAGCTTTCATACCTATATGATTTCATTTAACAAAGAGCCTGTCAAATTGTCACGTTGACCATTTTGAACAGATTCAAGATATCTCTGAATATTTGCAATCATCTCCAAAGAGCTCTCACTAGGAAATTGTTTAATCACTTCCTCTGTACCTCTGTCAACCACCTTCACAACCGATGATTGTGTGTTCTGATCAACTGAAAACATAATATTTTGGCCAGATTGAACAAGCTGTTGATTTACTTTTTCAATCGCCTGAGTCATGTCTTTCAGTGTTTCAGAACTGACAACAGGGTTGGGAGAAGGTGCCGCAGCCTCTTGAACTTGCTTTGGAACAATCGTGGTATCGACCATTTTATGCTCCATCTGCATAGGGGTTCTGCTGACTGCAGAGGCGGATACACTTTTAATGTCCATAACAACCTCTCCTACTTATTACTTTGCCTAATTACTCAACAGGCTGATTACATTCTGAGACTGCTGATTTGATTGAGACAGCATGCTCATCCCTGCTTGCTGAAGAACCTGAGTTCGAGCAAGGTTGGCACTCTCTCTCGCAAAGTCCGCATCTTGAATTCGAGAGCGCGCTGCACTCGTATTCTCAGAAACATTCTGCAAGTTAGAAATCGTTGATTCCAAACGGTTCTGAACTGCACCCCAGTTTGCACGATAGATATTGATATCTGAAAGATCATTATCAATCGCTGAAATTGCATCTGAAGCCAAGGCTGCCGTTGAGATGGAATCACCCGTAATACTCAATGCCGCCAAATTCAAATCTCGTGCTTGCACAGTGATCTGATCAGCCGCTGCCGTTTCCCAACCCACTTGCATTTCAATAGAGTTCGCTGAACTTAACAACGCAGTTCCATTGAATTTAGTGGTGTTGGCCACACGGTCAATTTCGCTTTGCAACTGAAGGAATTCCGCATCCATTTGGTCACGGTTAGCGTCAGTATAGGTACCGTTCATAGACTGCACCGCTAGCTCACGCATACGCTGCATCATATTCACGATTTCATCTGTCGCACCATCAACCGTTTGAATAAGGGAGATCCCGTCATTGGCATTTCTGACTGCCTGATCCAGACCCATAACCTGTTTAGTCATCTCTGTCGCAACCGCTAACCCAGCTGCATTATCTGCCGCACGGTTAATCGCTTTACCAGAAGTCAATCGCTCCATAGCGACCGATTGTTCACGGCTAGTTGCATCCAAAATACGGTTGGCGTTCAACGCCCCCATATTGG
>CAZJPO010000242.1:0-1789 GCA_964547865.1 uncultured Thiosulfatimonas sp.
TATCAAACAAAAAGTTTTCAATTGGCTTAAGGGTTAGCTAAGGGGATAAAAAATAAAGCAGGTTGTTAGCGCTTCGATTTCTTCGACTGAGCTTTCCGATGCATCAGAAATTAGAACGGCAAACTCATCCCCTCCAAGACGGCCAAAGATATCAGTCTCGCGAAAAACCTGACTTAACATTTTTGAAAACTCAATTAAGGCTTTATCACCACAATCATGGCCGTAATTATCATTAATTGCTTTAAAGTGATCTAAATCTAAGTATAAAAGGATCGCACGCTCATTGTGTCTATTACATTGAGAAATCCCTTTTTGACTGAGCTCTAAAAAACCTCGGCGATTAGAAATCATTGTCAATTCGTCAATCGTGGCAAGCTGAGTAGAGATGTGCTCATCAACGACCATGCTGGCTAGATCTTTTAGGGTCTCTTCATCTTCCTTTGTGAAAACTCTTGGTTGGTCATCGATTAGGCATAGAGTCCCCATCTTCATTCCGTTTGGCATTCTTAATGGAAAGCCCGCATAAAATCGAATATTAGGCTCTCCTGTAACCAAAGGATTGTCAGAAAACCGTTCATCTTCTAAGGCATTCTCGATAACCAGCACGCAGTCATCCAGAATGGTATGACCACAAAAAGAAATGTCTCTATCGGTTTCTAAAACAGGCAGTCCAAAACAGGATTTGAACCATTGACGGTTACTATCGACAAGACTGACGCGAGAAACGGGAACATTAAACAATCTCTTAACCAGACGTGTAACGCGGTCAAAGCGTTCTTCAGCTGGTGTATCCAAGACTCTTAAGGATCTTAAGGTCTCTAACCGTTCCTGTTCATCAAATGGCCTATGTGGTTTTTCATAAAGGTCTCTTAAGCCCGGAATTTTTTTATGAAAAGAGGTTAATAAAAACGTGAGGCTTCTTAAAGCTAAAGAACTTAGAGAGGTAAAGGCCCTACTTTTTTATCCATTCAATAAGGCTATTAAGACTAACAGGGCTAAAAAACCGGATCAGGCAATAGTTGCTCAGTAATCAGGTTGGTGACAAATTTCTCATCAAACTCTGTATTGAAAGTATCATCTAACCAGTCAGGCTGCTCTTCATCTTTTTCAAAAAAGGCAAAACCGATTTTGAATTCACTTCCGAACTTAGCCAGCATAAAGCTAATTTTATTGCCATTCGTATGGTTTGTCATAGAACAGGAGCCATTATCGGCGATCACAAAATCAATTGACGTCTCAGCGTTTGATTCTAAAAATTGGCTAATTGCCGTAGAAACGGTTTGGTGTAATTGGTCGAAAGTCTGAACCACAATAATCTCCAGTACTGCACTCTAAAATTTAGTGCGCAAACTTTAACACTACTCATAAAAAAACAACAGCTATTAAAACAACAGTTTGATTCTACTACGCTCAAAAGTAATCGACTGATTATTCCATTCGAATTTATTTACGATATCTTAGAATACCCCTCTAAACGCCAATTTATGGGTATGGAAAACATTGAGTTTTTTTGGAAAGCCTTTCATCATAAACTGTTCGGCTTTATAAAAAGTAACGTTGAATCAAACCGTGATTCGGAAGACCTGCTACAAGAAAAATTTATTAAAGTACACCGCCACCTCAGAGAGGTGAAGGATGTTAATAAACTTGAGAGCAGGTTGCTTAAAATTACCCGCAATGCCATTACAGATTACGACAATGCACACAAAGCTCATAAGCCGCTCTCTGAAGACACCGAGAAAAACCATCAGTCCTTAGCTGATTACTTGGTGCCCTTTATTTAGGACTG
>CAZJPO010000243.1:0-1782 GCA_964547865.1 uncultured Thiosulfatimonas sp.
TGAGAAGCCAAATTGTGAAGTCTGGCCATATTCTTTCTTATTATTTTCTCTTATACTCTTTGAGTGACATTCCTGTCGCCTTTTATGTGACAGTGGTGTCACCCTTTTACGACGCTCTTGCCACGGTTTAACTATCGAAAGGGTGACGTGGCTGTCATCCTTTAGGTCTGCACATGTTGTCTTAATTTGCCGTGCAATTTGAATGGATTCTTCTGTGATCCCATAGTTTGATGCGCGCGTTCTTCCGTTGCCACGATCTGTTGAAAACCATCCAAGATGTTCAAGCCTGTTGACCGCCCTCTGGATTGTCCGACGTTGCACGGCCATATCTCGCGCCATGGTTGCAACTGTCGGGTTTAACTGTCCGGTTTTCCAATTCAATCGGACATTCACCAAATATGCTGCCAATGCTTTCTCAAACCCAGTTAATAGATGGGTTGCGAACAGCGCTTTGTGCCACTGAATGCGTATGGGCTTAAAGCTTTCTAAATCAGTCATATGAAGGCACCGTCTTTTGCTAACTTGGATTGCTGGGTCAAATAGCGCTCACACAAGGCGAACTTAACTATATTGCTGAAACTCTCCGCATGCGGTTTCCACACGGTTGCCATTGACCCAAGAATTAAGATCAGCACCGTGATATTTCACACGTCTTCCAAATTTTAGATACGAGGGCCCTATGCGGCGATGGCGCCATTGTGCCCTTTTTGTTTTTGGCGCGATTAGATCAAGCTCATTGTCAGTATCATCATATAAGCGGTCAACTTCAAAAACCTGTAATTCCATTTATTCAACTCCATATAAGTGTGACTTGATGTTGAATAATTGCTTTGGTTTATGTTCGTTGTTAATAGGGGAGTGTCGACCAGATTGTAAGTTACTGAAATTTAATGGAAATAGGCTCGTCTGGATGCCTAAAGCGAATCCGACGTGTATCTTGGAGCTGTTTCCACATGCGCTCATTCCAAACGGTAAAGTCATCAGGAAGAATGATAGGGTTTTTTTCGTCTGGTATGAGACCTGCCCAAGCATTAAAGTCTCTGTTTCGATAATAGATGTATGCATAAGGCAGTACACACCTATAGTATTTAAAGCGCTTCTGAAAGCTATCTACAGAAAGGAATTTATATCCATCTGGCCATTCTAAGAAATCAGGAATATCCACATTTTTGCTGTTCCGGCTACCTTTAATGTCAACACGTATTTTCTGATAACTTCTAATAGCTTTATTAATTGCTGATTTCTGTGAGCTGCCTGTTATCATATGCTCCAGAGCACGACCAAGCGGGATAAGTTCGTTGTTGTGAATCTTTGCCCAATCTGTTCGAGCGGCTAGGTAACCGATCCTGCATTCGTCAAGAGCAACAGTCATCCCTTGGTAACCCGCTCTCCTTAATAGGCTTAACGAATTCTCATTCTTTTTTTGGTACGAAACAAGTTCGTCGCACAACGCACCCCAAAAAAGTTTGTGGAAGTTAAGCTGCAACCGGGTAGCCATCAAAATGCACTCCACAGCTAACCATCGCGCTTCAGGCTCAAGAATAAATGACCAACCGCTTGTTTGTGCTTTGAGCTGCTTCATGTTTTACCTATATTTACACCGCTACAAAAAGCCGACCATCGCTTCATCAAGTTCTGGCGTTTTTCTATGAGATCCGACCTTGCATATGCCCGCTCAACGTCTGATCCAACTTTATGCGCCAAGCTCATCTCGGCGATTTCGCGGGGCGCTGAAGTATTTTCACTGACCCAATCCTTGAAGGTCGAGCGGAACCCGTGAAC
>CAZJPO010000244.1:0-1646 GCA_964547865.1 uncultured Thiosulfatimonas sp.
GCATTCTTGCGCTTTTAAAACCCAGAAATGATCTTGCTGAAAAACGCCTTGCTGTTGCCAAAGAAGATTTAGTGTTTTCCGAATTTACTCCAAAAGCGGTTATTGAACGTAATTTTGATGACCATAACACGAGTTTAATCCTGGGAGTAAGTATAGCCCTACCAATTTGGGATAGAAACAACGCAGAACTAGCTAGAGCCAAAGCAGAGCAAACCTTATCTCAAACCAGCCTCAACAGCCTAAATAGAAATAACTTTAATAAAGTATTGGAGGCATCCTATAAAAAAGCCAAATCTGCACAACAAACAGCAGACAACTTTCGCAACAATATTTTGCCAATTTGGCAGGAGGTTGAATCGATAACCGATCAAAAGTTCGCTTATGGACAAGCATCAATTTTTGAGCTTCTGCAAATGTATGAACGCATCACCGAAGTCGAAAATGAGGCCTTGCAAGCCGAATTAAATGTGATCGAAACACGAATTGAATTAGAAAGCCTGATCGGGCGAAGCTTCAGTTATGAAGGAGAATATTAATATGAAACGAATCTTCTTAATCACTCTCGTATTTAGTGCTTTCACTGCTCCGGTTTTTGCAGGTGCGGGTCACGATCATGGTGAAAGCGCATTTGCTCAAAGTGCAGGCCCTGCAACAAATTTTGAGCTGACCAAGCAGCAGGTGAATAATTTAGATATACAGTCCGCTAAAGTTGAGATGATGCCCATTCAAAAAACGGTCGACATGCTCGGTTTTACTGAATTATTGCCCGAAAAACGAGCCGTTATCTCACCTCGATTTGGCGGCAAAATTTTGAGTATTAAGGTAGCCGTTGGAGAAAAAGTCAAAAAAGGCCAAAAACTAGTTAGCTTGGAGCCTATAACGGTCGGCAGTAGAACAGTTACAAAATATGCACCTATTGATGGTTTTGTGATGAGCCTTTCAGTAGGTACTGGACAGATTGTAGAAGCCGGCAGCACAATCATGGAGATAGGTGATCCGAGTAAAATGCTGGTTCGCGGAGCTATCTACGAAACCCCTGATATCAACTCTATTAAGGTTGACCAGTTGGCTGAAGTGCATCTTGATATTAATCCTAATCGACACATACATGGAAAGGTTCAGCGTATCAACCGAGTTATTGACCCCACTAGTCGTACCTTCTCTATCTATGCGCTGATCAATACGCCAAAAGGTGATATTCAACCCGGCCTACAGGCCAAAATGGAAGTCTTTACCGGTAATGACAACCCTGTTATGGCCGTGCCTAAAAAGGCGGTACTTGGAGATTTAGGAAGCTATTTTGTCTATGTCATAAATGGTCTGCATGTTGAAAAAAGAGAGGTCGTCACGGGCATAAAAAATGGCCACCACATTGAAATCAAAAACGGTTTATCGATTAATGATCATGTCGTTATACAGGGCAATTATCAATTGCAATATATCTCTGTTGGAGGAGTTGAGAGCCATGACCACGCCCATGAAGACCATGGTCACGAAACTGGCCACCAGCATGACGGTCATCACCATGAAGAAAGCCATGACCATACAGGGCATAGCCACGATAAATTCCATGTTATGAGACACCTGTCAGACTTCTTCAATAAACTGTTCGGTCACGAGCACCATGATCATGACAAACATGATCA
>CAZJPO010000245.1:0-1634 GCA_964547865.1 uncultured Thiosulfatimonas sp.
TACTTGTTCCATGATCAATTCCTTTAATTAAAGAGCTACGTCGCCAGTTTCTTCAGTTCGGATGCGAACTGTTTCTTCAAGAGGCATGACAAAGATTTTTCCATCACCAATCTTGCCTGTTTTGGCAGATGAGCTAATGGCTTCAATCACGCTTTCAACTTTTTCGTCGCCGATAGCGATTTCTAGTTTTAGCTTTGGTAAAAACTCAATGGCATACTCTGCACCACGATAAATTTCGGTATGGCCTTTCTGGCGACCGAACCCTTTTGCTTCTGTAACCGTCATTCCGTGCACATCAATGTCATGCAAGGCTTCTCTGACGTCGTCAAGCTTAAAAGGTTTGATAATTGCGACAACCAGTTTCATACTAACCTCTCAGTTATAAATTAAAAAAATACGTTCAACTTGTCTAAAGAACTGTTTGTGCCAAAAAGTTAAAAACACATATAAAACAATGCATTGGGATAAATTCAACGGTATTTATATGCAAAATCATGAGTTAATGTTTTATATTGGTGCAGTTTGGGTTTAGTTTGGTTTTTTTGTGTGATTGAGGAGAGTAGGGTTGCCTAAAATAGTGACCGCGATTGCGGTTCAGTTATTGGTTCTAGGGTTTTTGGCTGCTGGAGTTTACTTAGCGAGCTTGATTGTTGAGCCGCCTTATCCTGATTGGTTATTGGTGATACTTCAAGGTGCAGGGGCCGCGATTTTGACAGCTAAGTTTGGTCTGCCAAGTTGGTGGCGTTGGATCCAGTTTTTAATGCCAGTTGCTTTATATGTCGGTTTGTTAAGTGGATTTGATCCACTTTGGGCATTGGTTCTATTTGTGGTTGTTTGGCTGGTGTTCAGCAATGCTTTTAAAGAGAGGGTGCCACTTTATCTAACGAATGAGACCACTCGGCAAGCTTTGAAAACCCTTGTTAAGGCGAAGCAAGATATTCACTTTCTCGATTTGGGTTGTGGTTTAGGGGGCAACGTCACTTTTATGTCTCAGTTAAAGGCGGTTAGCGAATCGCATGGCGTGGAAACGGCTCCAATTCCTTACCTATTATCAAAGGTGTATACCTTTTTTAGGGGCGGGCAAACTTTTGCAATGGATCTCTGGAAAACTGATCTGGCTTATTATGATGTGGTGTATGCCTTTTTATCACCTGAACCGATGCCAAAACTATGGAAGAAAGTAAAGGATGAGATGGTGCCGGGCAGTACTTTTGTGAGTAATAGTTTTGCTATACCTGATGTAGAGCCTTCAGAAATATGGGAACTGTCCGATAGCAGGAAAACCATTCTCTATATATATCAGTTATGACCCGTTGATATTTTTTCGCTTGACCCGTTTCTAAACTTCTTCTGACTTTAAGAAATAACCCTTTAGCTATAGTTCTTACTTTTTATCTATCAAACACAAAAAGTCAGGCTTCAACTTTAAAGGGCGGGCGGTATTTTCTCGAGCCTTGGTGCGAAGCCCTCTGATTTGCCTGGGTTTATTTTGGGTGGAAACGTTTGCTGATTCTTTACCTACAGTACTCTTGGTCCTAGTTTTCCACTCTATTTCTGCTTCATTGTTAATGATTAATTGAAAACTTGATCTTAGCTATTCAACTAAAGCTTATTAAGTAGTAAAGTTATCTGAT
>CAZJPO010000246.1:0-1613 GCA_964547865.1 uncultured Thiosulfatimonas sp.
AGAGTATCCTGAAGTTGAAGTTAATCACATGTATGTTGATAACGCGGCAATGCAGTTGGTTCTCAATCCTAAGCAGTTCGACGTCATGGTAACTGGTAATATGTTTGGTGACATTTTGTCTGATGAAGCCTCGATGTTGACAGGTTCTATCGGGATGTTGGCCTCTGCTTCTCTGGATGCTAATAACAAGGGTATGTATGAGCCGAGTCACGGTTCTGCTCCGGATATCGCGGGTCAAAACCTAGCGAACCCATTGGCGACGATTCTTTCAGCAGCAATGATGTTGCGTTACTCGCTGGGGCGCGAAGACCTAGCAGTTAAAATTGAAAACGCGGTAGGCAAGGTACTTGATCAAGGTCTGCGTACTGGTGACATCTATGAAGACGGTATGACTAAGGTTACTTGTAGCGAAATGGGTGACGCAGTACTGGCTGCTCTATAATTACGATTTAACTCCAAAATTCCTATGAGGAACTATTTCACGATTACCATTAGTGATGTGCACGGTTCACGTCACTACTCCTTCAAACACTTTGTAAAAAGGTTTGTGTGGGCAATTGTGTTTATTCTGTTGCTTATATGGGTTGTTGGAGGTATTTCTCTTTGGTGGCTATCCACTCAGGCAGAGAAGCTTGAACAGCAGAATAAGGCGAGTATTGCTTCTCATAATGAGGCCTTGAGTAAGGCTCGGACTGATTATCAGGGCTTGGTTGAAGACCGAGACCGCATTGAAAAAGCACTGTCGCAAAAAAGTGCTCAAGTTGAATATTTGGATCAATCGTTACAGGGTTTAGAAGATTTGGTTGGCGTCGATGCCGATCAACCTGAAAAGCTGCCCTATGATGAGCGAGTGAAGAAGGTTCAGCTAAGCGGGCTGGGTAAAACCATGATGATGACAAAAATTCCTAGTGGTCATGCTGTCGCTGAGTATAAAGGCATCACTAGTAAGTATGGGTATAGAAAGCATCCCATAACTAAAAAACGTCATTTGCACGGCGGTATTGATTATCGGTCTAAGACCGGTGATGCGGTTGTTGCCACCGCTGATGGAGTCGTCAGTTTTTCGGCTTTTAGTAAGTCGACGGGTTTTGGAAATTTGGTGACGATTCAGCATTCTAATGGTTTTAAAACGCGATATGCCCATTTAAGCCAGCGATCTGTTAAGACAGGTGACCTGGTTCAAAAAGGGCAAAAAATCGGCGAGGTTGGGTCAACCGGAAGGTCTTCGGGTCCCCACCTTCATTATGAAGTTTGGTTTTTACATCATAAGCTTAATCCACTGCCATTTGATAAATGGAAGATGGAAGCATATGACAAAATTTTTGATCAAGTAGAAGGGGTACCATGGGCATCTTTAAGTCAAAGCGTAAATCGAAACGTCCAGAAGGTGGAAAAACAATTATCGCTGAAGGATGTTTCATCAGTGGTGAAATGACCGATCTCCATGGCTCTCTGCATATTGATGGCAAGATTGAAGGCATCATTGATAGTGAGTTTGATGTTTCGATTGGTGTCAATGGCCAGGTCAATGGGATGATCAAAGCCAGAAGCATTGTACTAAGCGGTGTTTTAGATGGCAAAATTGCATGTGAGAAGATCGATATCCTAAGTAC
>CAZJPO010000247.1:0-1584 GCA_964547865.1 uncultured Thiosulfatimonas sp.
CCCTATTAAAGGGGCTTTTTTATTAGTTTTATTGAACTTGATTAGAAAAGTTCTATTTCACCTTCTTCCATCGTTTCTGTGCTGACTCGCGCCATTCTGCCAGACTCAATTTCTTCGCGCTTTTCATGAATACGCTGTCTTAAGGCTTCCACTCTATTTTTGTACTCTTCCTCAGTATTAGCTGGGTTCTGCTGACTTTCATCAATAAATTGATCAACATCTTTTGTAAAGTCATTCAGATTTTGTAGATGATTCATTACCTGTTCAACTAACTGGCGAACAATATCTTCAAACTGCAATGAGCGTACAGCATTAGAGACACTGACTTCAATTTCAGAAATCATTCCTGAGACATCTCCTAATTTAGTCGAAATACCTGAATTCATCTCTTCAAGGTCATTCAACATGCCCCCAACCTTAGTTTGAGATGAGCGTGCATGCTCCATATCTTTATTGGCGGTTTCACTGACAATACCGCGCACCTGATCAACCGTGACTCTAGCTTGTTCAGCTTGTTTTCTGATCTGTTCATTAAGCACATTTGAATTCAATGAGAGTTTACGAACCTCATCGGCAACGACCGCAAAACCGCGCCCAGCTTCACCTGCGCGAGCCGCTTCAATGGCTGCATTCAATGCTAATAAGTTGGTTTGATCGGCAATGCCTTTCACATCTTCAAGTAGATGGAAAATAGATTCAATTTGACCCACCATATCGTCAATTTTAGCAACCGTCTGGTTACTGCTCTCACTGCCTTTAATAATGAGATCAATTAAATACTGTAAAACCCCTTTGATTTCATGAGAGAACTTTTCAATACTCATCTCGCTGGAAGTGCCATCACCGCCACCCAAGTTATCAATTAAAGACACAACCAACTCATACTCAGCCTGAGTTTGCTCATGTAAACCTGAAAAACTATTGTTAAGAGTTTCAATGGCTTCGGCCACAAGGGTTTTAACTTGCTCTAGCTCATCCGCGACAACATCAACTTCTTGAGAAACCACCTTATCCATGTCGTTCATAATTTCTCGCATAGACTGATCGGCAGTCTTTATCTGAAGGATAGCGTTTTGATATTGAGCAATTGAGCTCCTAGCAGGCGGGGCTTCTTGAACACTGACCTCTTCAGTGCCTTTAACTTGATCCGAAGAGCCTTCTGACGGGGCAAGTTTTGCCACCATAACCGTCCAAACCACCGAGATAAGTATCAGCACAAGCACGTTGATCACCGGCATTTGGAGAAAACTAAGTCCAATACCAAGTATCGTGATTAACCAAGCGGGCCAGTAATTCTTCATGACATCGATCATGACATACATCCTTAATCAAACCATCGTTTAAAAAACTATTTTATTACGGGAAACATAGCACTTAACATGCCAAGCATTTACGCTGAAACAAACATAACTTTAAACTATTTTAAAAGCACTCAAATTTTGAGTAAAACTGCGAACAGGACAGATGATGACAAAAACAAACCATGATTCTCTATGCCAAAATCATGACTTGAACATTAAACAGATAGAAAATGGGGCTGTCCTAGATAACTAGTTCAGATGCTTTCTAACCCATTGTCTTAGC
>CAZJPO010000248.1:0-1583 GCA_964547865.1 uncultured Thiosulfatimonas sp.
TTTTCTCATAACTTAATAGTTCAAAATTATGAGTTATCTGGGTCAGCCCCTTATTTTAAATGCTCTCGAGGGCAGAGAGTTACCGGTTTACGGGAGCGGCAATCAAATCCGGGACTGGCTTTATGTAGAAGATCATGCCAGAGCCTTGGTGCTTGTTGCTACCAAAGGCGAAGTTGGCCAAACATACAATATTGGTGGTCACAACGAGAAACGCAATATTGAAGTCGTCAAAACTATTTGCTCAATTCTGGACCAAGTAAAACCGAAACAAACTAAATATGAAGAACAAATTTGCTACGTCGAAGATCGGCCAGGACATGATATGCGCTATGCCATTGACGCTGAAAAAATAAGAAATGAGTTGGGTTGGACGCCGGATGAAACTTTTGAATCAGGTATTAGGAAGACGGTTGAATGGTATTTATCCAATCAAGAGTGGTGTGAAAAGGTCCAGTCAGAAAATGCTCAACGACAAAGATTGGGGGCAGGGATATGAAAGGAATTGTACTTGCAGGAGGCTCTGGAAAACGTCTTTATCCAATTACGATAGGGGTTTCTAAGCAGCTTTTACCTATCTACGATAAGCCAATGGTTTATTACCCTCTGTCGGTCCTTATGTTGGCAGGTATTCAGGAGATTCTGATTATCACAACCCCGGAGGATCAAGCCAACTTTAAGCGTGCGCTTGGCGATGGTTCTCAATTTGGTATTGATCTCCAGTATGCTGTTCAACCTTTTCCTGAAGGGTTGGCACAAGCCTTTATTGTGGGAGAGGAGTTTATTGCTGAGGACCGGGTTTGTTTGGTGTTGGGTGATAACATCTTCTGGGGTCAGGGCTTTACGCCTTTATTGAAAAGTGCAGTTAAACGCGAGGCTGGAGCCACTGTGTTTGGTTATCAAGTCAAAGATCCTGAGCGTTTTGGTGTGGCTGAGTTTGATCGCAATAAAAAGGTGATAAGCCTTGAAGAAAAGCCCGCTAAACCTAAATCTAATTATGCGGTAACAGGCCTGTATGTTTATGACAACGATGTTGTTGAAATGGCCAAAAAGGTCAAGCCTTCACAGCGGGGTGAGCTAGAGATAACCTCTCTTAACCAGATGTATATGGAACGGGGTGACTTGCATGTTGAATTACTCGGTCGAGGTTTTGCCTGGCTAGATACAGGAACGCATGAAAGCCTTTTAGAAGCGGCCATGTTTGTGGAAACCATTGAAAAGCGTCAAGGATATAAGATTGCTTGCCTGGAAGAAATTGCTTGGCGTAACGGTTGGCTAAGCGATGAACAAGTTACGAAAACGGCAGAAGCCCTCAATAAAAATAGCTATGGCCAGTATCTATTAGAGCTAATCGGGCATTAAACCTCGCTGTAAAAACTTGCTTTTTGTCCAGGGTAAGAAGGCTCTTAGCTTTTAAAGTTACAAATGTACTTAGTCTCACTTAAGAAGTGTCATTCTTTTTTGTAGCCCTTTCCGGTGCCCTTTTCAGTTTCATACTATCTAGATAACACAGAATATAATTTCCATATCCTGCTATGGGAACAAAAAGGCAGCCTACAATAAGAATGATTATTGTTTGACTAGAA
>CAZJPO010000249.1:0-1581 GCA_964547865.1 uncultured Thiosulfatimonas sp.
CTGAATCCTTGATGCGTGATGGTGTTGAGTGGCATACGGTGGGCTGGATTCAACGTAATACTCAAACCATTTTACCTCAGATGGTCTCTGAAGCTTTTAAAGCTCCTAAGCCTTCAAGTGACAAGGCAAGCTGGACTCAGTTCTCTCTTGTGACAGGTGATACGATCTTAATGAAGGTAAATGACATTAAAGTCGTTGAGGTTTCAGCTGAACAACAGAATGCTCTGAAGAAAGCTTATGGAGAGCTATTTTCCGAGTCTGAAATGGTCGCTCGTTTGGCAGCCTTTAAAATCGGTAGCGATATTCAGAAAAAAGAGAACTACAAAATTCTGAAATAAGCGCTGATGAGCAAACATTAAAAAGCCCGGTTAATCTTCGCATTCAACCGGGCTTTTTTATTGTTGAGTCTTTTACAGGAAGTGAAGTGTGAGTTCTTCAGCTAAATTGGTAGTGTTTTCGAATTGGCTTTGTTATTTGCCATTCGCAATTCATGTTCTTAGGAAAGGTCACTAAGTCGCCAGCTTGAATAAAAACTGGCTCGCCGCCTTCAGGTGTTACGGAAACTTCTCCCTCAAGAATATAGCAAGTTTCATCCATATCGTAAGTCCATGGAAAGGTGGAGATTTCTTTTTCCCAAATCGGCCATGAGGTAACGCCCAACTCATTTAAGGAGATTTCACATGGGTTGTGGATAATGTCTATATTCATTTTGAATTTCTTAATCTGTTAAATCGAATTATTGAGGGTTAAAGTTGTTATCGGAACCATTGTCTTTGGGGCGGTACAAAGTCTGTGCTGTTTGCAGATATTTTTTTCTTGACCACAGTAGTCCCCAGCGGGAACCTCCAACTTGGTACCATAAAAGGGCTGCGCGGATACCCGCCAGTAGCAAGGCCCTGATTTTATTTGCCACCCTAGGGTTTTGGAGATGCCCACCGTGACCATTAACCATAATACGTGGTGTGACATCACTGACATTTTCTTTATAAGCTCTCGCTAAGGTGGCAATGACATTTTCATGTAAATCGCCAAACTGCTCGGTTTGTGCTTTCGCCGTTTCTAAAATATTGAAAATGTCGTGCAGTGGTTGATTCAGCTCTTTGAGCTTTTTCGATAAAATCATTAAATTGAGTACATAGCGTGTAATTTCAATGTTGCGATTTTGCACAGCTGGATCTGAACTCATTTGGGCTAAAAGGACTTTAACCCCAGTTTGAATATTCTCTGCTTCTCCGCCATAAACATCAATGGTGGTGCCTGGATCGTCAATAAAAAGCGAGTCGACACAGGTCTTAAAGGCTTCGTCATCAATTCTACCTGTTGTAGCCAGTTCATAGACTAGTTGGGCACTTTGATAGATACCTATCAGTGCAATGGTTTTATCTTGTTGTGTGTAATCGCTCATAATCTACTTCTTTATTCTCGCTCATCAAGCGAATGTAAACGTTGTTCTATGATACCACCGCCAAGGCAGTCGTCACCATTGTAGAAGACAACCGACTGTCCAGGTGCAATGGCCGTTTGAGGTTCATTGAACTGCACGACGATCTTGCCCTCTTGGTGTTCGATTATCTTGCAGGG
>CAZJPO010000250.1:0-1557 GCA_964547865.1 uncultured Thiosulfatimonas sp.
CAATTTTTTATACTAATAAATTTTATGAATGGCCTTTGATATCAATATCTATATAACGTCTAAAGCCTGTTGTAAGGTTTTCACGCCAATCACCTCCATATTGTCTAAGGACTCTTTTGGCAGATTACCAATGGGTACAATCGCTTTTTTAAAGCCATGTTTAGCTGCTTCATAGATTCTTTCTTGACCACTTGGAACCGGTCTAATTTCTCCAGCCAAGCCAACCTCACCGAAAATGATCAGCTCTTGCGATAAGGGTTGATTGCGCATACTTGAAAGAATCGCACAAAGCAAAGCCAGATCGGCACTGGTTTCTGCAACCTTAACACCACCTACTACATTGACATAGACATCCTGATCACTCGCTTGAATACCGCCATGGCGATGCATCACCGCCAGCAACATTGCAATACGATTCTGATCCAGACCAACTGTGACCCTTCTAGGCGCACCATAAGGCGATTCATCGACTAAAGCCTGAATTTCAACCAGTAGCGGCCGCGACCCTTCCCAAACCACCATTACTACAGAACCTGGTGCTGGTTCTTCGCCGCGACTTAGAAAAATCGCTGAAGGGTTCTTAATCTGTTTCATCCCCTTTTCAGTCATGGCAAAGACACCCAACTCATTCACTGCGCCAAATCGATTTTTTATGGCTCGCAACGTTCTAAAACGGCTATCCGACTGCCCTTCTAAAAACAGAACGGTATCGACAATATGCTCAAGGACACGTGGCCCAGCAACTTCACCTGACTTGGTAACATGACCCACTAAAAATATGGCTATATTATTTTGCTTGGCAAAACGCGTTAGAAAGGCAGCAGATTCTCTCACTTGGGAAACGCCACCCGCAGCACTATTGACCTCGGAAAGCTGCATGGTCTGAATAGAGTCAATCACCATCACTGACGGTTTCTCGTCTGAAGCGATCTGACAAATCGTCTCAACATCCGTTTCCGGTAGCAGTTTTAGAGAATCGTCCGGCAAGTCCATCCGTTGAGCCCTTTGAGCAACTTGTTGTAGCGACTCTTCTCCAGTTACATATAGCGCTTTATTTTGCAGACTTAGCTGACACAGTATTTGTAGCAAAATAGATGATTTCCCCACCCCAGGGTCACCACCGATTAAAACAACCGATCCCGGGACAATTCCGCCCCCCAATACGCGATCGATCTCACTCATGGTTGAGGTCACCCTTGGCACCTCAGCAAGGTTGACCTCTTTTATGGCGGTCACCCCCTGCTCAGAGGGACCCGAATAACCACGATTTACGGTCGTTTTTTTACTGAATGAAAGTTTAAACTCTTTCAATGTATTCCAAGCACCACAGGTCTGACACTGTCCCTGCCATTGTGAGAACTCAGCACCACATTCAGTGCAAACATAAGCTATTTTGGTTTTTGCCATATCTGTTAAGACTCGAAAAGACTACGGAGTTTTATTGTATAGAAAAGAGCGGTATTTTGAAGCTAAGGTTAACCAATAATAAAAAGCCCCGCATTGCGGCAATGCTGTTCACTTAAGCAGTGTTTAGGTTAAAAAGTTAAAATCCAGTAT
>CAZJPO010000251.1:0-1555 GCA_964547865.1 uncultured Thiosulfatimonas sp.
ACTGACTTAAGCTTCGCATCAACGCTGTTAACAGAGGAGGATGCAAATGGCTTTCTGGCTCATCAAATAAAACCAACGTTTTTTCTTCAACTTTGGCAACCAGTTGGGTCAGTGTTATAATAACAATTGCGTGGCCAGAACTCATTTTCCCAATTAGAAAAAACGCTCTGTTTTTCAATTCATCATCTTCAAGTTCTGCGAGGTCGAGCAAATGCATTTCGGCGAAGTTCCCATCACTTTCCAGTGTGGATACAGCTTTTTTCCACCTACTTTTTCGACTACTCTCACTAAGACAAAATTGTAGGCTTTCGACGAACTCGTCATGCAGTTGCTGCTTTGATTTTATTATTGCTCCACCTTCGTCAGCATAATCGGTCAATCCGACGTATGAGTATTGTGTAGCACGTCCCTTGTCGCCGTTTTCAACTGGCAGATCGAATGGATCAAAGGCGCTAAATGCAACCGAGACCAGACTACTAAAAAAGGCATCTTCGATTTTTTTTCGCCCAAAAAGGGGATTATCCGTATAAAAACTAGCCACAATTTCGGAACTATCGGCAATTACCTTAACCATCGAGTTTAGCAGAGTTGTTTTTCCAACTCCGTTTCGACCAATCAAAGCATGAATGTTGGTGCTGGGCTTGGAATTCGCCTCGACGTGAAATTCAAGCTCAAATCCAGCAAATGTTTCTGCCGGAGGCAACTCAAAGCCAAAATGAAAATCAGTCAGGATTACTTCACCACCCAAAATACGAGTGAACTGGTCACGAACGGTATTGATTTTTACGCCGCGAAGATGCGAGGTTTGAAAAACATTCTCTTTTTCCGCCTGTTCCAAAACTTGATGGTTGTAAACAACGTCCTGCAAACATTTGAGATACTCTTCACGCCATTCTGCAGAAAAGTCCGTGGCGAGCATTTTATAATATTCAACATCTGTTCCAAGCGAAAAATACCCCTTTGGCAAAGAACCAAACGGTTCGTTAAGTAAGGAGTAGGTTGTTACGTCTTTAGTTTGCCCAACATAACCGATCTTGATGTTGGAAAGCTCATGCTGTTTGCCATGCTCATCAAACGCATATACTTGGAACATGGTGACGAATGAATAGTCGTTCCAGTTATCGATTCGGAGATAGACGATATTGTTCCCCTCCGAGGGGACATGTGCTTTCGATTTGATAACTTTGAAAATCATCAATCAATATCCAACGCTGGTAATCCGTTCACGATGGGTCTGGCTTTGTCGGTTTTCATGCATTGGCGCTCTACCACCCAATCTATCGCAACGGAGAAATCAGACATTAGTCTTTCATCCCGTCTATTTCATTCAAGAGCTGGATCAGCGGGGTTGCCATCACGCCCTCTTTCATTTGAAACGCCTCATTTCCGCCATAGACCACAAGTTTTCGCGCTGGCTTCAGGTCATCACAAGCAATGTGAAAGCCTTTGGTTAACTTCGGTGCTGTGGTCTTCTTGATTTCCACCGCCCAAATTTCATGTCCAAAATCCAGCACCAGATCAATCTCGGCCCCTGCCGCCGTGCGGTAGAAATAAG